>NZ_CP048437.1:2482018-2792270 GCF_010509575.1 Faecalibacterium duncaniae | reverse complement strand
CTGAATTCCAACTTCCACCCCCTGATGACCGTTAAGGTCGAGGGCAATGAAGTTCTGGTCACCCGCCCCAATGACGATCCCCAGGCCCGCAGCCTGCACGGCCTGACCCGTACCAACATCGCTAACATGGTCAACGGTGTTGTGAACGGCTACGAGAAGAAGCTGGAGATCGTGGGCGTTGGCCTGCGTTGCCAGAAGCAGGGCTCCAACCTGGTTATGAACCTGGGCTTCTCCCACCAGGTGAATGTCCCCGATACCGAGGACTGCACCATCGTGTGGCAGGACCCCAACCACTTCTCTGTCACTGGTATTGACAAGCAGAAGGTGGGCCAGTACGCCGCCGAGATCCGCGCCAAGAAGCCGCCCGAACCCTACAAGGGCAAGGGCATCCGCTACGCAGGCGAGGTTGTCAAGCACAAAGAAGGCAAGGCCGGCAAGGGCAAGAAATAAGGTAAGGAGTGAAAGACAATGGTTAAGCAGATCGACAAGAACGAAGCTCGTCTTCGTCGTCATCGCCGCGTTCGCAACAAGATCAGCGGCACCGCAGCACGTCCCCGTCTGGATGTTTTCCGCTCCGCCAAGCACATTTACGCTCAGATCATCGATGATGAGCAGGGCGTGACCCTGGTGTCTGCATCCACTATGGACAAGGACTTCAATGGTTTCGGCGGCAACGTCGAGGCCGCAGCTGAGATCGGCAAGAAGGTCGCAGCAAAGGCTCTGGAAAAGGGCATCACCGAGGTCGTGTTCGACCGTGGTGGCTACGTTTATCATGGCCGTGTTAAGGCCCTGGCTGATGGCGCCCGTGAGGGCGGCCTGAAGCTGTAATGAGAGGAGGAAACACATTATGGCTATGAGAAACCGTGAAGACGACGGCATGATCACCAAGGTTGTCTCCATCAACCGCGTTTCCAAGACTGTCAAGGGCGGCCGCATCATGAAGTTTGCCGCTCTGGTTGTCGTGGGCGACGGCAAGGGCACCATCGGTTATGGCATCGGCAAGTCTGGCGAAGTGCCTGAGGCAATCCGCAAGGGCGAGGCTGCTGCAAAGAAGAACATGCACAAGGTTGCCCTGAAGGGCACCACCATCCCCCACGAGATCGTCGGCAAGTACGGCGCAGGTGCCGTTCTGCTCAAGCCGGCTGCACCCGGTACCGGCATGATCGCCGGCGGCCCTGTGCGTGCCGTCATTGAGGCTGCTGGCATCAAGGACGTCCGTGCGAAGTCTATGCGTTCCAACAACCCCATCAACGTTGTTTCTGCTACCTTCGCAGGTCTGTGCGGCCTGGTCAGCGCGGAGTCCGTCGCTGAGAAGCGCGGCAAGACCGTGAGTGAGATTCTGGGTTAAGGAGGTAACAAACCATGGCAGATAAGATGCTCAAGATCGAGCTGAAGAAGAGCCTGATCGGCCGCGGCGCTAAGCAGATCGCTACCGCTGAGGCCCTGGGCCTGAAGAAGCCGGGCGACGTTACCGTTCAGCCTGACAATGCCGCTACGCAGGGCAAGATCGCAAAGATCGGCTTTATGCTCAGCGTCACCGAAGCCTAATAGCAGGGGGTATACGCATAATGAAACTTCATGAACTGCACGCTATTCCCGGTGCAAACAAGGCTGTGACCCGCAAGGGCCGCGGCATTGGCTCCGGCAATGGCAAGACTGCCGGTTTCGGCAGCAAGGGCCAGAAGGCCCGTTCCGGCGTGAAGCACGCTGGTTTCGAGGGCGGCCAGATGCCTCTGGCACGCCGCCTGCCGAAGGTTGGCTTTAACAACATCTTTGCTACCCAGTACGCCATTGTTAACGTGGCTGACCTGGAAGCAGCTTTCAATGCTGGCGATGTCGTTGACACCGAGGCTCTGAAGGCAAAGGGTCTGGTCAAGAAGACTCTGGACGGTGTTAAGGTCCTGGGCAACGGCGAGCTGACCAAGGCTCTGACCGTCAAGGCCGCAGCCTATTCCGCTTCTGCCAAAGAGAAAATCGAGAAGGCAGGCGGAAAGGCTGAGGTGATGTAAGGTGTTCCAGACATTCCGTAACGCATGGAAGATTCCCGAGCTTAAAAATCGTCTCCTGTTCACGCTGGCGATCCTCGTGGTGTATCGTCTGGGCAGCGCCATCCCCGTTCCGTTCATCACCGGTTCTGCACTGAACCAGATGTTCTCCAACGGCAATATGCTCTCGTATCTCGATATGATGAGCGGTGGTGCCCTGTCCCGGTGCACACTCTTCGCGTTAGGTGTGACGCCTTATATCAACGCTTCCATCATTGTGCAGCTGCTCACCGTTGCGATCCCCGCCTTGGAAAACATGGCGAAGGAAGCCGACGGCCAGCAGAAGATGCAGCAGATCACCCGGTATGTCGGCGGTGTCATCGCTCTGGTGATGAGCCTCGGCTACTACTTCGTGATCCGCAAAATGGGCGCACTGAAGTACACCAGCGGCGCGGCCGGTATCTTTACCGCCGTTGTTATCATTGCCACCTTTACCGCAGGTGCGCAGCTGATCACCTGGTGTGGTGAGCAGATCGACGACAAGGGTATCGGCAACGGTATCTCTCTGTTGATCTTCTCTTCGATCGTTTCCAACTGGTCCGGTGTCTACACCACCGTCACGGGTCTGCTGACCCGCGCCGCTGCAGGCGAGACCCGGTTCTATATCCTGCTGCCCCTGCTGCTGGTTCTGGCACTGGTGGTGATCGTGTTCATCGTTGTTATGACCAACGCTGAGCGCCGCATCACCATCCAGTATGCCAAGCGTGTGGTGGGCCGCAAGCAGATGGGCGGGCAGAACAGCTACCTGCCCCTGAAGCTGAACATGAGCGGCGTGATGCCCATCATCTTCGCTTCCGCGATGGTTTCGATCCCCGGCACCATCGGCAGCTTCCTGCAGATCGATCAGGCAGCACATCCGTTCTGGTATGCTTTCTTCCATACCTTCAACTACACGTCGCTGCTCTATATCGTGATCTACCTGCTGCTGATCCTGGCCTTCAACTACTTCTATGTGGCCATCCAGTACAACCCCGTTGAGATTGCCAACAATCTGCGCCGCAACAACGGCTCGATCCCCGGCTTCCGTCCCGGCAAGCCGACCAGCGATTTCCTGACCCGCACCCTGAATAAGATCACCCTCATGGGTGCCATCTTCCTGGCTGCGGTGGCTGTACTGCCGATCATTCTGGGCAACCTGACCGGTATGAGCATCCAGCTGGGCGGTACCAGCCTGCTGATCGTGGTTGGTGTGGCACTTGATACCACCCGCAGCCTCGACAGCTTTATGACGATGCGCAACCACAAGGGTTTCCTTGGCTGATCTAAAACAAAAGCACTGATGTGAGAAAGCACTGGAAAGGGGAGCATGCTCGTACTTTTCAGTGCTTTTTTGCTTTGAAGGGGCGTTAGTTCCTTCAAACATCAAAAAAGGCTCCTTTGATAGAGGAAAGGAAGAATACCTATGAATCTGATTCTGTTAGGCGCACCCGGCGCGGGCAAAGGCACCCAGGCCGAGATCATCTGCGCAAAGCTGAACATCCCCTCCATCAGCACCGGCAACATCCTGCGCGCTGCTGTCAAGGAAGGCACCGAGATGGGCCTGAAGGCAAAGAGCTTCATGGACGCTGGCGCTCTGGTGCCCGATGAGGTCATCATCGGCATCCTGAAGGAACGCCTGGCACAGGACGACTGCGCCAACGGCTTCATCCTGGACGGCGTGCCCCGCACCATCGCTCAGGCCGAGGCCATCGAGACCATGGGCATCCGCATTGACAAGGTGCTGGAGCTGTCTGTGGCGGACGATGTCATCGTGGAGCGGATGAGCGGCCGCCGCGTCTGCGAGAAGTGCGGCGCAAGCTACCACATCATCAACAAGAAGAGCAAGGTCGAGGGCGTGTGCGACCTGTGCGGCGGCAAGACTGTCATCCGCAAGGACGACCAGCCTGCTACCGTTCTGGATCGCCTGAAGGCTTACCACGAGCAGACCGAGCCGCTGGTGGCGTTCTACCGTGAGCGCGGCAAGCTGGCCGTGATCCCCTTCTGCCCCTCCATCGAGGAGACGACCGCTGAAGTGATGAAGGCACTGGAGGCATAATCGTGATCCAAATCAAGAATGCGAAAGAACTGGACGGAATGCGCAGGGCCAATGCCCTGAGCGCAGCTGCCCTGAAGTACGGCGGCCAGCACATTGAGGCTGGCATGACCACCTGGGAACTGGATAAGCTGATCTACGATTTCATCGTAAAGCACGGCGGTACCCCCAACTTCAAGGGACTGTACGGTTTCCCGGGAACGGCCTGCATCAGCCTGAATGATACCATCATCCATGGCATCCCGTCGCATGATATCGTCATCCGCCCGGGCGACATCGTCAGCATCGACACCGGTGCAAAGGTCGATGGCTTCAACGGCGACAACGCCTGCACCTATGCGGTGGGCAAGATCGACCTGGAAGCACAGCGCCTGCTGGATGTGACCAAGGCAGCTCTGTACAAGGGCATCGAGCAGGCAAAGGCCGGCAACCGCATCGGTGATATCGGCTATGCGGTGCAGAGCTACTGCGAGGACGCAGGTTTCTCCGTGGTCCGGGAGTTTGTGGGCCACGGCACCGGCCGTGAACTGCACGAGGACCCCGAGGTGCCCAACTACGGCCATCAGGGCCGCGGCCCCCGCCTTGTGCCCGGCATGACCATTGCCATTGAGCCTATGATCTGTCAGTACGACTGCAAGATCACCCAGGCCAAGGACGGCTGGACGGTCAAGACCAAGGACGGCGGTCTGGCAGCGCACTTCGAGCACTCGAACGCGATCCTGAAGGATCACACCGAGATCATGACCCGCTTCTGGGATGATCCCGATTTTGATCCCGAGACCTTTTGCCTGAAGTAAGCAGACCGGTACAGCATCCCCCAAGGCCTCCCGGAAACGGGAGGTCTTTTTGCATCCGGAGCAGGTCCTTTGTGCAATTCTGACAAGTTTTGGTGAAAAATTTTCATCTTCCCGGTGGAGAAGCGCAAAACCGGGGCGGGGAAACGGCCGGTTTGAAAATGCGAGAATTTTTTATCGGAAATACGGAAAAAACACTTGCAAATCCATTGCAAAAGGTGTATAATCTATAAATGGCCGTGACAGCCAGATGCTTTCTCGGTGGACAGGGATTTTCTGCCCACTTTGCGGATTTTGTGCCGCAGGAGAAGAAGTATGTGGCGGTTATCGCCGCCTGTCCGTCAATTCATGGCAAACTGAGCAGATCCAATGAGGAGGCAAATAGCTTGTCTAAAGAAGACGTTATCGAGATCGAAGGCATCGTGCGTGAAGCCATGCCCAACGCCATCTTTAAGGTGGAAATGTTGAGCGAGGATAAGAACACCGGGAAGCTCACTCCCAGCGGGCACATCCTCTTAGCGCACATCTCCGGCAAGCTGCGGACCAATTTCATCCGTATCCTGCCCGGGGACAAGGTTACCGTAGAAATGTCGCCCTATGACTTGTCAAAGGGCCGCATCACCTGGCGCTCCAAATAAGTGCCAGGGCATCAACCAAAAGGAGGTTCAACATCATGAAGGTCAAGCCTTCCGTGAAACCCATCTGCGAAAAGTGCAAGGTCATCCGCCGCAAAGGCCGCGTGATGGTCATCTGCCAGAACCCCAAGCATAAGCAGCGCCAGGGCTAATTCGGGCGCCTGGGGGTCAAGTGCGTAGAGTCCCGGCGCAGACCCCGACACTGACATGGGATGATTTTGGAGGATACTACTATGGCACGTATTGCCGGCGTTGACCTGCCCCGCGAGAAGCGCGTTCAGGTGGGTCTCACCTACGTTTACGGTATCGGTCAGACCACTGCTAACAAGATCCTGGAAGCAACTGGCATCAACCCCGATACCCGCGTCAAGGACCTGACTCTGGAAGAAGAGGCTAAGATCCGTGACTACATCGATCAGGCTAACATCATCGTTGAGGGCGACCTGCGCCGCAACGTTGCTCTGGACATCAAGCGCCTGGTTGAGATCCAGTCCTTCCGTGGCACCCGCCATCGCAAGAATCTGCCCTGCCGCGGCCAGCGCACCAAGACCAATGCACGTACCTGCAAGGGTCCCAAGCGCACTGTCGCTAACAAGAAGAAGTAAGGAGGATTTGAGAAATGGCAAGTGCAAATAACGCCAAGAAGGGCGCAAATGTCCGCATGAAGCGGAAAGAGCGCAAGAACATTGCTGCTGGTCAGGCTCATATCCAGTCTACCTTCAACAATACTGTCGTTACCATCACCGACCTGCAGGGTAATGCAGTGTCCTGGTGCTCCTCTGGCTCCCTGAACTTCCGTGGCAGCCGTAAGAGCACCCCGTTCGCAGCCCAGTCTGCTGCCGAGACCGCAGCCAAGGTTGCAATCGAGCATGGCATGAAGACTGTTGAAGTCTACGTCAAGGGCCCCGGCGCTGGCCGTGAGTCCGCTATCCGTGCGCTGCAGGCTACCGGCCTGGAAGTCACCCTGATCAAGGACGTGACTCCCATCCCCCACAACGGCTGCCGTCCCCCGAAGCGCCGTCGTGTCTGATCGAAGGAGGAAATTGAATTATGGCAAAGAATACGCAGCCTATCGCAAAGCGTTGCAAGGCCCTGGGCATTTCTCCTGCGGTCATGGGCTATGCAAAGAAGAATACCACCCGCAACTCCAACGGCAATGTCCGCAAGAAGCAGTCTGAGTACGCATCTCAGCTGAAGGAGAAGCAGAAGGTCAAGTTTATCTACGGCGTTCTGGAGAAGCAGTTCCACAATGCTTACCTGCGTGCTGAGGCTCGCCCCGGCAAGACCGGTGAGAACCTGCTCCAGATCATGGAGTGCCGTCTGGACAACGTCGTGTTCCGCCTGGGCTTTGCTCAGACCCGCCGCGACGCTCGTCAGCTGGTGAGCCACGCTCACTTCACCGTCAATGGCAAGAAGGTCAACATTCCTTCCTACCAGGTCAAGGCCGGTGACGTGATCGAAGTTCGTGAGTCCAGCCGCTCTTCTGCTAAGTTCGCAAAGCTCGTTGGCCCCGAGGCTCCCGTTGTGGCTCTGCCTTCCTGGCTGAACCGTGAGGCCGGCACCCTGAAGGGTGTTGTGACCAAGCTCCCCGAGCGCAGCGACATCGACTACGAAGTTGCAGAGCACCTCATCGTCGAGCTGTACTCCAAGTAATCCATTAAGAAGGGGAGGCCTTCCTTCTGGATGGCGACCTTTCGCATTCTTTTTAAAAGAATTTAATAATGGGCCGATGGCAACATCGGTTTGACAAGGAGGGCATAGATATGATGGAGATTGAACGTCCCAAAATCGAAACGGCAAGCCTGTCCCCGGACGGCCGCTACGGCAGATTCGTGGCGGAGCCTCTGGAGCGTGGCTTTGGCATCACACTGGGCAACAGCCTGCGTCGTGTGCTTCTTTCCTCTCTGCCCGGTGTCGCCGTGACCAGCGTCAAGATCGACGGCGTGGTTCACGAGTTCTCCACCATTGAGGGCGTCAAGGAAGACGTTACCGAAATTGTCCTGAACCTGAAGGGTATTGCTGCAAAGCTGTACACCGACGGGCCGAAGACAGTGCGTGTTGAGGCAGTCGGCCCTTGTGAGGTTACTGCGGACAACATCAAGCAGGGCGACGATATTGAGATCCTGAACCCTGAATGGCACATTGCAACCCTGGGCGAGGGCGGCAAGCTCGTCATGGAGCTCACCTTCGATAAGGGCCGCGGTTATGTGCCTGCAGAGCGCAACAAGCAGGCCATCGTCGAGAAGAACGATATCAACACTCTTCCCGTCGATAGCATTTACACCCCCGTGCTCAAGGTGAATTATAACGTTGAGAGCACCCGCGTTGGACAGGCCATCGATTACGACAAGCTGACCATCGAGGTTTGGACGGATGGCACGATCAATGCACAGGAAGCCGTTTCTCTGGCTGCCCGTGTGCTGACCGAGCACCTGAACCTCTTCGTCAACCTGTCCGATGAGGCTGCCGGTACGGAGATCATGGTGGAGAAGACCAACGACGATAAGGAAAAGGCTCTGGAGATGACCATCGAAGAGCTGGATCTGAGCGTCCGTTCCTTCAACTGCCTGAAGCGCGCCGGTATCAACACGGTGGAGGATCTGGTCAGCAAGAGCGAGGACGAGATGATGAAAGTCCGTAACCTCGGCCGCAAGAGCCTGGAAGAAGTCATGGCAAAGCTGGACTCCCTGGGCTTCAAGCTGAACACAGACGATGAGTAACTAAAATAATAAGGAGTGAAACGGGATGCCCGGTACCAGAAAGCTCGGTAGAACCAGCGACAGCCGCAACGCTATGATGCGCGCTATGGTCACCTACCTGTTAGAGAATGGCAAGATTGAGACCACTGTCACTCGCGCTAAGGACGTTCGTTCCATGGCCGAGAAGATGATCACCCTGGGTAAGGCCAGCGACCTGCACACCAAGCGTCAGGTCTACGCCTACATCACCAAGGAAGATGTTGCAAAGAAGCTGTTTGATGAGATCAGCCCCAAGTACGCTGACCGCAACGGCGGCTACACCCGCATCATCAAGATCGGCGCTCGCCGCGGCGACGCTGCTGAGATGGCAGTTCTGGAGCTCGTCTGATCGACTCTGACTGTTCAAACAGTGTAACAAAGGCTCTTTCCCTTCGGGGAAAGGGCCTTTTTTGCATCGTGTGGCCCGGGCAGCGGGGTGTTCCCAAAGCAAGTGTCCGCTGGGGTGGGACCCTGCTGCCGCAGGCAGTAGGGCGGGCGATGGAATGGCCCGTTTCACTTGCGTGGGAATGCCGCGCTGCCCGGTTGGGCGTTAGCAGCTGGGGCTTGTGATGGCGGGGCAAGAATGCTATAATTGTACTGTATTTCTGCACGACTTTGCGAATTTTCCACAGAAGGGAGGGGCGGCGGTTGAAAAGACGACGGTTTCTGGTGCTGAGTGCAGGCTGCATGATGGGTCTGCTCTCGGCGTGCGGCCTTCCGATGTCGGAAAATGTGCAGGTGGAGGAGTTGCTGCGTGCCCCGCGCCTTCCGGGCGACTACGGTGCACTGCAAAATGCCCTGAACGAATGGCTGGGGGAGAGCGCCCAGCTGAAATACCCGATGCAGGGGGAGCTGCTCTCGCCGTTCCTTTTGCAGGATCTGGATGGTGACGGCCAGCAGGATGCCGCTGTTCTCTACACCACGGCTCAGAGCTCCAACGTCTGCATTGCATTTTTGCAGAAGGATGCCGCAGGCGTGTGGCAGGTCCGCCAGAGCATCGAGGGTCTGGCGGATACAGTGGACAATGTCCGGCTGGCACAGCTGCAGGATGGTGCCGCCACCCAGCTGGTGGTGGGGTACCTCGCCGCGCAGGGGGACAGCTATCTGGCGGTGTACTCCTACGAGAACGGCACGGTCAATGCCATTCTGGAACAGTCCTATGAGCAGTATCTGGTGGAGGATATCACCGGCGGCGGCAACGAGGATCTGATCCTGATGTCCACGCTGGAGGACGGCGGGGTGCAGATCGAGCTGCTGACCGTTGACCGGGACGGGATGTTCCAGCAGGTGGCTGTCATGGGCCTTTCGGCAGATAAGTTCTCGGGCTGCGCCGCTGTGGCGGCGGGCCTGGGAGCGGATGGAAAGCGCTATCTGGTGCTGGACGGCTGGACCGGCCTCTCAGGCAACAATCTGGCCACGGTGCTGCTCTACTTCGATGAGGAAAGCCAGCAGATGCTGCCCGCGGAGCAGATCAGCACCAGTGAGCTGTACAATGCGTCCCTGCGCAATGTCTCCACGCTGGTCAGCCGGGATCTGGACGGCGACGGCATCGTGGAGATCCCCACCCAGCCTGACGAAGCGGGCCTGCTGAACCTGAGCCAGAGCCGACGAATGGATTTTATCGTCTGGATGGACTACACCAGCCCGGAGCCGGAAAAGAGCTTCGGCCTGTTGGACGAGGAGAGCAGCTGCTACATTGAGCTGCCTGCCGAGTGGGAGGGCAACCTGATGCTCACTGACAGCGCTGAGGGAGAGGAAGCTGTGGAGCTGCACACCGTGGACGAGGGCAAGCTGGTGCTGACCATGCGCCTGGTTCCTTCCAGCGAGAGCGCGGCGGGCTGGACCCGTCTGGGCGTGGTGGCATCCCGCCAGATGCAGGCCAGGTTCGGGCCGGACGTGGTGCTGAAGGATCAGAGCTATCGACTGTCCCGGTCGTTGTACCGGTTGAATTGATGATGCCGCTCAGTTTTGCAGAAGCTTACCGGATGCAGGCTGGATGTTCTGAGGTGAAATGCTTCTCCGTGTGCTCTTGGGCAGAGGGAGAAGGCAGAAAAATATGGAGGTCTTAGATGGTCAAGGTACTTGTGGTAGAGGATGAAGCCAGCATCCGCGAGATGATCGCGCTGAACCTGCGGCTGGCGGGGATGGAGGCGGTGGAGGCCGACAGCGCCGAAGCCGCCCTGCCTCTGCTGGAGCAGAAACCCGGCTGTGATGCTGCCATTCTGGATGTGATGCTGCCCGGCATGAATGGGTTCTCGCTCTGCGAGACCATCCGCCGCACCGACCAGAAGATCGGCATTATCATCCTGAGTGCCAAGGGGCAGGAGCAGGACAAGATCCGCGGCCTGTCCATCGGCGCGGATGACTATATGACCAAGCCCTTCAGTGTCAGTGAGCTACTGGCCCGTGTGGAGGCCCTCTGCCGCCGGGTGGGCCGCTCGGGCGGCGGCTCCGCTGCAGACGAAAATGCCCCCACCACGCTGGTCAGCGGGGAATTTGTGCTGGATGAGAACCGCCGTGTTCTCCTCAAGGCCGGGCGGCAGATCGAGCTGACCCAGGTGGAGTTCCAGATCATGGAGCTGTTCTTCCACAACCCCGGCATCGCGCTGGTGCGGGAAAAGATCCTGAAGGGCGTGTGGGGCGAGAACTACTTCGGCGATGTGAAGATCGTGGATGTGAACATCCGCCGCCTGCGGATGAAGGTAGAGGATGAGCCCAGCCACCCCACCCACATTATGACAGTGTGGGGCTACGGCTACCGGTGGGAGGAGTAAAGAAAAACCTCTCAGTTGCGCTGTACTCGACTGCTCTCCCAATAGGAGAGCCAGGATTACTGACAGAAAGGAGGAAAAGCAATGCGCAGTGGGATTACCCACCGCTGGCTGCGGGGAAGCCTGTTCCTGACGGTGCTGCTGGTGCTGTTGGTGGAAAGCATGTTCGTGTACAACTTCAGCCGCAGCTACTACAACAGCGTCCAGCAGACCATGATGCGGCGTTTTTCCTCCATCAACGGTCAGCTGAAAATGTACACCGGCGACACGGCCCAGAAGACCGCGGCCAACCGCAGTGTGGCCCTGCGCCGGATGGTGGAGCAGTTTGCGGATAAAGACAAATATGAGTTCATGCTGCTGGACGGTTACGGCGGCGTGATCGCCTCGTCCAGCGGCACAGGTGCGGACGGCATCGTGGTGCAGGACGATTTTAACAAGGCGCAGGATGCCCCGGACGGCGTGGGTGTGGCCATCTACCGCACCGCCAGCGGGGAAACGGTCATGGCCGTGTGCAGTCTGGTGCCCTATGCGGCCGAGGACGTGGCTGCCATGCGCCTTGTCACCAGCCTGACGCTGGTGCAGGCGCAGCTGAAGAGCGTTTTCATCGTCAGCCTGATCGTGGTGGCGGCCATTCTGGGCTTTACAGTGGCCTCCGGCCTGTACTTTGTGCGGGGCATCGTGGTGCCGCTGGGGCAGGTGGAGCGGATCGCCGCCAGCATCGCCCGGGGAGAACTGGATGTCCGCCTGCCTGTGACCGGTGACGAGCGGGACGAGGTGGACCGCCTGCGCGGCACCATCAATCAGATGGCCGAGGGACTGGAAGAGACGGAGAAGATGAAGAACGAATTCATCAGCTCGGTCTCCCATGAGCTGCGCACGCCGCTCACCTCCATCCGGGGATGGGTGGAGACCCTGCGCACCCTGGATGACCCCACCGATGAGAACTACCGCAAGGGGCTGGAGATCATCAACAACGAGACCGCCCGCCTGTACAACATGGTGGAGGAGCTGCTGGATTTCAGCCGCCTGCAGAATGGTCGCCTGAAAATGGAGTGCCGCCCCCTGGACCTTGTGGCCGAGCTGACGGACGCTGTCCTTTTCTGTGAAGCGCGCATCCAGCGGGAGGGGCTTCTGCTGGCCTATGCGGAGCCGGAGGAGATGATTCCGGTCTACGCCGACCCCGACCGCCTGCGGCAGGTGTTCATCAACATTCTGGACAATGCCATCAAGTATTCGGCCCCCGGCGGACGCATCACGGTCAAGATCTGGCAGGGTGAGTACAAAGCTTTCATCGAGATCATCGATCAGGGCCGCGGCATCCCGCCGGAGGATCTGGAAAACGTCAAGACCAAGTTTTACAAGGGCAGCAACTCGGTGCGGGGCAGCGGCATCGGCCTTGCGCTGGTGGATTCCATTATGACCGCACTGGACGGCACCATGGACCTCAAGAGTACGCTGGGCCGGGGCACAGTGGTCACCCTGGGCCTGCCGATCTATAAACGATAAGAGATTGTCCATATTTATCTGGTAAGATAGAGGGGCAGTTTTTACGATAGAGAGGGGCCGCAGCGCCCCATAGGAGAGCCAATGAATCAACCGAACAAGGAACGCTTCAAGACGAGTGTGGGCGGGCAGGCCCTGATGGAGGGCATTATGATGCGGGGCCCGAAAAACATCTGCTGTGCCGTCCGCAAGCCCGATGGCACCATTGAGACCAAGGTCGAACCAACCCCTGCTCACGGCGTGTGGACGAAGATCCCGCTGGTGCGGGGAGCCATCTCGATGATCGAGAGCCTGATCATGGGATACAAGTACATGATGTACTCGGCACAGGTGAGCATGGGGGACGACTACGACCCCGCCGAAGAGGAGACCGCCTTTGAAAAATGGGTGGGTGACCATCTGGGCAAAAAGGCCGAAGATATCATGTTGGCGGCAGCTGCCGTGATCGGCGGGCTGTTTGCCATCCTGCTCTTCACTGTTCTGCCCACGGTGCTGGTGGGTGGCCTGAACCATCTGGTGCCGCTGGGCCGCTGGGCCAAGGTGGTGCTGGAGGCGGTGCTCAAGGTCGCCATCTTCCTGACCTACATGGCCGCCATCTCCCGGATGAAGGAGATCCACCGGGTGTTCGAGTACCACGGAGCAGAGCACAAGACCATTGCCTGCTACGAGGCTGGAGACCCCCTCACGGTGGAGAATGTCCGCAAATATACCCGCTTCCACCCCCGGTGCGGCACCAGCTTTTTGATTTTGGTGGTCATCGTCAGCGTGTTCCTGTACAGCGTGCTGCCCTGGTCCAGCACCAGCCTGCGGGTGGTGTTCAAACTGCTGCTCCTGCCGCTGGTCATGGGCATCAGCTACGAGCTGCTCAAGTGGTGCGGCCGGTCGGACAATATTGCCACCCGCATCATCCGGCAGCCCGGCATCTGGGTGCAGCATCTGACCGTGTTTGAGCCGGACGACAGCATGATCGAGGTGGCCATTGCCGCCGTCACGCCGGTCCTGCCCGAGGACCCGGAGGACGGCAGATGGTAACCGCAGGGATGCTGCCCCGGGCAGCAGTCCGGGAGGTGGAGGCACGCCTGCGCGCCGCAGGCTGCCCCGACGCGGATTTTGACGCGGCCGAGCTCTTCCGGCTGGCAGCGGGCGGGGATGCCCGCCTTGCCGATGCTCCGCTGGGCGCAGAGCAGGCCGAGCGGCTGGAAGCCCTGACGGCCCGCCGCGCGGCCCGGGAGCCTTTGCAGTACCTTTGCGGCAGCTGGCCCTTCCTCGACTTTGAGCTGGCTGTCGGCCCCGGCGTGCTCTGCCCCCGGGCCGATACTGAGGTGGTGGCCGAAGCCGCCGCCGGAATGCTGGCTGGGGTGGAGGCACCCCGGGTGCTCGACCTCTGCGCCGGCACGGGCTGTTTGGGGCTGGGCGTGAAGCGCTTCTGCCCGGCGGCACAGGTCACCAGTCTGGAGAAGAGCCCTGCGGCATACCGCTATCTGGAGCAGAACGCCCATCTCTCCCCGGTACTGACCATCACCCCGGTGCAGGGGGATCTGTTCACCTACTGGCAGACCCTGCCGGAGGGGCAGCTCGACCTCATTGTGTCGAACCCGCCTTACCTGACCGCCGCCGAGATGGGCGCGCTGCAGCCCGAGGTGGCGCAGGAGCCTGCCATGGCGCTGGAAGCGGGGGAGGATGGGCTGGTATTTTACCGCGCCATTGCGGAACACTACCAGAAAGTTCTGCGCCCCGGCGGTGCCCTTGCCCTGGAGATCGGCTGGCAGCAGCGGGAAGCTGTAACGGCCCTGCTTGCCGCCAACGGGTGGACGGATATCGTGTGCAGAAAAGACTTTGGCGGCAATGACCGCTGTGTGATGGCGAGAAAACAATAAAAATATCTACAACTTCCTGTTGTAATATCTGTAAAATGTGTTATACTAGTACCGAAAGAATTGGAATGCCCGCGCCTGCGTTTGGCCGCACCGCGCCGGGAACAGATGACAAAGGAGCATGACACTATGGCAAAAAATCAGAACAACAACGTTGCCCCGGCGACCCAGAAGACCGATCCCGGTGCCAAGAAGGATGCGCTGGCCACGGCACTGGCCCAGATCGAGAAGCAGTTCGGCAAGGGCGCTGTGATGAAGCTGGGCGACAACGCCGCCATGCAGGTGGATGCCATCTCGACCGGCAGCATCGGCCTGGATCTGGCACTGGGCGTGGGCGGTGTGCCCCGGGGCCGCATCATTGAGGTGTACGGCCCTGAATCCAGTGGTAAGACCACGCTGGCCCTGCATGTTCTGGCCGAAGCCCAGAAGAAGGGCGGCGATGTTGCCTTCATCGACGTGGAGCACGCGCTGGACCCTGTGTATGCCGAGGCGCTGGGTGTGGACATCAACAACCTGCTGGTCAGCCAGCCCGATACCGGTGAGCAGGCCATGGAGATCTGCGAGGCGCTGGTGCGCTCCGGTGCCATTGATGCCATCGTTGTGGACTCTGTTGCCGCCATGGTGCCCCGCGCCGAGATCGAGGGTGAGATGGGCGACAGCCATGTGGGCCTGCAGGCCCGCCTGATGAGCCAGGCCATGCGCAAGCTGACCAGCGTCATCGGCAAGACCAACACCGTCTGCATCTTCATCAACCAGCTGCGTGAAAAGGTCGGCGTGGTCTACGGCAACCCCGAGGTCACCACCGGCGGCCGCGCCCTGAAGTATTATTCCTCTGTCCGCATCGATATCCGCCGCGTGGAGGGACTGAAGGATTCTTCCGGCCAGTTCATCGGCAACCATACCCGCGCCAAGATCGTCAAGAACAAGGTGGCTCCTCCGTTCCGTGAGGCGGAGTTCGACATCATGTTCGGCGAGGGCATCTCCAAGATGAGTGAGCTCATCGATCTGGGTGTCAAGCTGGGCATCGTTCAGAAGAGCGGTGCATGGTTCAACTACGGCGATATCCGCCTGGGTCAGGGCCGCGACAATGCCAAGCAGTTCCTGCGCGATAACCCCGAGATCGCCAACGATATCGAGGGTCAGGTGCGCGCCAATGCCGACAAGCTCTATGCCACCCGCCGCCCGGGGGGCAAGGCTGCTGCCGCCCCTGCAGAGGGGGAACCGGCAGCTCCTGCCACAGCAAAGGAGCCGGTGGTCAAGGCTCCCGCCCGCAGCAGCGAGAGTGAGCTGGATATCATGGTGGAAGAGTAAATGGCCTTTTACAGCCGTGGCCGCCGCCCGCTGGCCGAAGAGGAAAAATCTACCGATGCCGCCAAGGCCCGCACCCGGGCCATGGAGCTGCTGGCCGGGCAGGAGCTTTCCTCTGGCCAGCTGTATGAGCGGCTGAACCGCCGCTATACCCAGCAGACCAGTGCCGCCGTGGTGGCAGAGATGGTGCAGCGGGAGTATATCAACGATGCCCGCTATGCCGAGACCTGTGCCCACGCCCTGCTGGCGGCAAAAAAGAGCCGCCGCGCCGCTGCCCAGAATCTGCGGCAGAAGGGTCTGGCCGCAGGCGAGATCCAGCAGGCGCTGGATGCTGTTTACACCCCCGATGCTTCCGGCGAGGACCCGGAGCTGGAGGCCGCCGCCGCTCTGGTGGAAGGGCATTACCGCAAAAAGCTGGAAGCGGGCCGCAGGGATCTGGTCATTGCGGCCCTGCAGCGGCGGGGATTTTCGTATTCCATCATTAAGGAAGCCATTCGGCGAATCGAAGAGGAATAAGTGATCCGTTGTATAACCTCTCAGTCTCGCATCCGCTCGACAGCTCCCCTAGTAGGGGAGCCCTTGGCAAAACGGGAAACTTCTCCCTTACTGCCAAGGCCTCTCCTACTAGGAGAGGTGGCATTGCGAAGCAATGACGGAGAGGTTATACAACGGAGATTTGACAAACAGGAAAGAGAGTATCCCTTTTTATGAAAATTGCATGTATTTCCCTTGGCTGCCCCAAGAACCAGGTCGATCTGGACGTGATGGTGCACATCCTGCTTTCGGCCGGTCACGAGACGGTGGCCGATCTGGGTGAAGCCGATGTTATTCTGGTCAACACCTGCGGCTTTATCGAGAGCGCCAAGACCGAGGCCATTGAGAACATTCTGGAGGCCTGCGCCTACAAGCAGCAGAACCCGGAGCTGAAGGTCATCGTCACCGGCTGCCTGGCCGAGCGTTACCGCAGCCAGATCGAGGAGGAGATCCCCGAGGTGGATGCTGTGGTGGGCTGTGCCTCCAACAAGGCCATTGACACCATCGTGGCCCGCCTGTTCCACGGTGAGAACCATCTGGAAAGCTACGGTGCCAAAAAGGACTTCCCGCTGGGCGGCAAGCGTGTCATCGGCACGCCTGCCCACTATGCGTACTTAAAGATCGCAGAGGGCTGCAACAACCGCTGCCACTACTGCGCCATCCCCGGCATCCGCGGCCCGCTGCACAGCCGCGATCTGGCCGACTGCGTGGCCGAGGCCCGCTGGCTGGCCGGTGAGGGCGTGAAGGAGCTGATCGTGGTGGCCCAGGACCCCACCGCCTATGGCGAGGACTGGGGCAAGCCCGGCAGCATCTGTGAGCTGCTGGACAAGCTGAACAAGGTGCCGGGCCTTGAGTGGATCCGCATCATGTACGCCTACCCGGAGCGCATCACCGATGACTTTATTGCCGCCATGAAGCGGAACGAGAAGGTGGTGCCTTACCTTGACCTGCCCATCCAGCACTGCAACGATACCATCCTCAAAAACATGAACCGCCGCTCCACCCGTGCGGAGCTGCTGGAGGTCATCGGCAAGCTGCGCCGGGAGATCCCCGGCATCACCCTGCGCACCACCCTGATCGCAGGCTTCCCCGGCGAGACCGAGGAGCAGTTCGAGGACCTGTGCAACTTCGTCAAGGAGGTCAGATTTGACCGTCTGGGCTGTTTTGCCTATTCTGCCGAGGAGAACACCGTGGCCGCAAAGATGGACGGCCAGATCGATCAGGAGACCAAGGACCGGCGCGCTGAGCTGGTGATGCAGATCCAGACCGGCATCATGGCCCAGAAACAGGCCGAAAAGGTGGGCCAGACCGTCCGTGTGCTCTGTGACGGCATCGACGAGGAGAGCGGCCTGTACCTCTGCCGCACCACCGGCGATGCCCCCGAGGTGGACGGCAATGTCTGCGTTTCCAGCGAGGAGCCGCTCTACCCCGGCCAGTTCTATGATGTGCTGGTGGAGGACAGTGACCTTTACGATCTGTATGGCACGGTTGCAAAATAACAAATTGGAGGAATCTATATGAATCTGCCCAATAAGCTCACCCTGACCCGCATCATTCTGGTGCCGGTGTTCATGGTCTTCGTTTCCCTGACCCAGATCGGCACGGAAGATTTCAACCCCACCTGGTATCTGGTGGCGGGCATCATCTTTGCCGCGGCCAGCTTTACCGATTTTCTGGACGGCCATCTGGCCCGCAAGTGGAACATGGTCACCGACTTTGGCAAGTTTGCCGACCCGCTGGCCGACAAGATGCTGACCACCGTGGCCTTCATTTACATGCTGCGGGACGGCGTGTGCAGCCCGGTGGTGCTCTGCATCATCCTGGCCCGTGAGTTTGCCGTGTCCGGTCTGCGGATGGTGGCCGCCGGTGCCAAGGACGGCAAGGTCATCGCCGCCAACATGTGGGGCAAGGTCAAGACCGTGCTGCAGATGCTGACCATCATCTTCTACTACTTCGGCACCGCATTGACCTGGGGCAATTCCGTTATGATAGGCGCTGACTGCGTGTTCCTCTCTTACTGGCTGTGCTGGCTGGTGGCCATTGCCACCGCCATCTCCGGCATCAAGTACCTGTGGGACAACCGCAGCTTCATCAATACCGCAAAATGATCAAGAAGATCGCCATTCTCTGTTCCATTTTCCTGAACCTCTGCATCGTGCGGTGGGAGCCGGTGGCCATCCGGATGACCTGGGAAGCGGTGGGCAGCCAGACCTTCACCTTTTACACCGAGAACTCCAATGTCTTTGCGTTCTTTGTCTGCCTGCTGGTGGCGGTGTGTCAGGTGATCTGTCTGTTCACGGGGCGGCAGCTGCCCCGCTGGGTCAAGACACTCAAGTACATTGCCACCTGCTGCCTGACCATGACCTTCCTGACCGTGGTGTTCGTGCTGGGGCCCTACTGTGCCGACCAGGGCGGCGTGGTATTTCTGCTGACCGAGAGCTCCATGCTCTACCACCACCTGCTCAACCCGCTGTGTGCCTTTGTCTCCTTTGTCCTGCTGGAACGGGAGCCAAAGCTGCCTGCGCGGTGCGTTCCGCTGGCGTTGGTCCCCACGATGCTCTATGGCTCTGTGGCCCTCTGGGCCAATTACCAGCGGCTCATCACCGGGCCTTACCCGTTCCTGCTGGTCTATCAGCAGACCACCCGGCAGACGGTGCTGTGGTGTGCGGCCATCCTGGCCATGAACCTGCTCTATGCCTGGCTTGTCTGGCGGCTGGGCGGGAATCGCCGCAAAAAGAAAAATGTGGGCTTGCTTTTCAGAAGCTGAGATGCAAAAAAGGCTCTCTGCCGGTTTTGGCAGAGAGCCTTTTCTCGTGTTTTGCTTACAGCAGGGGGATCCCGGCCTTTGCGCAGGCCGCGCGGGTGGCTTCGTCCCAGACGCTTGCCTGTACTTCGCCGATGTGGGCGCTGCCCAGCAGCAGCATGCACAGACGGCTCTGGCCGATGCCGCCGCCGATGGTGTAGGGCAGCTCACCGCTCAGCACTGCCTTGTGGAAAGGCAGGGTGCGGCGGTCGTCACAGCCTGCCATGGTCAGCTGCCGGTCCATGCTCTCGGGGCTGACGCGGATGCCCATGCTGCTCAGCTCGTAGCTGCACTGCAGGGGCTCGTTCCAGAACAGCAGGTCACCGTTCAGGTCCCAGTCATCGTAGTCGGGGGCGCGGCCATCGTGGGGCTTGCCGCTCTTCAGGGGAGCACCGATCTTCATCAGGAAGGTGGTGCCGTTTTCCTTTACAAAGGCGTTCTCGCGCTCCTTCGGGGTCAGGTCAGGGTACTTGTCCTCCAGCTCCTGGGTGGTGATAAAGGTTACGTTGGGGGTGTGCAGGGGCAGATCCTGCAGCTGGGGGAACATGGCGTGCAGATTCATCTCGGTGGCGCAGACGGCCGACACGATGGAGCGCACCACGTTCTTCAGGTAGGCCTCGCTGCGGTCCTCCTTGCGGATGACCTTCTCCCAGTCCCACTGGTCCACATAAACGGAGTGGAGGTTGTCCAGCTCCTCGTCCCGGCGGATGGCGTTCATGTCGCAGTACAGGCCCTTGCCCACGCGGAAGCCGTAGTCCTTCAGGGCCTTGCGCTTCCACTTTGCCAGCGACTGCACCACCTGTGCCTCAATGCCGCTGTCCCGGATGTCAAAGGTGACCTTGCGTTCCACGCCGTTCAGGTCATCGTTCAGGCCGGTGGAAGCCTCCAGAAACAGCGGAGCCGACACGCGGTAGAGGTTCAGCGTGGCACACAGGGTGTCGGCGAACAGCCGCTTCACGGTGCCGATGGCACGCTGGGTGTCGTACAGGTTCAGCGCGGGTGTGTAGTTCTGCGGGATCATCGTTTTGCTCATAACAGTTTACCCCTCTCTTTCCGTTCTCCGCCGCCGAGTTGCGGCACCGGAACGGCTTTCCCTTTAATACAGTAAATTATGGCACAATTTCAGAGCGTTGTAAAGGGGAGAACGCAAAGCTGGTGCAATTCGGGAGCTTACGCCTCTGCCACGGCCTCGATCTCGCACAGGACACCCTTGGGCAGATCCTTGACGGCAACGCAGCTGCGGGCGGGCTTGGAGGTAAAATACTTTGCGTAGACCTCGTTGAAGGCGGCAAAGTCGGCGATATCGGCCAGGAAGCAGGTGGTCTTGATGACCTTGTCGTAGCCGGAACCGGCGGCTTCCAGGATCGCACCCACGTTCTTGCAGCTCTGCTCGGTCTGGGCGGCGATGCCCTCGAGCACAGTGCCGTCTGCGGGGTTCACAGGGATCTGGCCGGAGGTGTAGACGAAACCGCCTGCGATGAAGCCCTGGGAGTAGGGGCCGATCGCGCCGGGAGCTTTTTCAGTAGCGATGACTTTCATGGAAAATACCTTCTTTCTGTGTGTTTGATGGAGCTTTTCTCTTCGGGGAGAAAAATTCTGCTGCTTGAAGTCTACACCATGCGGCGGGATGTGTCAATCCGGGAGGGACTTTTTGCCCATGCGGCCTTTACAAGCGGGCAAAAAGGCGGTATCCTTAATCTATTGATACACCACCCTTCAGGAGGAACCCATGGATATCCGCCAGCTGCACTATTTTCTGGTTTTGTGCGAAGAAATGAACTATACCCGCGCGTCACAGCGGCTGTTTCTGTCGCGGCAGGCCCTGCGGCAGAGCATCACGGCGCTGGAAGCCGAGCTCTGCGGCCCGCTGTTCGTCAGCGCCCACCACAAGCTCTCGCTCACCGAGCGGGGGCTGAGCTTGCAGCGCCATGCGGCCCCGGTGGTGGAGCAGTTCCAGCAGATGCAGGCGGCCCTCCATGCGGAGATCCAGTCGGCCCAGCCGGTGCGCATCGGCATCAGTGTCTCGCTGGTGCCGGACTACCTGCCCGGGCTGGAGACCCAGCTGGACAAGTTCCGCCAGCAGTACCCCCACATTGAGATGCGGTTCCGCCTGCTGGAAAACGATGCCGTGGCCGATGGTGTGGAGCAGGGCGAGCTGGACGCGGGCCTTGTGATGGATCTGGGCACGGCGGCCCCGGTGCTGGCCCGCACCACCCTGCGGGCCGACCCGGCCTGCCTGCTGGTGCCGCGCGGCCATCCCCTCTGGGAGAAGGAGCGGGTGCCGCTTTCGGCTCTGCGGGGCCAGCGGGTGCTGCTGCCCAGCCTGCGGCAGGATCTGTTCAGCCCCCTGTGGGATGCCTGCGCCAGGGAGGGGTTTGCACCCAACGCGGAGATCGGCCCCAGCTTCTATCAGGCGTACTATCTGGTGCAGGAGCAGCTCTGCACCTGCCTGACCCGCTACGAGCCGGGGGCACGGCGGGAGCTGGACCGGGTGCGTGACGTGCTGCTGGAAGATCTGCCGCCCCTCTGCGTCTCGATGGTGCAGCGGCGCGACCACAACTCGGCCTATCTTGACCTGCTGCGGGGCTACCTGATGGAGGTCATCGGGGGAGCGGCATCCCTGCCGCCCCGGCGGGGCCGCCCGGCAAAGCCCTTCTACAACTTCCCGGTGCTGTCCAGCGCCGCCCCCAAGGCGGCACCGCAGCACCCGGCTCCGGGCACCCAGCTGCCCTTTGCGGGCGGAAACAACTTCCGGGAGCTGGGCGGCTACGAGGCCGACGAGGGCAAGCATGTCAAGTGGGGGCAGATCTACCGCGGCATTCCCACCGGACTGCTGACCGGGGCGGCTGACCGTAAGCTGCTGGACAGCCTGGGCCTGCGGCTCATCCTTGACCTGCGCAGCGAGTCCGAGGCAGCGGAGCAGCCTGACTATGTGCCCGATGGCGCGCGGCTGGTGCGCATCTGCGGGCTTTGCCACCCGGACGGAAGCGAGATCTCCTTCTCTCCCGGGGACATTGAAAAGCTGCTCAAGGGCAAGAAGGATGAGGAGCATAACCTCGCCGATGCCATGTATGAGCAGATGCTCTTCCGCAATAAGGCCTACAAGGAGCTGTTCCGGGCGCTGGAGGCGGGCGAAACGCCGATCCTGTTCCACTGCTCCGGCGGGAAAGACCGCACCGGCGTGGCGGCCATGCTCATCCTGCTGGCGCTGGGCGCTTCCGATGAAACGATCTGTCAGGATTTTGTCCGGACCAATGTCTGCCGCCGCCCGGAGCTGGAAAAAATCTGGGCCGCCCATGCCGAGGAGATCGAGGCGCATCCCGAACAGAAGCAGTTCTATCAGGGCATTGCCGGTGTCCACCCGGAGTCTGCCCCCTTTGTGTTGGACACCATCCGCAAAAAGTACGGCACCACCGATGCCTATCTTGAAGCCGAATACGGCCTGACCCCCGCCCGTCTGATGCGGCTGCGGCGGATGTATCTGGAATAATGGCTGTTTTTTTAGAAAATTCCTTTCACTTTACTTGACATTGTACCAAATGTTTCGTAATATAAGAAGTAGTATGGAATCCATGACGCTGCGTGCAGGGATCTTCCACAACCAAAGTTCAATGGGGCTTCATCTGCCCGTTTTTATATGAAAACCTTGTAGATAAAAAAGCTGCATCAGGCCGCAGGGGCAAACATGCCCTTTTTGTGCGGTGCTGTTGTCTGTTTTGTTGTTGAGAGCTTGATTTTGTATTGTTGACCCACGCCTTGCGCGGCAGCGTCTCCAGATTTTAGTTAATTTTGAACTTTAATTGTAAGGAGAGTGAACACGATGTCCCCGATCATTCTGTTGATCGTGGTCGTGGTTGCTGCTGTTGCTGCCGGCGCGGGTTATTTTATTGGTTACAACAACCGTAAAAAGACTGCCGAGGCACAGATCGGCAGCGCAGAAGCCGAGGCTACCCGCCTGGTGAACGAAGCAATCAAGACCGCTGACCAAAAACGAAAAGAAGCTGTTCTGGAAGCCAAGGATGAGGCTTTCCGTCTGAAAGCCGAGGTCGATGCCCAGAAGGCAGAGGCCGACAAGGAGATCAAGCAGCGCCGTGCTGAGATCAGCCGCCAGGAGAACCGCATTGACCAGAAGGAAAATGCGCTGGACCGCAAGACCGAAGCCCTGGAAAAGAAGGAAGAAGAGCTCAAGAAAAAGCACGAGGAGGCCGACAGCCGCTTGGCTGAGGTGGATGCCATCCGTGCCAAGGAGATGGAGCGCCTGGAGACCCTGGCGGGCCTGAGCCAGGAGGATGCCCGCGAAGTGCTGCTGCACAAGGTGGACGAGGAGCTCACCCACGAGAAGGCTGTCCGTGTGGCTGCCTACGAGACCGACCTGAAGGAAAACTGCGATAACATCGCCCGAAACATGATCGGTCAGGCCATCAGCCGCTGCGCCGCTGACCACTGCAGCGAGACCACCGTCAGCGTGGTGCCCCTGCCCAGCGACGAGATGAAGGGCCGTATCATCGGCCGTGAGGGCCGCAACATCCGCGCGCTGGAAACTGCCACCGGCGTGGATCTTATCATCGACGATACCCCGGAGGCTATCACCCTGTCCTCCTTTGACCAGACCCGCCGCGAGGTTGCCCGCATGACGCTGGAGCGCCTGATCGGTGATGGCCGCATCCACCCCGCCCGCATTGAGGAGACGGTGGAGAAGTGCCGCCACGACCTTGAGCTGCAGATGAAGCGGGAGGGCGAGCGCGCCGTGATGGAACTTGGCATCCACGGCCTGCACCCCGACCTCATCAAGCTCATCGGCCGCCTGAAGTACCGCACCAGCTTTGGCCAGAACGCTCTGACCCACAGCATGGAGGTGGCCTGGCTGGCCGGTCTGCTGGCAGGCGAGATGGGCGTGAACGTCACGCTGGCCCGCCGTGCCGGTCTGCTGCATGATATCGGCAAGGCCCTTGACCACGAGATCGAGGGCAGCCATGTCCAGATCGGTGTGGATATCTGCCGCAAGTACAAGGAAAACACCCAGATCATCCATGCCATTGAGGCCCATCACGGCGACGTGGAGCCCAAGACCCCGCTGGCCTTTATCATTCAGGCCTGCGATGCCATCAGCGCCGCACGTCCCGGTGCCCGCCGCGAGAACGTGGAGAGCTATGTCAAGCGTCTGGAAAATCTGGAGGAGATCTCTTCCAGCTTTGAGGGCGTGGAGCAGGCCTTTGCCGTTCAGGCCGGCCGTGAAGTCCGCATCATGGTCAAGCCCGATGTCATCAGCGATGATCAGGTCATCCTGCTGGCCCGCCAGATCGCCAAGAAGATCGAGGATACCCTCGATTATCCCGGCCAGATCAAGGTCAACGTCATCCGCGAGAGCCGCGCCATCGAGTACGCGAAGTAAGATCAGAACCAGGAGGAGCCCGTTGTGTTCGTACAGCGGGCTCCTTTTTTGTCTGTGAGCCTCTCGGGTGCGTCGTGTCAGATCTCCGGGCAGCCACTACGTCAAGTGCACAGACGCAGAGTTTGCCCAGTGGTGCAGGTAGACCATATCCTCCCAGCAAATGCAAAGCGCCCCCGCTCACCGGTGTTTCCGGCAGGCGGGGGCGCTGCTTTTTGTAGGAAGTTCAGAAGGTCAGCCGCATCTGGTACCACACCACGCCGCCGTGGGTGGAGCCGGAAACGCCTTCGCTGACAAAGCCGAAGCCGGCGTAATAGTGCACGAGCCTGTCCTTGCAGGTGAGCACCAGCCCCCTGCGGCCCTGAGCCTTTGCATCGGCGATGGCCCGGCGGAGCAGCTGCCCGGCCAGGCCCTGCTTCCGGTATTCGGGCAGGGTGTTCACCCCAAAGATCATCTGCCACGCCCCATGGGCATCGTGCAGGGAAGCGTCAGCGTACATCTCGTCTGTCAGGTCGGGGGTATCGGTCACAAAGCCGTCCACAAAGGAGACGAGCTTTTCGTCCTCGAACAGCAGCCAGAAGTGGTCGGCATAATGGGCCAGCCGCCCGGCAAATTCTTCTTTTGTGGCCGCCTCCGCAGCCGGAAAGCAGGCCGCCTCCACGGCAGCAATGGCATCCAGATCTTCAAAGGTGGCAGTACGGATCTTTTGCATAGTCATTCTCCAGAGTTTGATTTGTTGAGCTGAGTATACCACACCATCCCGCAAAGCGCCAGCAAAACAAAAAGAACCACCGATTGAAGCCGATGGTTCTTGTCCTCGGGTGGAGGATGGTCCATCCGGAACTTCACTTCTCAAGCTCCTGCGAGTTTCCGAAGTGCTCTTGTTGGAGCGTGCCTGCCCCAAACCCTGCCAGGAACGAGTATGGCAAACTGGAAGTTGGCAATTTCCTATACCTATAATTTCTTATCAAAGAGGCTGCATCATTTCAAGGATAATACCATCCGGGTCTCTGAAATAAAAAGCTCGACTCTCCCCAAATCCATTTGCTCTAAAGTCGAAATACTGCGGTTCAGATAAGCACTCCACATGATTTTCGATAAGGATATTATAGACAGAATCAATGTCATCCGTATAGAAACATACTTCCGAGATGGATGTCGTAAACAAGTCTGATTGTTCTTTATGGATCTCGCTGTTTACGAACTGAATCAGTTCGACCGGTGGTGCTTCAATAGCCTTAGAGCCATTCAAATAAGCAACTCTTGCTTTGCAATTTGCTCTACGAAACATTTTATCGGTTTCTTTGCCTTCCATAAAAATTTCTCCTTGAAACTCAAGACCAAGGATGTCTCTGTAGAAAGCAATCGAGCGATCCAAATCAGAAACTGTTAATCCAACGTGATAAATTCTTCCAATCATATTTTTATAGCCTCCTGAGAAAATCCCGAGTTGTTGAACTTAGCCGAGTATACCACACCATCCCACAAAGCGCCAGCAAAACAAAAAGAACCACCGATTGAAGTCGATGGTTCTTATCCTCGGGTGGAGGATGGTCCATCCGGGACTTCACTTCTTCAACTCATGTGAGTTGAAGAAGTGCTCTTGTTGGAGCATGCCTGCTCCAAACCCTGCCAGGAACGAGTACGGCAAACTGTAAGTTGTCTGCTTAGTTCATTATTTCAATCATTTGCTCAATAAACCGTTCAGCGTCTTCCATATTATAAGTTTTTTCATTGATGACAACTTTCCCTGATGATGTCGCAAATACACTGTTGATCAGCAAATCATCATCATACACATAAATAGAAAGTGTTTTGTTCCCTAAATCGGATGTAGACCCATTTGAAAATAGTGTACCTACTGTTCTCCTGTAAGTATATTTATCTAACAGAGATAGAATGGCATTCTTTTGGTCTATGGTAATATCCTGGTAATTCACAGAATCAATGTATGCCTCACCATTTTCTACTCCAATCTGGCTGTATATCATTTTCATCTGGTTGTCAGCCTCTGCAACATCTGAAAGTGATAAAGGCTTGAAATATACGATACAGCAAATTAAAAATGCAATCACAATTACTATAGGGCATAACATTTTCTTTTTCATACACAATATCTCCAAATTCCGAGTTGTTGAACTAAGCCGAGTATACCACACCATCCCGCAAAGCGCCAGCAAAACAAAAAGAACCACCGACCGAAGTCGATGGTTCTTTTCCACGAGTGGACGGTACAGGACTCGAACCTGTGACCTCCTGCACGTCAAGCAGATGCTCTACCAGCTGAGCTAACCGTCCATATTCTGTTTGTGCCGCAATCAGCTTGATTATGATATCATACCGCCGGGCAAAAAGCAAGCCCTTTTTTGAAAATTCTGCAAACTTTTTGATGCCTGGTTTGCCGGGAATGGAAAATCAGCCGCCCAGCGCACATTTTGTAAACCGCCCCAAGGTGTTTCCGTTGCCCTGAACGCCGGTTTGTGGTATAATACATTGATTATAATAGGAAAGGTATCGCAGAATGAGAGTTTTGGGCATCGACCCGGGTTACGCCATCGTGGGCTGGGGCGTTTTGGACTATGCGGGCAACCGGTTTGCACCGGTGGATTTCGGGGCCGTGTGCACCGATGCCGGGGTGCCGTTTGAGCAACGGCTGGACGAGGTCTACACCGGCATCCGGGAGGTCATTGAGCGGACACAGCCCGAGGTGCTTGCCATCGAAAAGCTGTTCTACCAGCACAACCAGACCACAGTGATCGGCGTGGCCGAGGCACGCGGGGTTATCCTGCTGGCGGCGGCGCAGGCGGGCATCCCCATCTACGAGTACACCCCCATGCAGGTGAAACAGGCTGTTACCGGCTACGGCAAGGCCGTGAAAAAGCAGGTGCAGGAGATGACCCGCATCCTGCTGCATCTGCCTGCTGTGCCCAAGCCCGATGATACCGCCGATGCACTGGCCATGGCCATCACCTTCTGCCATACCAACGGCAACCAGCTGAACCGCTTTGCAAGAAGGGGCGTTGGGCCGATCTGAGCCCTCTC
This sequence comes from Faecalibacterium duncaniae, assembly GCF_010509575.1. NCBI lineage: Bacteria > Bacillati > Bacillota > Clostridia > Eubacteriales > Oscillospiraceae > Faecalibacterium > Faecalibacterium duncaniae. The sequence continues at coordinate 2,764,802 of NZ_CP048437.1, read as the reverse complement.
CGTCAATGCTGCGCATTGCCACCTCTCCCGAAGGGAGAGGCGATCGCGGCTTTTGGCATCAGTGGATGAGTACAGTAGCAGCTGCCCAATTCGATGCTTTGGCTCCCCCTTTGGGGGAGCTGGCGAGCGAATGCGAGACTGAGAGGGGAAGGCTGCTGGAGGAAAACTATGATTTACAGTCTATCCGGAAAAATCATCAAAAAGACCCTGAACGCCGTGGTGGTGAGCTGCGGCGGGGTGGGCTACTATGTACAGTGCCCGACCAGCGTTGCGGGCGCACTGCCCGGGGTGGGCCGGGAAGCCACCCTTTACACCGTGATGAGCGTGGCCGAAAATGACATCAGCCTGTACGGCTTTGCCACCGAGGAGCAGCAGAGCTGCTTTGAGCTGCTGACTGCCGTTTCCGGTGTGGGCCCCAAGGTGGGTCTGGCCATTCTCAGCGTCATGGAGCCTGACCGGGTGGCGCTGGCGATCTCGGCGGGCGACCACAAGGCCTTCAAGGCAGCATCCGGCGTGGGCCCCAAGCTGGCCCAGCGCATCGTGCTGGAACTGAAGGATAAGGTAGCAAAGGGCTTTGTGGATGGCATCAACCTCGAGGATGTGGGCGCGGCCACTGCCGCCCCCGCCGCACAGGGAGCCGGGCAGGCCATTGCGGCGCTGGTGTCGTTGGGGTACAGCCAGAGCGAAGCCGCCCTGGCCGTTTCCAAGATCGACGCAAGCCTTCCCGTGGAAGAAATCATCAAGCTGGCCCTGCGGGGCATGGCAGGCAGGAGGTAATCCATGCAGGACGAAACCGCGCTCTATGGCGCAAAAATGATGCAGCCCGGCTTAACGGCGGCGGACAACGAGGAAAACAGCCTTCGCCCGCAGCATCTGGAGGACTACATCGGACAGGACAAGGTCAAGCAGAACCTGAAAATCTATCTGGAAGCCGCCAAGCGGCGCGGCGAGCCCATGGATCACATCCTGCTCTATGGCCCTCCGGGCCTGGGCAAGACCACGCTGGCGGGCATCATCGCCAACGAGATGGGGGTGCAGATCCGCATCACCAGCGGCCCGGCCATTGAGAAGCCCGGCGACCTTGCCGCCCTGCTGACCAATCTGCAGGAGGGCGATGTGCTCTTCATTGATGAGATCCACCGCCTGTCCCGGCAGGTGGAGGAAGTGCTCTACCCGGCGCTGGAGGATTACGCGCTGGATATTATGATCGGCAAGGGCCCCAGCGCCCAGAGCATCCGGATCAATCTGCCCCGCTTCACGCTGGTGGGCGCTACCACCCGTGCGGGCCAGATCACCGGCCCCCTGCGGGACCGCTTCGGTGTGCTGCTCAAGCTGGAGCTGTACAGCCCCGATGAGCTGAGCCGGATCATCCAGCGCTCGGCGGGCATCCTCGACCAGCCCATCACCCCGGAGGGCGCTTACGAGCTGGCCAAATGCAGCCGGGGCACCCCCCGCGTGGCAAACCGCTTCTTGAAGCGTGTCCGCGACTTTGCCACCGTGCTGGGGGATGGCATCATCGACCGGGATGTTTCCCTGATGAGCCTGAAGCGGATGGACGTGGACGCGCTGGGTCTGGACGAGCTGGACCGCAGCCTGCTCCGCGCCATCATTGAGATGTACAACGGCGGCCCTGTGGGCCTGGAAACGCTGGCGGCGGCGCTGGGCGAGGAGGCCGTGACGCTGGAGGACCTGTGTGAGCCCTACCTGATGCAGATGGGCTTTCTGACCCGCACCCCCCGGGGCCGCTGTGCCACCCGCCTTGCCTATGAGCACCTGGGCCTGAAAGCCCCCGAGACCGGAAGCCCGGAGGACAACGGCCAGCAGAGCCTGTTCTGAGCCGTTTGAAGAGAGAAAGGAGGACGCTTATGCGCCCTGCAGATAGTTGGAAAGATTACGAGCTGCTGGATGCCACCGGCGGCAACCGCCTGGAGCGCTGGGGAGAGACCATCCTCATCCGGCCCGACCCGCAGGTGGTGTGGAAAACCGAGAAGCAGAGCCCGCTCTGGGCCAAGGCCGATGCCATCTACCACCGCTCCAATCAGGGGGGCGGAGAGTGGGAGTACCGCCGCCGTCTGCCTGAGAAGTGGAAGATCTCCTGCGGTGAGGGCGAGGACAAGCTGACCCTCATCGTCAGCCCCACCGGTTTCAAGCACACCGGCGTGTTCCCGGAGCAGGCCGTCAACTGGGCCTGGTACGCCAGAAAGATCCGTGCGGCAGGCCGCCCTGTCAAGGTGCTGAACCTGTTTGGCTACACCGGCGGCGCAACGCTGGCCTGTGCCGCTGCGGGCGCTACTGTCTGCCATGTGGATGCTTCCAAGGGCATCGTAGCGTGGGGCAAGGACAACGCCGTGGCCAGCGGTCTGGCGGACCGGCCCATCCGCTGGCTGGTGGACGACTGCGCCAAGTTCGTGGCCCGGGAAAAGCGCCGGGGCAACACCTACGATGGTATCATCATGGACCCGCCCAGCTACGGCCGCGGCCCCGGCGGCGAGATCTGGAAGCTGGAGGACTGCATCTACGAGCTCATCAGCCAGTGCGAGGAAGTGCTGAGCGATACGCCCCTCTTCTTTGCGGTCAACAGCTACACCACCGGCCTGTCCCCCGCGGTCATGGAGTATATGCTCAAGACCACGCTGGTGCCCCGCTTTGGCGGCAAGACCAGCTGTGATGAGATCGGCCTGCCCGTTTCCGCCACCGGCGGCGTTGTGCCCTGCGGCGCAACGGCCATTTGGGAAGAATGAACTCCCTCAGTCACGGCTGTCGCCGTGCCAGCTCCCTCGGGGAGGGAGCCTTTGGCATGGCGGGAACGTTGACCGTTTGCCGGAAAACTTCTCGGTTGCGCCAGAGGCCCCATCTCAGAGGGGGCTGTCTGCGAAGCAGACTGGGGGAGTGTCCTGACGGCAGCTATTCTGAAAAAATGAAGAAGAACCAAGAATGGGGTACAGCCCTTTTGAGAAGGGCGCACCACCGGAAAGAGAAAACCTATGGAAGAAACGATTTTAACTGCGAAAGATCTGAAGTTCCGCTATGACCCGGAACAGCCGGACTACGCCCTGAACGGCGTGTCGGCTGAGGTGAAGCGGGGCGAATTTGTGGCAGTGCTGGGGGCCAACGGCTGTGGAAAATCCACGCTGGCCAAGCACTTCAACGCCATCCTCCTGCCGGAGAGCGGCACTGTGCTGGTGGAGGGGATGGACACCAAAGACGAGGACAAGATCTACGATATCCGCCAGACCGTGGGCATGGTGTTCCAGAGCCCGGACAACCAGATCGTTGCCACCGTGGTGGAGGAAGATGTCGCCTTTGCGCTGGAAAATCTGGGCGTGCCGCCGGAGGAGATGCGCCGCCGCGTGGATGAAGCGATGAAGATGGCGGGCATCTACGAGTACCGGGAGCGTGCACCCCACAACCTGTCCGGCGGCCAGAAGCAGCGCGTTGCCATTGCGGGCGTGGTCGCCATGCGGCCCGACTGCCTGATCCTGGACGAGGCCACCGCCATGCTTGATCCCCGGGGCCGGGAGCAGGTGATGCAGACCATCCACCATCTGAACAAGAACATGGGAATCACGGTGGTGTCCATCACCCACTATATGGAAGAAGCTGCTCAGGCCGACCGCGTGCTGGTGATGAGCAAGGGCAATGTGGTCATGGAGGGCACCCCAAAAGAGGTGTTCAGCCAGACCGAAAAGGTGCGCGCCCTGCGGCTGGATGTGCCGCAGGCTGCCGAGCTGCGGGATGAGCTGGTCAAGGCCGGCATCCCCATGCCCGAGGGCATCATCGACACCGGCGCGTGCGCACAGGCTCTGTATGAGCTTTTGAAGTAAGGGAGGGGACGGAAGATGGGAAGCATTATCAAAGTAGATCACCTGAGTTATGTCTATAACCCGGGAATGCCCAATGCCGTCACCGCGCTGGATGACGTGAGCTTTGAGGTGGAAGAGGGAGACTTTGTGGGCATCATCGGTGCCACCGGCTCCGGCAAGAGCACCCTCATCACCCACATGAACGGCCTGAACAAGCCCACCAGCGGCCACATCATCATCGATGGCCGTGACCTGTGGGCCGAGCCGGAAAAGATCCGGGAATTCCGTTTCCTCACCGGTCTGGTGTTCCAGTACCCGGAGTACCAGCTGTTTGAGGAGACCTGCTATAAGGATATCGCCTTTGGCCCCAGAAACATGGGGCTGGACGAGGCCGAGATCGACAGGCGGGTGCATGAAGCAGCGGACTTTGTCGGCCTGGATGAGGCGCTGCTGCAGCGCAGCCCCTTTGAGCTGTCCGGCGGCCAGAAGCGCCGGGTGGCCGTGGCGGGTGTGATGGCCATGAAGCCCCGCATTCTGGTGCTGGATGAGCCTGCCGCCGGTCTGGACCCCGAGGGCCGGGACGAGATCCTGTCTGAGGTCAAGGAGTACCACAAAAAGACCGGCACCACCGTGCTGCTGGTCTCCCACAGCATGGAGGATATTGCCAAGTACGCCGACCGTGTGCTGGTGATGAGCAACAAGAAGATCGCCATGTACGACACCGTGGAGAACGTGTTTGCCCGTGCGCCCGAGCTGCTGGCGCTGGGCCTGAGCGTGCCGCAGGTCACAAAGATCTTCCTCAAGCTGCGGGAGATGGGGGTGGATGTCCCGGCGGATGTTTACACCGTGCCCTATGCCGTCAAGATGATTTTGGAAGCCAAGAAGCGCCGGGACGCAGGCGAAAGCCTTGTGCTGCCCCGTGTGGATGCAAAGAAGGGGGGCGCTGCCACATGCTGAGAGATATCACCATCGGCCAGCACTTCCCGGGCGACAGCCTTGTGCATAAGTTCGATCCCCGCATGAAGCTGGTGCTGACCATCGTCTACATCATCCTGCTGTTTGCCGCGTCCAACCCGCTGGGCCTGACGCTGTCCCTTGTGTTCCTTGTGGCCATGTACGGCGTGGCAAAGATCCCCTTCAAGCTGATCACCAAGAGCCTGAAGCCCATTTTGCCCATCATCCTCTTTACCGCGGTGCTCAACCTCTTCTTTGTTTCGGGCGAGGGCGAGCCGCTGGTGCACTTCTGGGTGCTGAACATCTACGCCGAGGGCCTGCGCTATGCCATCCTGATGGCGGTGCGCGTGATGGCACTGATCGCAGGCACCAGCCTGCTGACCTATACCACCAGCCCCATTGTGCTGACAGATGCCATCGAGCAGCTGCTCAAGCCTTTGGGCAGGCTGCACTTCCCGGTGCATGAGCTGGCCATGATGATGAGCATTGCCCTGCGCTTTATTCCAACCCTGATCGAAGAGACCGACAAGATCATGAACGCCCAGAAAGCCCGCGGTGCCATGCTGGACAACGGCTCCATGATGGAGCGTGTCAAGGCGCTGGTGCCGGTGCTCATCCCGCTGTTCATTTCGGCCTTCCGCCGCGCCGATGAGCTGGCCATGGCCATGGAGTGCCGCTGCTACCGCGGCGGTGATGGCCGCACCCGCCTGAAGGTGCTGCGCTGCACCCGGCAGGATTATATCGATCTGGCGGTGTGCATCGTCTGCTTTATGGTGATCCTGAGCTCGAGACTGGTGTTCCCGAATTTTTAAAAACTCCCCCAGTCGCCTGCGGCGACAGCCCCCTCGAGGAGGGGGCCTTATAGCCTCCCTCTTTGAGAGAGGTGGCACGGCAAAGCCGTGACGGAAGGAGTTCCATGCAGAACTATTTACTGACCCTTGCCTACGACGGCACCAACTACTGCGGCTTTCAGGTGCAGCCCAACGGGCGGAGCGTGGCCCAGACCTTTCAGGATGGGCTGGAAGCGGTGCTCCACAGCCGCCCCGATATCAAGGGGTGCAGCCGCACCGATGCCGGGGTCCACGCGCTGGGCTTTGCGCTGAACTTCCACGCGGAGACCCGCATCCCCCCCGAAAAGCTGCCGTTGGCCATCAACCAGCACCTGCCCCCGGATATCCGGGTGCTGTGCGCCCGGGTGGTGCCGGAGGAGTTCCACGCCCGCTATGCCGCCCATACCAAGACCTACCTGTACCGCATCCACAACCACCCCATCGATTCGCCTTTTGATGAAAAATATTACACCCGGGTGCCCCGGCGGCTGGATGTGGATGCCATGCAGAGGGCGGCGGAACAGTTTGTGGGAAAGCACGATTTTCTGGCCCTGTGCGCGGCGGGCTCCTCTGCTGCTGCCCACGGAGATACCGTGCGCACCATCACCGACTGCCATGTGACCCGGAAGGGCGACGAGGTGGACATTGAGGTGACAGCGGACGGCTACCTCTATAACATGGTGCGCATTCTGGCAGGCACCCTGTGTGAGGTGGGCGCGGGCCGGATGCAGCCCGATGCCATCCCCGGCATCCTTGCCAGCCGGGACCGCAGCCAGGCCGGGCCGACGCTGCCCGCAAAAGGGCTATTTTTGGAGAAGGTGGACTACGACCTATGAGAAAAAATCGCAACCGTCCGGAGAGTGACGAGCCGCTTTCGGAAGGGCGGGTCGAATATCTGGAAGCTGCCCGCCAGCGTGTGCGGAACAGGCGCATCCGCCGCACGGCGGTGCTGCTGGTGCTGCTGACGGCGGTGGTGCTGTTTGCCACCGGCATCGCGGGCAGCTCGGTGGCGGCCCTGAAGGACCTGACCGATACGGCCCGCATTGCCCTGCTGCCCGGCTCCGGTTGGCCCCAGCAGACCGGTGTGGCCGAGCTGGAGCAGATGGCCCCCCTGACCGGCAGCTTTGTGGAGCTGGGGGACGAGGGCTGTGTGGTCTGGTCGCGCACCGGCAAAAAGCTGAACAGCATCCAGAGCGGCTATGCCCGCCCGGCGCTGGCCGCGGGCAAGACCCGCTTTGTCCTCTACAACCGCTCCGGAAACGAGCTGCGGGTGGAGAGCCGCACCCAGAACCTTTACACCAAGCAGCTGGAAAACAGTATTTTCCTCTGCGCCATGTCGGACAACGGCACGCTGGCCGTGGTCACGGAGGACCAGACCAGCATGGCAAAGCTGCTGGTATACAGCCCCTCCATGGAGCAGCAGCTCAGCTGGAGCATGACCTCCAACGACGGCACCCCCCTGCGGATGGCCTTTTCCCCCGACAGCCGGAAGCTGGCGGCGGCAGCCGTCACCGTCAGCGGGGGACAGGTGATGACCAACCTCTACCTCATCAATCTGGCATCGGGCGATCCCGTCAGTCTGGTGAATCAGGGCGGTGTGCCCCAGTGGCTGGGGTGGACCTCTGCTTCCACGATCCTGGCTGTCTACGATACCAGGGCCGTGCTCTACAATGCGGGCGGCGGCGAGCGTGCGGTCTATGATTTTGCGGGCACGGAGCTGAAAGATGTTTCGGTGGACGCGGCAGGCAATGTGGCCCTGCTGCTGGCATCGGGGCAGGTCTCTCAGGCTGTGACGCTGGACAAAAACCTGAACGTCCAGTTCAGCGCCGCTGTCTCGGCGGCAAATTCCATTGTCCGGGCGGGGAACCTGTTCTATCTGCTGGCCGATAACGCCGTGGAGTGTTTTGATGCGTCCGGCACCCAGCAGTGGAGCCAGAACCTTGACACCAGCCCGCAGGCATTGCTGGCCAACAGCAAGGATCTGCTGCTGTTCAGCGGCAACACGGTGCAGAAGTTGGAAGCACCCGCTGAATAACCCTCTCCGTCAATGCTTGCGCATTGCTACCTCTCCCAAAGGGAGAGGCAATTGCGGCTTTGAGGAAAAAGAGTGCAATCTATTTTGTAGCTTCCCCTGTCAGAAGCGTTGGCTCCCACTTTGGGGGAGCTGGCACGACGGCAGTCGTGACTGAGAGGGTGAGCCAGTTCGGAATAAGGTTAAACGTATGTTCAAGAATCCGTCATTTATTTTTGATATCCTATGTACGGTGGTCTGGCTGGTGCTGGCCGTCCGGTATGCCCGCAAAGGCTTTCTGGCCTCGGTGGTGCAGCTGACGGGCAGCCTCATCAGCCTGTTCGGTGCCAAAGCCTTTTCAGGCTGGGCAGCCGGGCAGGTGTTCGAGCGCTTCCTCGCCGGAAGCTTCCGGGACCAGATTGCTGCCAATATCGCCGCCGGGGGAGCCGTCAGTCTGGATGGCATTGCCCAGCGGTACGCGGGCTTTCTGCCCGAGGCGTTCCGGGCATCCATCGTGGATGCCTGCGAGCGCTCCATCTCTGCCGTCCTCAATGACAACGCCGTTGTGCTGGCGGATACCATCGTCCAGAAGGTGCTGGCTCCGCTGCTGACCCCGGTGATCTCGCTGGTGCTGTTCTTTGTGGCGTTTGCCCTGCTGCGGATGCTGGTCAGCCTGCTGGTCACAGTGCTGGGGCTGGTGAACAAGCTGCCCGTGATCGGTGCAGTGAACCACTGGCTGGGCTGGGGCGTGGGCGGCATTGCCAGCCTTGTGGACATCTATCTGGTGCTCTGCGTGGTCTGGGCGCTCATTGTGATCACCGGCGGCAACCTCACCATGCTCAACGACACGGTGATGAGCGGCAGCCTTTACTATAAAGTATTCAATGTGTTCAACCCGTTTGTCTGAAAAGTATTCAATGTGTTCAACCCGTTTGTCTGAGCGGGGAGGGAAAAGGAGGAACAATGGTCTGCATTCGATGCCAGAAGCGGCCTGCCATTATTTTTGTCCAGCGGATGGAAAATGGCCAGATGAAAAACGAGGGGTACTGCCTGCACTGTGCCCGGGAGATGCACATCAAACCGGTCGATGATCTGATGAAGCAGTTCGGCATGTCCGACGAGGACATGGATGCCATGGAAGACCGGATGGAAAACATGATGCAGGAGATGGGGGACATGAGCAACATGAACCCCTTCTCCATGATGATGGGCATGGGCCAGCCGGACCAGAGCGAGGAGGACGGCGACCTTGTGCCCGGCTCCAGCGCCACCTTCCCGCTGGGGGTGAACGGCGGTGCCCAGAACGGCAAAAACGAAAAGAAGGCGGGCAAAAACGACAAAAAGCCGCCCCGCCGCAAGTTTTTGGATACCTACTGCGAGAACCTGACCCGCAAAGCCCGGGAGGGGAAGCTGGATGATATCATCGGCCGCGACCGGGAGATCTACCGCACCATCCAGATCCTGAGCCGCCGCCAGAAGAACAACCCCTGCCTCATTGGTGAGGCGGGCGTTGGCAAGACCGCCATTGCCGAGGGCATTGCCGAGCGCATTGCCAAGGGGCAGGTGCCGGCAGGGCTGCAGGATAAGGAGATCTTCCTGCTCGACCTGACCAGCCTTGTGGCAGGCACCCAGTTCCGCGGCCAGTTTGAGCAGCGGGTCAAGGGCCTGCTGAGCGAGGTCAAGGCGGCGGGCAACGTCATCCTGTTCATTGACGAGATCCACACCATTACCTCTGCCGGTGAGAGCGAGGGTGCCATGAATGCGGGCAACATCCTGAAGCCCGCCCTCTCCCGTGGCGAGATCCAGGTCATCGGTGCCACCACCTTCAACGAGTACCGCAAGTATATCGAGAAGGACCAGGCGCTGGAGCGCCGGTTCCAGCCCGTGCGGGTGGAGGAGCCCAGCGTCGCTGATACGCTGGCCGTGATGGGCGGCATCAAGCACTACTACGAGGAGCACCACCATGTGCAGGTGCCCGCCGATGTGCTGAACGCCACCGTGACCCTGAGCGAACGGTATATCACCGACCGCTACCTGCCCGACAAGGCCATCGACCTGCTGGACGAGGCCTGTGCCTGCTGCAATCTGGCCCACCCGGTCATCTCCGAGTACCTGACCATGCAGAAGGAACTGGAGGCCCTCAAGCAGGAAGAGGCCGACATGGAAAACGCCGATGTGAACGAGCCCATCGATTACGAGCGTGTGGCAGAGCGCAAGACCCGGATGGCGCAGCTGGAGCGGGAATTGCCCGCCAAGCAGGCCGCGGCCGGGGAGATCCAGGTGACCATGGACGATGTGGCCAAGGTCATTGAGCTGTGGACGGGTATCCCGGCGGTGAAGATCCGGGAGACCGAGTATGCAAAGCTCGCCAGCCTTGAGACCGAGCTGAAAAAGAAGATCATCGGTCAGGACGATGCCGTGCATCTGGTGGCGCAGGCGGTCAAGCGCAGCCGCGCCGACCTTTCGGGCCGCCGCCGTCCGGCCAGCTTCATCTTTGTGGGCCCCACCGGCGTGGGCAAGACGGAGCTGGTGAAGCAGCTGGCAAACCAGCTCTTTGACGGCCCCGACCCCCTGATCCGGCTGGATATGAGCGAGTATATGGAGAAGTACGCGGTGTCCCGCATGATCGGTTCCCCTCCGGGCTATGTGGGCTACGAGGAGGCGGGTCAGCTGACCGAAAAGGTCCGCCGCCGCCCATACAGCGTGGTGCTGTTCGATGAGATCGAAAAGGCCCACCCCGATGTGATGAATATCCTGCTGCAGATCCTGGACGAGGGCAAGATCAACGATGCCCAGGGCCGCACCGTGGATTTCTCCAACACCGTCATCTGCATGACCTCCAATGCGGGCAGCAGCGACCAGACCACCGCAAGTCTGGGCTTCAACCGCAGCGAGGAGGAGCGGAACGAGGAAAAGAGCCGCAAGGCACTGAGCCAGTTCCTCCGCCCTGAGTTTTTGGGCCGCGTAGATGAGGTCATCACCTTCAAGCCGCTGAGCGAGGAGACCCTGCAGGGCATTGCCGCCCTGATGCTGGACGAGTACAAGCCCAGCATGGAGGCCAAGGGCATTGCCTACAGCTATACCCCGGCGGCACTGGCAGCGCTGGTGCACAAGAGCCAGGGCGGCAAGTTTGGTGCCCGCGACCTGCGCCGCACCATCCGCAAGGCTGTGGAGGACCCCGCCGCTGAAAAGATCATCGACGGCACCCTTGTTTCCGGTTCCACCCTGACCGTGGATGCTGAGAACGATGAGATCGTGCTGAAATAAAGAGCAAACAGAAAGCCGCTGCACAGCGTAAAAACTGTGCAGCGGCTTTTGTAGTGTATAAAACCTCTCAGCCGCCTGCGGCGGCAGCTCCCCTGATAGGGGAGCCAAGCCCTGTGGGAGAGGTTACTCCACGCTGACCGGCTCCTCCGGCTTGTTGGCGGTACGGGCGCTCGTGCGGCCCTCGGGAATGATCTCGCCTGCGGCGGTCAGGCTGAGCTTGGCCAGGGTCGGGCCGACCAGCTCGTACACCAGCACCGAGAAGAGCACCACGTTGCGCACCATGTGGCCATCGGAAAGCTCGGCAGCCTCGGCGGCCATGCCCAGCGCCACACCGGCCTGCGGCAGCAGGGTGATGCCCAGATACTTCTGAATCCTCTCGCTGCAGCGGGTGGCCTTGCAGCTGACATAGGAGCCGGAGATCTTGCCCAGAGAGCGGGAAGCGATATAGACGGCACCAATGAGCAGGACCATGGGGTTTGCGAGGATGTTCAGATCCAGCTCCGCGCCGGACAGCACGAAGAACAGGATGTTCACCGGGCTTACCCAGCGGTCCAGGCGGTCCATCAGCTCATCGGAAGTGGGGCAGATGTTGCAGAACACGGTGCCGGTCATCATGCAGACCAGCAGCAGCGAGAAGCTGCAGTGGATGGGGCCGACCTCAAAGCTGACCATGGAAAGGCCCACCGTCAGCAGCACAAAGGCCACCGAAAGGCTCATGCGCTTGGAGCGGGAGTGGAAGTAGATCTCCAGCTGGTTGAGCAGCAGACCGGCCAGCGCGCCCAGACCCAGGCTGAGTACGATCTCCACCAGAGGCTCCAGAAGGATGCTGATGGGGTCGATGCGGCCCTGCTCCAGTGCGTTTGCGATGCCGAAAGAGGCTGAGAAGAGCACCAGACCTACGGCATCATCAATGGCGACCACCATCAGCAGCAGGCGGGTCAGGGGACCGCTTGCCTTGTACTGCTTGACCACCATCAGGGTGGCGGCAGGGGCTGTGGCAGAGGCGATGGCACCCAGCGTGATGGCCGATGCCATTGAGATGACATCCGGCCGGGCAAAGTGCAGGACCACCAGAGCGATATCCACCAGCACGGTGGTGATAACGGCCTGCAGGATGCCCACAGTGACCGCCTGCCTGCCCATCCTCTCCAACGCGCTGAGCCGGAACTCATTGCCGATGACAAAGGCGATGAAGCCCAGTGCCACCTGTGTGATGATGCCGTAGCTCTCGACCTGTGCAAGGCTCCCGAAGCCGAAGCCCCAGCCGCTCAGGCCCAGCCGACCCAGAAAGAAGGGGCCCAGCAGAAGCCCCGCCACCAGATAAGAGGTGACAGCCGGCAGACGGACCGCTTTCGCTGCACGGGATGCCAACAGGCCTGCAATGAGCGAAAGAGACATGCAAATGAGCAATTGCTCCATAAAACAAGATCCTCCTCAGGAATTAAGATACGTTAAAAAGTATATTTTATCTGAGGAGGAAAAGCAACATTTGTTAATTGAATTTAAAAATCTTCTGTGCAAGGCGGTAACCGCCCAGCACGAGCTTGTCGCCCTTGGGGATCTTCAGGTTGGTCACGCCGCCAAAGCCGTAGCGGATGGAGCGGTAGACCCCGGCACTGGTGTGTGCCTTGAGGTAGGCCCACAGTTCGTTCTCCTTCTGCTTGGCAGCGGCACTGCCGTCCAGCAGAAGGAAGATGTCGCTGATGGCCATCATCATGGAGAGGTAGTGCAGCATATAGCTGCGCAGCTTCTTCTGGCCCTTAAGGGCATCCAGGTCCTGGCAGTCGATCATGTGGCGGGTCACCCGCAGCTGCTGGTCCACCCGCTTGACCATTACACTTTCGTTCACGCTCTGGTCGGCCCGGCCGATGAAGTAGCGGTACAGGTCCAGATCCATATAGTACATGCTCTTGACAAAGGGCAGGGGCTGGTAGACAAAGATGTTGTCCACATAGAAGGTGTGCTTGGGCAGCACCATGCCGCAGTCCCGCAGCACCTGCGTGCGGTACATCACCGAGTGCATCAGCAGGTTCTGGTCGGGCCGGAAGTGGCCGACATGCGTCCAGCTGAACAGCCGGTTCTGGGGGAACACATTGGTGTAGCGCACGGTGTGGCTGGTGTTGTCCTCCACATGCTCGTAGACATAGTTGCAGATCATCAGGTCAGGCGCGGTGCCCCGGGCAGTCAGCGTGTTCAGCTTGGCCAGCACGGTCCTGAGGGCTGCTTCGTCCAGCCAGTCGTCGCTGTCCACTACCTTGTAATACAGGCCGGTGGCGTTGCGGATGCCCTGATTCACGCCCTCGCCGTGGCCGCCGTTCTCCTGATGGATGGCCTTGACGATGGTGGGATATTTGGCGGCGTACTCGTCGCAGATGGCGGGGGTGTCATCCTTGGTGGAACCATCGTCCACCAGGATGATTTCGGCCTGCTCCCCGGCGGAGAGCAGGGTCTCGATGCAGTGGCGCATATATGCCGCCGAGTTGTAGCACGGGACGGCGAAGGTGATCAATTTCTGAGCCATACAAAATACTCCTTTGCTTTTTTCCGGCAGATGCGCAAGGCAGGGGCCGGGATGGAGATATGTACCCATATTATAGCATTTTTGTGCAGGAAATGCTATCGAACGTGGGAAATGTCAGAGATGTTTTACAATTATCCGGGGAGTTGTGGTATACTGATTGGGTTACAGACCGCTCAGGCCGCAAGCGCGTCCGCTTCCCCGTACAGGAGAGACGGCATGGCAGGGCAATGACGGAGAGGTTTTGTATGGATAGGAGGAACCATGGAAAGTCCGCATAGTATTCTGAAAAAAGTCTTTGGCTACGACAGCTTCCGCCCGGGTCAGGAGGAGATCGTCTCCCGCCTGCTGGCCGGGCAGGATGTGCTGGCCGTGATGCCCACAGGTGCGGGCAAGTCCATCTGCTATCAGGTGCCGGCCCTGCTGCTGCCGGGCATCACCATCGTGGTCTCGCCGCTGGTGAGCCTGATGAAGGATCAGGTGGGGGCGCTGGTACAGGCCGGTGTGGCGGCAGCTTTCCTGAACAACAGCCTGACGGACAACCAGAAGGCCCTGATGCTCCGCCGCGCCCGGGAGGGGTGGTATAAGATCATCTATGTGGCTCCGGAGCGGCTGGAGATGCCGGGTTTCCAACGGTTTGCGCAGGAGCGGGAGATCAGCATGGTCACGGTGGACGAGGCCCACTGCATCAGCCAGTGGGGGCAGGACTTCCGCCCCAGCTACCTGCGCATCAAGGCGTTTGTGGACAGCCTGCCCAAGCGCCCGGTGGTGGGAGCCTTTACGGCCACCGCCACGGCCCATGTGCGGGAGGACATCCGCACCCATCTGGAACTCCACACCCCCTACGAGGTGACCACCAGCTTCGACCGGCCCAACCTCTATTTTGCCACCCGCAGGGCCCTGCCCAGCGAGAAGCCCAAAGTTCTGCTCGAACTTGTACTCAGGGAGCGGGACAATGCGGGCATCATCTATTGCAGTACCACCCGGCAGGTGGACGAGACCACCCGCCTGCTGCAGAGCCGGGGCATCCGTGCGGCAGCCTACCACGCCAAACTGGATGCGGATACCCGGCGGCAGAATCAGGACGATTTCCTCTATGACCGGGTGCAGATCATGGTGGCGACCAATGCCTTCGGCATGGGCATCGATAAGCCAAACGTCCGGTTCGTCATCCATTATAATATGCCCAAGGATCTGGAGAGCTATTATCAGGAGGCGGGCCGCGCGGGCCGTGACGGGGAGCCAGCCCGCTGCACCCTGCTCTATTCCGGCACCGATGTGCGCACCATCCGGTTCTTCATCGACAAGGAGATGGAGGCTGACAACGGCCTGCCTGCGGATGTCAAGGCCGAAGCGGCACGCAAGGCAGAGGAACGGCTCAAGTACATGACCTTCTACTCCACCACGCCGCGCTGCCTGCGGGGGTATCTGCTGAGCTACTTCGGCGAGGCCGCGCCCCAGAAGTGCGAGAACTGTTCCAACTGTCTGCTGGCAGCACAGGCCGCCGAACAGGTGGAGGAGCAGGCGGCACAAGCCCGCCAGCGTGCCGCGGCCAGTGCGAAGCGGCTGGCCTCGGCCTCCCGCCGCCGTGCCGACGAGGATGCCCTCAGCGAAGCGGACGAGAAGCTGCTGGCGGCCCTCTATGCCCTGCGCAAGCGGCTGGCCGCAAAGCAGAAGCTCCCTGCCTATATGGTGTTCAACGATTCCACCCTCCGCCAGATGGCACTGAAAAAGCCCCTGAGCGTGGAGGAACTGCTCAATATCCCCGGTGTGGGCGAGAAAAAGGCCGCCCGCTATGGGCAGGAGTTCCTCAGTGTGATCGAAGAAACCGTTGGCACACGGTGAATTGGAGATAAAAGAACAAATAAAGCGTCCCGTTTTCCACGGCCAGTGCAGGCAGGGTGGAAAACGGGACGCTTTTTGTAAAAATAAAAGGGAACTGAATCGCTCCAGTTCCCTCAAGTATATGTCCCTGAGAACATATACCCCAATTAGTAAGAATATTATATCGCAGCTGTTGAAAAAATGCAACTGTTAAATATAATTTTTCAAAATTTCCATCCGTTTCGTCAGGTCGGGATGAATGACAATTGAAGCGACGGCAGGGTTGACTTCAGAGCGATAGGTTTCTGTGATATGCTCAAATTCTTCAATGAACTTAAGGATTTCGGAATTTGGCATCTGCAATAGCTTCAGATAATAGGACATCAGAATGACATAATCTCCGATGGTTTTGAAATTGACATACGGAAGCTGAATCGCAGAACGGAGACAGGCTTTCATTGCCTTTGTGGGGTCAAAATTGCGAAATCGGGTATCAAATACCACGGCATTGTGAGCAATAGCATTTCGGAGATCTTTCAAAGCATAGATGTAGCGAAATAAGAGCTCACAGGATGTATCGTTGGAAAGATCAAGGCCAATGCGGGTGGAAATATCTTTTCGGACAGGAAAAGTCAAACAAGAAAGCAAGTATCCAAAATCTCCCATGGTCATGATCTCGAAGAAAGCCCAAAGAGGAACACCGGAGTAAGTTGGATTATTGTAAAAATGTGTGATTTTTGGATTTCCTTTCGCATAGGCGTTTGCAAGGCTGGACTGGATGGAACGCTGAAGGTTCAATTTGTTTTGCTGGGCTCGCTTTTTCTGTTCAACGGTGAAATTGGCAGGGGAGTTGTTGTAACTGCAAACGACACGATCCAGAACATCCGAAATACTCTCGGATTGTGCGTTTTCAAGGATGCCCTGCAATGCGATGTTCTTGACAGCAGTTTCGATGAACATCATTTTTCCGTAAAACAGAGCTTTCAGGGCAGAATCATATTGGATGGTGGCATAGAGCTCTTGATAAGAGGAAAAAGGCAGGCGCGCACCGGCAGATTTGAAGAAACGATAGCCTTTATAGCCATGATAATATCCGGTTGTGACAAGCTGCTGTTTCTGTGTTTCGCCGGAGATGGCGATGCCGTTGTCACGCAGGTGCTGCATTAAGTCGTTTGTTGTTTTATAGCTCATGGGCATCCTCGATTTACATGCTATGGGTAGCAAACACCTGTTCGTCCTCCCACCAGACGGGGGCCTTTGCGGCAAGGCTCTTGGGTACATCCAGAAGCCGCTGGTTGGAGCTGCCCCGGAAGCGCAGGGAGATATCGTGCTGGGCTTCCACAAAGCGGCCGTCCACCAGAACATCCAGCAGGCTCAGCAGCTCATCGGTGACCTCACAGCGGGCCGGGCAGGGAACACTGCCGGTCAGCTGCTCCCAGGTGTAGCCGGAATAGCACCAGACGCTCTTATTCGGGTACAGCGCCCTGAAGTTGCGGACGAAGGGCAGCAGTTCCCGCTGATTCTCCGGCTCAAAAGGCTCACCGCCCAGCAGGGAGATGCCTGCAATATAGTCGGGCTGGCAGGATGCAAAGATCTCGTTGCGCACAGCTTTGTCGAAAGGCTGACCGTACCCGAAATCCCATGCTACCTCGTTGAAGCAGCCCGGGCAGTGGTGCCTGCAGCCCGAAACAAAGATGCTGGTGCGCACCCCCGGCCCATTGGCAATGTCGTAATACTTGATTGTTGCGTAATTCATAGATAAAACTCCATATAAAAAGCTCCCCCTCTCGGGGGAGCTGTCAATGCGAAGCGTTGACTGAGAGGGTTACAGATGCAGCACCCGATCCTTGATCTCCTGTGTCCGGCCCTGGTTCCAGAACTGGGTGCCGATATAACCGCAGGTGCGGCGGGCAACGTTCAACTTGTTCTGGTCACGGTTGCCGCACTTGGGGCACTCCCACACCAGCTTGCCGTCATCCTCCACGATCTTGATCTCTCCGTCGTAGCCGCAGCACTGGCAGTAATCGGACTTGGTGTTCAACTCGGCGTACATGATGTTATCATAGATGAACTGCAGCACGCTTATCACGGCCTCCAGATTGTCCTGCATGTTGGGCACTTCCACATAGCTGATGGCACCGCCCGGGGACAGCTTCTGGAACTCGCTCTCAAACTTGAGCTTGGTGAAGGCATCAATGGGCTCCGAAACATGGACGTGGTAACTGTTGGTGATATAGTTCTTATCGGTGATGCCGGGCACGATGCCGAACCGCTTCTGCAGGCACTTGGCAAACTTGTAGGTGGTGGATTCCAGCGGGGTGCCGTAGAGGGAGTAATCCATGTTCTCGGCCTTCTTCCACTCGGTGCACTTGTCGTTCATGTGCTGCATCACGCTCAGGGCAAAGGGTTTGGCACCGGCATCGGTGTGGCTCTTGCCGGTCATATACTTCACGCACTCATACAGACCGGCGTAGCCCAGGCTGATGGTGGAGTAGCCGCCAAAGAGCAGCTTGTCGATCTTCTCGCCCTTCTTCAGGCGGGCCAGTGCGCCGTACTGCCACAGAATGGGGGCGGCATCGCTGGGGGTGCCCATCAGGCGCTGATGGCGGGCCTGCAGTGCCTTGTGGCAGAGAGCCAGACGCTCGTCAAAGATCTTCCAGAACTTCTCGAAGTTGCCGCCGGAGGAAAGGGCTACATCCACCAGATTGATGGTGACAACACCCTGATTGAAGCGGCCGTAGTATTTGGGCTTGCCGGTCTCGGGGTCCACATAGGGGGTCAGGAAGCTGCGGCAGCCCATGCAGGTGTAGCAATGGCCCTCGCCGTTTTTGTCCACCTTGAGTTCGAGCATCTTCTTCTCAGAGATGTAGTCGGGCACCATCCGCTTGGCAGTGCACTTGGCAGCCAATTCGGTCAGGTAATAATAAGGAGTGCCGGGGCGGATGTTGTCCTCTTCCAGCACATAGATCAGCTTGGGGAAGGCGGGGGTGATCCAGACACCGGCCTCGTTCTTCACGCCCTGATAGCGCTGACGGATGGTCTCCTCGATGATGATGGCAAGGTCGGCCTTTTCCTGTGCGTTGCGGGCTTCTCCCAGATACATGAACACGGTGATGAAGGGGGCCTGACCGTTGGTGGTCATCAGAGTCACGACCTGATACTGGATGGTCTGGACACCGCGGTTGATCTCGTTGCGCAGGCGGCGCTCCACGATCTCCTTCTTGCGCTCCGGGGTAACGTCCAGCCCTTCCATCTCCGCCTCGACCTCAGCGGCGATCTTCTTGCGGGAGACATCCACAAAGGGAGCCAGATGGGTCAGACTGATGCTCTGGCCGCCGTACTGGTTGGATGCCACCTGCGCAATGATCTGGGTGGCAATGTTGCAGGCGGTGGAAAAGCTGTGGGGCTTTTCAATATAGGTGCCGGAGATCACGGTGCCGTTCTGCAGCATATCTTCCAGGTTGACCAGATCGCAGTTGTGCATGTGCTGCGCAAAGTAGTCGGAATCGTGGAAGTGGATCAGGCCCTCGTTGTGTGCCTTGACGATCTCCGGGTCCAGCAGAAGGCGGGCGGTCAGGTCTTTGGAGATCTCACCAGCCATATAGTCGCGCTGGACGCTGTTCACGGTGGGGTTCTTGTTGGCGTTCTCCTGCTTGACTTCCTCGTTCTGGCACTCGATCAGGCTGAGGATGCGCTCGTCGGTGGTGTTGGTCTGGCGCTTCAGGCTCTGCACATAACGGTAGGTGATATAATGGCGGGCTACATCGTGGGCCTGAATGTCCATCAGCTTGTTCTCCACCATGTCCTGGATCTCTTCCACGCTCACGGCACGGTTCAGCGCCTGGCACTGCTCCGTGACATCGTTGGCGATGGACAGGATCTGCTCCTGGGTCAGGCTGCTCTTGCGGCTGACCGAATCGCTGGCCTTGGTGACCGCAGTGATGATCTTGGTGATATCAAATGGAACTTCCGAACCGTTGCGCTTGATGATCTTCATAGTGTTCCTCCGTCGTTCTATCTGTGTACAGTTCAAACGGGTGCCTCTTGCGAAAGAGGCACCCGCAAAGCAGTCTTGGGATGCGTTCAATTGATGTGATTCTATGATATCACTATTTAGTGATATGTCAATGGAGAAACCACTACATTTTGTGTTTTGGCGGTTTCGCCAAAATTGAGCCAAGAATCTTGGAGCAAAATTTGAGGCCAAAGCTCTTGACAAACTGTGCAAGGAAAGTGTTTGCATTCCGGGGCGTAATATCCACGGCGGTGTATACTTCTCTGGAAGTTTGGATAGAACAATACCTTATTATATAGAGAAAAATGACCTCTGAGGTCCCTGCAGCCTTCTGCGTCAAGGAACGTGTAAATTACAGTTAAAAAACTAGTCAAAAAGTCAAAGACGCAAAAAGAAACGAAAAAAGTGAAAAAAGGGGTTGCCAAACGTGTCGGGATATGGTATTATACTTGAGCGCCAAGGGCCGCCGGAAAGAATGACTTCTGAAAGCGGCAGAAGCAAAGCGAAAGAACCAATATGGATACGTTGAAAAACGAGCCACAAGTTCGAAAAGATCGAAAAGCTTCTGAAAAAAGTGCTTGACAAAAAATCACTTCTGTGGTAAAATAATCAAGTCGTCAGCTGCAAGGCTGAGGCGCACAGGACCTTGAAAATTGAACAATATCGAAAAACTTGTAACGGAACCTATTTTCGTGTTGGAAAAACACGTTAAACAATTCCAAACAAAGTAATTCACACAGGACGCAAGCGATTGCGTGCTGAGCGAAAAAGATTTAACACTTTTTAAGTGATAAATATCATTTATAAAGAGTTTGATCCTGGCTCAGGACGAACGCTGGCGGCGCGCCTAACACATGCAAGTCGAACGAGCGAGAGAGAGCTTGCTTTCTCAAGCGAGTGGCGAACGGGTGAGTAACGCGTGAGGAACCTGCCTCAAAGAGGGGGACAACAGTTGGAAACGACTGCTAATACCGCATAAGCCCACAGCTCGGCATCGAGCAGAGGGAAAAGGAGCAATCCGCTTTGAGATGGCCTCGCGTCCGATTAGCTAGTTGGTGAGGTAATGGCCCACCAAGGCGACGATCGGTAGCCGGACTGAGAGGTTGAACGGCCACATTGGGACTGAGACACGGCCCAGACTCCTACGGGAGGCAGCAGTGGGGAATATTGCACAATGGGGGAAACCCTGATGCAGCGACGCCGCGTGGAGGAAGAAGGTCTTCGGATTGTAAACTCCTGTTGTTGAGGAAGATAATGACGGTACTCAACAAGGAAGTGACGGCTAACTACGTGCCAGCAGCCGCGGTAAAACGTAGGTCACAAGCGTTGTCCGGAATTACTGGGTGTAAAGGGAGCGCAGGCGGGAAGACAAGTTGGAAGTGAAATCTATGGGCTCAACCCATAAACTGCTTTCAAAACTGTTTTTCTTGAGTAGTGCAGAGGTAGGCGGAATTCCCGGTGTAGCGGTGGAATGCGTAGATATCGGGAGGAACACCAGTGGCGAAGGCGGCCTACTGGGCACCAACTGACGCTGAGGCTCGAAAGTGTGGGTAGCAAACAGGATTAGATACCCTGGTAGTCCACACCGTAAACGATGATTACTAGGTGTTGGAGGATTGACCCCTTCAGTGCCGCAGTTAACACAATAAGTAATCCACCTGGGGAGTACGACCGCAAGGTTGAAACTCAAAGGAATTGACGGGGGCCCGCACAAGCAGTGGAGTATGTGGTTTAATTCGACGCAACGCGAAGAACCTTACCAAGTCTTGACATCCTGCGACGATGCTGGAAACAGTATTTTCCTTCGGGACGCAGAGACAGGTGGTGCATGGTTGTCGTCAGCTCGTGTCGTGAGATGTTGGGTTAAGTCCCGCAACGAGCGCAACCCTTACTGTCAGTTACTACGCAAGAGGACTCTGGCAGGACTGCCGTTGACAAAACGGAGGAAGGTGGGGATGACGTCAAATCATCATGCCCTTTATGACTTGGGCTACACACGTACTACAATGGCGTTAAACAAAGAGAAGCAAGACCGCGAGGTGGAGCAAAACTCAGAAACAACGTCCCAGTTCGGACTGCAGGCTGCAACTCGCCTGCACGAAGTCGGAATTGCTAGTAATCGTGGATCAGCATGCCACGGTGAATACGTTCCCGGGCCTTGTACACACCGCCCGTCACACCATGAGAGCCGGGGGGACCCGAAGTCGGTAGTCTAACCGCAAGGAGGACGCCGCCGAAGGTAAAACTGGTGATTGGGGTGAAGTCGTAACAAGGTAGCCGTAGGAGAACCTGCGGCTGGATCACCTCCTTTCTAAGGAGTCAGGCAGATGGAAGAACATCGAAGATGGTCGGCCATCTGGAACAGGTGACAGATACAAGCAGAGTAGATATTGTTCGATTTTGAGGGCCCTGAAAAGGGGTTACTCAAAACCTTATGTGGGGGTTTAGCTCAGCTGGGAGAGCACCTGCTTTGCAAGCAGGGGGTCAAGGGTTCGATTCCCTTAATCTCCACCACATGGGCCAATAGCTCAGCTGGCTAGAGCACACGACTGATAATCGTGAGGTCGATGGTTCGAGTCCATTTTGGCCCACCATGTGATGAAAATCAAAGTTTCGGGAGACCGGGCTTTGAGGAACATCACCAAGACGTACCTTGAAAACTGAATAATAACTGCGAAACAAAGATTATAGTAAGTTCTTTTAAGAAATATTGCAATTTCAAAAGGAAGGGTAACAATAATCTTCGTTGGCAAAAGAGAGAATCAAGAGGATACCAAATGTTCTGAAAGAACGTTTGAAAGGTCAAGCGAACAAGGGCGCAGGGCGAATGCCTTGGCACTGGGAGCCGATGAAAGACGTGATAAGCTGCGATAAGCTTCGGGGAGCTGCAAATAAGCATTGATCCGGAGATTTCTGAATGAGGAAACTCACCTGGGTTCATACTCAGGTACAATACACTGAAATTCAAAATAGGTGTATTGAGGGAACCGCCTGAACTGAAACATCTAAGTAGGGCGAGGAAGAGACATCAAACGAGATTCCGTAAGTAGTGGCGAGCGAACGCGGAAGAGGGCAAACCGAGAGTAGAAATACTTTCGGGGTACGGACTGCTTTTAAGACTTAATCTGTTAACCGAACGGCATGGGAAGGCCGGTCAGAGAGTGTGAGAACCACGTAGGTGAAAACGGAGAGAGCTGCGCAGGATCCAGAGTACGGCCAGACACGTGAAACCTGGTCGGAATACGGGGGGACCACCCTCCAACCCTAAATACTACCCAGTGACCGATAGCGTATAGTACTGTGAAGGAAAGGTGAAAAGCACCCCGGGAGGGGAGTGAAAAAGAACCTGAAACCCTGTGCCTACAAGCACCTAGAGCGCGTCAAAGCGTGATAGGGTACTTTTTGTAGAACGGTCCGGCGAGCGATTGTATGCAGCAAGGTTAAGGACTTAAGGTCTGGAGCCGAAGCGAAAGCGAGTTTGAAAAGGGCGTTAAGTTGCATATAATGGGCCCGAAACCGGGTGACCTACCCATGGTCAGGTTGAAGTGGAAGTAAAATTCCATGGAGGACCGAACCGACCTCCGTTGAAAAGGCGGCGGATGAACTGTGGGTAGCGGAGAAATTCCAATCGAACCCGGAGATAGCTGGTTCTCCCCGAAATAGTTTTAGGACTAGCCTCAAGTTAGATACCTGGAGGTAAAGCACTGAATAGCCTAGCGGCCGAGAGGTTAGCGAAGCTTATCAAACTCAGAATGCCAGAGTATTGATGCTTGGGAGTCAGACAGTGTCAGATAAATGTCATTGTCAAAAGGGAAACAGCCCAGATCTACAGCTAAGGTCCCAAAGTCAGGTTAAGTGGAAAACGATGTGAAGATACGCAGACAACCAGGATGTTGGCTCAGAAGCAGCCACTCATTCAAAGAGTGCGTAATAGCTCACTGGTCGAGCGTCTTTGCGCGGAGAATTTAACGGGGCTAAACCTGACACCGAAGCTTAGGCAATACAGAAATGTATTGGGTAGGGGAGCGTTGTATACGCGGAGAAACAGTAGCGCAAGCGGCTGTGGAGTGTATAGAAGTGAGAATGCCGGAATGAGTAGCGCGAATGCAGTGAGAATCTGCATGGCCGAAAGCCTCAGGTTTCTGGAGGAAGGTTCGTCCGCTCCAGGTTAGTCGGGAGCTAAGGTGAGGCCGGAAGGCGTAGCCGATGCACAGACGGTAGAGATTCCGTCACCACCAAAAGAGTTAAGCACAGGGACACATATGAAGTCTCAGAGCCGGGTGTTGGTTCCGGTAGAGATCGAGGGAAATTAGTACCGAAGTCTGAGATGGAAGATGGCGAGAAAAGCTGTGTGTATTTCTGAGGTGCCCGTACCGCAAACCGACACAGGTAGGTAGGAAGAAGATTCTAAGGCCAACGGGAGAAGGGTTGTTAAGGAACTCGGCAAATTGACCCCGTAACTTCGGGAGAAGGGGTGCTCCAGAGATGGAGCCGCAGAGAATCGGCCCAAGCAACTGTTTACCAAAAACACAGGTTTGTGCTAAATCGAAAGATGACGTATACGAGCTGACGCCTGCCCGGTGCTGGAAGGTTAAGAGGAGATGTGCAAGCATTGAATCGAAGCCCCAGTGAACGGCGGCCGTAACTATAACGGTCCTAAGGTAGCGAAATTCCTTGTCAGGTAAGTTCTGACCCGCATGAAAGGCGTAATGATTTGGGCACTGTCTCAACAGCCCGCCCGGCGAAATTGTAGTACCGGTGAAGATGCCGGTTACCCGCGACAAGACGGAAAGACCCCATGGAGCTTTACTGTAGCCTAATATTGGGTTTCGATGTTGCATGCACAGGATAGATGGGACTCTGGGAAACCAAGGCTTTGGCTTTGGCGGAGAGGCCGTTGGGATACCATCCTTGCGATATTGGAATTCTAACCTGCGGCTCTGAATCGAGTCGGGGGACATTGTTAGGTGGGCAGTTTGACTGGGGCGGTCGCCTCCTAAAGAGTAACGGAGGCGTTCAAAGGTTCGCTCAGCTTGAACGGAAATCAAGCAAAAGAGTGCAAACGCAGAAGCGAGCCTAACTGCGAGACTGACGGGTCGAGCAGTAACGAAAGTTGGAGTTAGTGATCCGGTGGTATGTGAGTGGAAATGCCATCGCTCAACGGATAAAAGTTACCCTGGGGATAACAGGCTGATCTCCCCCAAGAGTCCACATCGACGGGGAGGTTTGGCACCTCGATGTCGGCTCATCGCATCCTGGGGCTGTATTCGGTCCCAAGGGTTTGGCTGTTCGCCAATTAAAGCGGTACGCGAGCTGGGTTCAGAACGTCGTGAGACAGTTCGGTCCCTATCTGTCGTGGGCGCAGGATATTTGATGGGAGCTGTCCCTAGTACGAGAGGACCGGGACGGACGTACCTCTGGCGCACCAGTTGTTCCGCCAGGAGCATAGCTGGGCAACTACGTACGGATCGGATAAACGCTGAAAGCATCTAAGCGTGAAGCCGACCCAAAGATAAGATATCCCACTGATTGAATCAGGTAAGATCCCTTGTAGATTACGAGGTTGATAGGCACGATGTGTAAGTGGAGCGATCCATTCAGCAAGTGTGTACTAATAGATCGAGGGCTTGACCACAATTCGCTTGAATTCTCAAGTCAATGATAAAATGTGAGCAGTGATTATTCAGTTTTGAAGGCACGTCCTTCTACAAACACTGGACAAAGTAGGACAGAAATGTTATACTGAACCAGTCATATTGGTCGGTGACGATGACGGTGAGGTTCCACCTGTTCCCATTCCGAACACAGAAGTTAAGCTCACTCGTGCCCAAGATAGTTCGCTGGAAACGGCGCGTGAAAATAGGTAGTCGCCGACTTAAATGAAGCCCCTGAGGAAGAAATTCCTTGGGGGTTTGTTGTTTGAAAAAAATTTTGTAGCATCTGCCTTAAAACCCGTCCCTGAATCGTATATGGGATAAGCAGGTATTCCGTCTGCGGTGAAATCGCAAAAAGAGGAGGGGCAGGATGAAGCTTTTATTCAAACAACGGATGTTTTCGTGGTTCGACAGCTACGATATCTATGATGAAAACGAGAACACGGTCTATGTGGTAAAGGGGCAGCTCTCGTGGGGGCACTGCCTGAAAATCTTCGACACGGAAGAGAACGAGCTTGGTACTGTCAAGCAGGAGGTGCTGACCTGGCTGCCCAAGTTTGAACTCTATGAAGGGGAAAACTATATCGGCTGCCTCGAAAAGGAACTGGGCTGGTTCAAGCCCAAGTACAACATCGATTTCAACGGCTGGCATGTGGAGGGAGATTTCCCTGGGTGGGATTACACCATTACAAAGCCGGTGGGAGAGACAGTCGCAACGGTTTCCAAAGAGCTGCTGCAATGGACGGACACCTATGTGCTGGATATCGTTGACCCGGCAGACGCGCTCCATGTGCTGATGTTCGTGCTGGCCATCGATGCTGAAAAGTGCTCTGCAAAATGAAATAGAATTGCCCGGCTGTGTGGGAGTGCCCGCATGGCAGGGCTTTTTACGTTGCATGGGTTGGAAAACAGTGGTATCATTAAAAAGTACGATAAAACCTGAAAATAACGAGATGCAAATGGAAGTATTTGAAATCGAGACAGAGCGTCTGCAACTGCGGCAGTTCCGGGTGAAGGACGCGCAGGACGTATTTGCGATTTTCTCGGATGAGCAGACCACGCTGGATTGCGGCGGTTATCATGCCTTTGATGCAATGGATGAGGAATATGACCGTCTGATGCAGAAATTTGCGGGACAGACCCGTTACAGCGTTGTCCGCAAGGCAGATGGGCGTGTGATCGGCGTGATCTCGCTGATGGATGCCGAGCGTGCCGTGCCCGGCTGGGAGCTGGGCATTGAGATGGCTCCGGATGTCCGGCGGCAGGGCTGTGCCCGGGAAGCGCTGGCGGCAGTAATCCAGGCGTTCTTCGAGAAAACGGATACGGTGCTTTTCACGGGTGGGCACTATGCCTATAACACCATCTCCGGGAAACTGCTGAAAAAACTGGGCTTCACCTATGAGGGCATCGAACACAAGGCCATGCGCCATGCAGAGCGCGGCCCCACGGATCTGGTGCGCTATTATCTGGAAAAATAAGTTCTCCCTCAGAATTCCTACAGATTTCCCTGTTACAATGATAGCATCATCGAAAGGGGAATTTGTATGCTGACAAAATTGAAAAACGGGCTGGACGGTACCCAGCTCAAGACCATTGCACTGGCGCTGATGGTGCTGGATCACATTCATTATTTCTTTGAATTCACCGGCTGCATCCCAACGGTGTTCAGTATGCTGGGGCGGCTCAGCGCACCACTGTTTCTGTTCTGCACGGTGGAGGGCTTTGCCCACACCCATGACCGCAGGCGGTATTTTATCCGCATCTGGGGTATCGGAACGGCTATGGCGGCGCTGGAATTTTTTATGATCTACGCCAAAGCCTTCCGGCGCGGGGATGGCTTCTACCCGCTGAACGCTATTTTTCAGGATTTGATGCTGCTGTGCATCGTCTGGCAGGGCATCGACTGGCTCCGGGAAAAGAAATTTGCAAAAGGCATAGCTGCCATTGCCGCCGTTTTGTGCTGGCCGTTTGTGATAGTGGCGTTTCTGAGCGCCTTCCCCCAGATCCAGCAGATGCCGTGGGCTTCCACGGTGGTGGCGTTTGTCATCACCAGCCCGCTGCCCCTGTGGACCAGCATCACGGACGGCAGCTGGAGCTTTTTGCTGGGCGGTGCGCTGCTGTATGCATTGCGTGGACGGCGCAAAGTGCAGCTGACGGTATGGGCACTGGTGATTTTCCTGTGTGATTTTGTGCTGACCTTCGGGATGGCTTGCCGGCAGGAGGGCTTTGTCTGGACCCAGATGTTCACCAACAACTATGAGTGGTTCGGGGTGGCGGCGGTGCTGCTGATGCTGCTGTACAACGGGCAGCGTGGCAGCGGACACAAGCAGCTGTTCTACTGGTTCTACCCGGCCCATGTGTATCTGCTGTATGGGGCATCCTGCCTTGTTTATAACGCTTTGAGGTGATCTTGTGGCAAATATTCTGGCAGTGGATGACAATATAGAACTCTGCAAGCTGATCCGCACTGCCTTGGAGCGGGACGGCCACCGGGTGGAAACGCGGCTCTCCGGCGCGGAGCTTACTGAACAACTCTGCCATTGGGCGGACTGCATCCTGCTGGATGTGATGATGCCCGGGGAGGATGGCTTTGCCGTCTGCCGCCGCATCCGGGGCCTGACCGATGCCCCCATTCTGTTTCTGACGGCCCGGACCGACGAAGCGTCTGTTCTGGAGGGGCTGGGCATCGGGGCAGACGATTACCTTGCAAAGCCCTTCCGGGTGGCAGAGCTGCGTGCCCGGGTGGCGGCGCATCTGCGGCGGCAGAACCGCACCCCGGTGCATCGGTTGGTGCGCGGCGGGGTCAGTTTTGACCTGTCCGCGCGGGAGGCGGCGGTGGGAGAAACTCCTCTGCCGCTGACCCGCTCCGAGTATGCCATCTGCGAGTATCTGGCGCTGCACGCCGGGCAGACCTTTACCAAGGAGCAAATTTACGAAGCGGTTTTTGGGATTGACGGCACTGCGGACGACACCGCCGTGACACAGCACATCAAGAACATCCGGTCCAAGCTCCGGGCGGCGGGCGTGCCGGAGCCGGAAAAGCTGCTCAATACCGTATGGGGTGTGGGATACCGATGGAAAAGCGAAGACTGACCTCTCTGCGCAGCGTGCTGCTGCGATATCTGGTGCAGACCGTCTTTTGCTGTGTGCTGGCGCTGCTGTTGTGGTTTGCGGCGCTGATGTGCGTCATCAACAGCGGGCTGGCGCTCCCGGCCAATCAGGCCGCGCAGGCCTGCCAGAAGGCTGCACAGGACGTTTTGCCGGGCATGACTGCCGCCACCTTTGATGAGACCCAGCTGGACTCCTTGTGCCGTTACGCCCTGTTTGCTGCGCCGGACAGCAGCGAGGTGCTGGCCACCAACATGGATGCCGGGCACTTGCAGCGGGCAATGGAGAACCGGCAGGGGAAAACCCGCTGGCATTTTGGATACACACAGTATTATATGACATCAAAATTGCGAGACGGAACGGTCTGTCTGCTGCAATTTGACTATGCCGTGCCCTACGCCGCCCCTGCGCTGCGGGGAAAGCTGCCAGATGTGCAGACGGTGCACAGCATTCTGGGCATTCTGCTGCTGGTGGGAGCGGTGGTGTGGAGCACCCACCGCTCCAGAAAGTTTCTGGCCCGGGAGACGGCCCGCCTGACCGAGGTCTCCCGGCAGGTGGCTGAGAAAAAGGGCGTGGAAGAGATCGATTTTTCCGGGGCGCAGGTGCGGGAATACGCCGAGACACTGGCTGCCCTGCAGACCATGGGGCAGGAGCTGACGGCCAGCCTGCAGGCCCAATGGAAAATGGAGCAGCAGCAGCGGGAGCAGATCATCCAGCTTTCCCATGAGCTCAAAACGCCGCTGGCCGTCATTGAGGGCAACGCCGACCTGCTGGCCGAGGACGAGGCCCTGACCCCGGAGCAGCGGGAACAGGTGGAGGCCATCCTGCGGGGCACCGAGCAGACCCGGACCTATCTGCTCAAGATCCGTGCTCAGGTGCAGACACCGCTGAAATATAAGCGGCCCTGAACAGAACTGAATGATGAAAAAGGAAGCCGCCCGGCTGTGTGGGAACGCCCGCATGGCCGGGCGTTTTGCATTGCATGAGCAGGAAAACCGTGGTATCATAAAAAACGATAGGGTCTGAAAATAGAGGGGAAAATGAACACTTACGGCCATTCGTTCGTCTATCCAAAAAAGAGAGGGGAAAAACAATGAATTTTGAAGAGACAGAAGTCCTTTACAATGTTTACCGTGGAATCCTGCGGAACAATCGGAGCTTTCAACCGGGAAAGAGCACGGCGGTGGAATATCGCATGGACTGCCCGGAGTATGCCGACCTCCTGAAAAAGTATCCCTTTGAGAAAATTGCAGGAAAAGGCACGGACCTGCAGCGGGCAATTCGGGTGCTGAAATACCTCTCGCCTAAGCTGACGCACAGCCCGTGGTACGACGGCCATGTGGACTGCAACGCCCTGGCGCTTTTGGATTACAGTCTGGATAAACCGGAACAGGGCATCAACTGCCTGAATAAGGCTAAAATTCTGGAGGAGGTCTGCCTGGCACTGGGAATCTACGCACGGCGTGTGCGCTTCCTGCCCTATTCTCCCTTCGATTTTGATTGTCACGTTGTCACGGAGATCTACGACCGGTCGCAGGAAAAGTGGTATATGCTGGACCCAACGACCAACGGGTATCTGGTAGATGAGCAGGGCACGATCCTGAGCCTGCTGGAAGCCAGAGAGCGGATGGCAGACACCCGATTTGTGACGTATTGCAAGGCGACGAGCCGGGAAAAGGATCTGCAGAAGCTCTACCGGAAAAATATCGCAAGGACCGCTTACTATGCAAAGAATCTGTTCCGCATTCAGGTGGACGCGGTCTCGCAGTTTGGAGAGAGTGGAAACTGGCTGAATTTTCCGCCGGAGCACTTTTCTATCCGGGAATGGAGCGTTGCAAGTGCAGAATACCGGTTGGAAATGGTGCCTGTCTACGCAAAGGGATATGCGGATTTTGATGAAGCCGTCCAGCTGCCGCGGATGCGTGAGGCCGTGGAGCGGACGCGAAACATGGAGGAGCCAAAGGCAATCTCTGCCGCCGCTCTGACCGAAAAGCCGATATCATAAAAAACAGATCGCCGCTGCTTTCCTGACGGAGAGCGGCGGCTTTTTCACACCCGGCGCTCCATGGGCATAGGATGACGCAGACCATGGGGAGGAGGGGCCGGGAATGGATGGACAAAGACGATTTGCGGTGATCGGAACGGACGCGCGGCTGGCGGCGGCAGGCCGGGCGCTGGCCCGTGCCGGGTTTGCGGTGGGCGGGCCGGAGCAGACGGCACTGGCCGATTACATCTTACTGCCGCTGCCGCTGGACGAGAGCCGCACCCCGCTGGCGGAGCTGCTGCGGGCCGCAAAACCGGGGGCGCTGGCGCTGGGCGGAAAGCTCTCGGCGCAGGCAAGGCAGATCGCGGCGGAGGCGGGCGTGGAGCTGGTGGACTACTTTGCCCGGGAGGAACTGATCCTCTGCAACGCCATCCCGACAGCAGAGGGCTGCATCGGCATCCTGATGGCGGAGCGGACGCGGACGCTTTGGAACAGCGCCATCCTGCTGGCCGGTTTTGGGCCGGTGGGGCAGGCGCTTGGGGTACGGCTGGCGGCATTGGGCGCACAGGTGACGGTGGCCGCGCGGCGGCCGGCCCAGCGGGCACTGGCGGAGAGTTTCAGCCTGCGGGCCGTGGATCTGGCCCGGCTGGAACAGGCCGCTCCGGCCTTTGACACGGTGGTGAACACCATCCCGGCCCCTGTTCTGACGGAAGCCGTGCTGGCAGCCCTGCGGCCCGGGAGCCTGGTCGTGGATCTGGCATCCAAGCCGGGCGGCACTGACTTTGCCGCGGCCCGGCGGCTGGGGCACCGGGCCATCCATGCCCTGAGCCTGCCTGCGGCCTGCGCTCCCGAAACGGCGGGCGAGGCTCTGGCCCGGACGGTCTGTGAGATCCTGGCGGAAAGGGAGGAAACACCATGAAAAGGCAATTGCGTGGGACAGTGGCGTTTGCGGTCTGCGGGAGCTTCTGCACGCTGGGCGCGGCAGTGGCTCAGGCTGAACAGCTGGTGCGGCAGGGCTGGGAGCTGCTGCCGGTGATGAGCTATGCGGCCTCCGGCCTGAACACCCGCTTTGGCCGGGCGGATGAGTGGAAGGCGCGGCTGGAGATCCTGACCGGCCACAGGGTGCTGGATACCCTGCAGGATGTGGAGCCGCTGGGGCCGCAGCAGCTGGCCCGGGCACTGGTGGTGGCCCCCTGCACCGGCACCACACTGGCCCGGCTGGCAGCGGGCCTTTCCGACACGCCGGTCACGCTGGCGGCAAAAAGCCTGCTGCGGGTCGGGTGCCCGGTGCTGCTGGCTGTCTCCACAAACGATGGGCTGGGGGCTTCCGGGGAGAACATCGCCCGGCTGATGCAGCGCAAGCACTATTACTTTGTGCCCTACGGACAGGACGATGCAGCGCAGAAACCCCAGAGCCTGAAGGCGGATCTCACCCTGCTGCCCGCTGCACTGGAGGCTGCCCTGCACGGTCAGCAGCTGCAGCCGGTGCTCCGGGAGTGGAACTGAGGGTTTCTCTTTTCAGAGGGATAAAAATGTGGTATACTATATCATAATATCTTGAGATAGAGGAACTGGAATGAAAAAACACATCGCCATGCTGTGTGCGGTGCTTTTGACCGCACTGGCGGCGTTTGCGCCGGGCGCGGCAGCTGCCGGGCCTGCACTGACGGCTACGGAAGCGTACTGCATCATCGATGCCGACACCGGTCTGGTGCTGGCCCAGCAGAACATGAACGAGGAACTGCACCCGGCATCCATCACCAAGGTGATGACGCTGGGCCTTGCCTGTGAAAAGGCCCAGGGCAAGTGGGACAATGTCAAGCTGACGGTCAGCCACGAGGATGTCTACTCGCTGGCGGGCACCGATTCCAGCCACATCGCCCTGCAGGAAGGGGAGGAAGTGCCCCTGACCGATGCCCTGTATGCCACCATGATGGCCAGCGCCAACGATGGGGCCAACCTGCTGGCCGAATACTTCGGCGGCGGCTCCATTGAGGGCGGTGTGGCCGCCATGAACGCGCAGGCAAAGGAGCTGGGGCTGGAACACACCCACTTTGCCAACCCCCACGGCATCAGCGATGAGGACCACTACACCAGCTGCTATGACATGGCGCAGATCCTGCGCTGGGCGCTGACCCAGCCCGGGTTCGAGACCCTGTTTACCCGGAACGAGATGTACACCATGGGCCCGACCAATGTCCAGCCCGTGACCCGGTACTTCCACCAGCAGGATAAAATGCGGGTGGGCTCCAGCCGGTACTATATCCCGGCCATCCTGGGTTCCAAGATCGGCTACACCAACATTGCCCGGTACAGCTATGTCTGCCTGGCGGAGCAGAACGGCGTGCGGCTGATCTGCGTGACCATGCAGAGCCAGATCAAGACCGACAAATACAACGATGTTCGCACCCTGCTGGACGATGCCTTTGCCCGCTACACCGGCTACACCGAGATCCCTGCCCAGGGCGTGACCGGGGAGCTGGAAGTGGCGGGCGGCGGCAGCACGCTGGGCACGGTGACGGTTTCTGACCCGGGCGTGAAGCTGCTGCTGGCCGACGGCCTGACCGCTGCGGATGTGTCGGTCACGCTGGAACTGCCCGAACGATACCTCTTGGGGGTTGACCCGGCGGTGTATGCGGTGTATACCATTCATGGGCGGGACGTGCAGGAAACGGCCAGCGTCCGGGTGCCTGCCGCTGTGACCGGGCTGGAGGAGCTGCTGGCCAAGAGCGCCAACGCCACCCTGCCCGCCTCCCGGGATGTGGGGCCGAAGAGGATCGCAGGCGGCCTGCTGGCGATCTCGGTCGGTGCCACTGTGCTGGCCGCCCTTGCGGCGTTCGGCGTGGTGCGGCTGAGAATAAAATGGAAGAAACGTAAATCAAGAAGTAAGCACTGACCCGTTTCGCCAGAGGCTCCCCTACCAGGGGAGGCCTTGGCAGGAAGGGACAGTTTGACCGATCGCGCAAAAGCCCGCAAGGACTTTTCCATATACTACAAACAGACAAAATTTTCTGAAAGAAAACAGAGAGGAAAAAGAAATATGGGCAAGTTTACGTTTACTGAGACCGAGATCCCTGGTGTTGTGGTCATTGAGCCGCAGGTGTTCGGTGATGACCGCGGTTATTTTATGGAGACCTACCAGAAGGATCAGTTTGCTGCTGCCGGCATCGACAAGGAGTTCGTGCAGGACAACCAGAGCCGCTCCACCCGCGGTGTGCTGCGCGGCCTGCATTTCCAGAAGAATCACACCCAGGGCAAGCTGGTGCGTGTGACCAAGGGCGAGGTCTATGATGTTGCCGTGGACTGCCGCCCCCACAGCGCCACCTTTGGCAAGTGGGTGGGCGTGACCCTGAGCGAGGAGAACAAGAAGATGTTCTATATCCCCGAGGGCTTTGCCCACGGCTTCCTGGTGCTGAGCGATGTGGCCGAGTTCTGCTACAAGTGCACCGATGTCTATGACCCCACCAGCGAGGGCGGCATCCCCTACGATGACCCCACCGTGAACGTGCAGTGGCCCGACTGCGGCTGTGAGCACAAGACCAGCGCAAAGGACAAGCTGCATGAGCCCTTTGCAGCCCAGAAGTTTGAATTCTTTGAAAAGTGGTGATAGCCCGTGGCGAAACTGAAAGGAATGTTCAACGGCTTCTGGCACTACCGCTATCTGTTGTGGAATCTGGTCAGCCGTGATTTCAAGCTGAAATACCGCCGCAGCGTGCTGGGTGTGCTGTGGAGCGTGCTGAACCCCCTGCTGATGTGCCTGGTCTACTGGGCTGTGTTCAGCAGCCTGATGGATATGCGGGGCAGCGGCATCGACAACTTCCCGGTGTTCCTGATGTGCGGTCAGCTGCTCTTCAACTTCTTCAACGAGGCCACCTCCTCCAGCATGAGCAGCGTGCTCAGCGCTGCCCCCCTGCTGAAAAAGGTGTATATCCCCAAGTATATCTTCCCGCTGGAAAAGTGCTGCTTTGCCATGGTGAACTGCGTGTTCAGCTTTGTGGCCCTGCTGCTGGTGATGATCTTTACCGGCGCGCCCTTCCACCTGACCCTTCTGGAAGCGCTCTACCCGCTCATCACCCTCTTCTTCTTCAGCCTGGGGGTGGGTCTGTTCCTGGCGGCGGCAACGGTGTTCTTCCGGGACATCATGCACATCTGGAGCGTGTTCATCACGGCGCTGCTCTACTTCTCCGCCATCTTCTATGACCCCACCCAGATGACCTTTTCCATCGGCGGGTTCAACATGCAGCAGATCATCAAGCTGAACCCCATGTACTGGTATATCACCGGCTTCCGCCGCACCCTGATGTGGGGCATCCCGCTGGACCTCAACATGTTTGCGGTCTGCGGCATCTGCGCAGTGGTCTCCATGTGGGTGGGCGTGCACATGTTCCGCAAAACGCAGGATCGTTTTGTGCTGCATATTTAAGGAGGGGAGAAGAATGGAACCGATCATCAAAGTGGACAACGTGTCCATGTGCTTCAACCTCTCCACCGAAAAGCACGAGAGCCTGAAGGAATATCTGCTGGCCATGGTGCAGGGCCGCCTGCAGTACGACGAGTTTTACGCCCTGAAGGACGTGAGCCTGGACATCATGCCCGGCGATTTTTACGGTCTGGTGGGCCTGAACGGCTCGGGCAAATCCACCCTGCTCAAGACCATTGCGGGCGTGTACAAGCCCACCAAGGGCAAGGTCACCGTCAACGGCACTATCGCCCCGCTCATCGAGCTGGGTGCGGGCTTTGATATGGACCTGACCGCCCGGGAGAACATCTACCTCAACGGCACGGTGCTGGGGTTCTCGCCCAAGTATCTGGACGAGAAGTTCGACGAGATCGTGGAGTTCAGCGAGCTGCAGAACTTTCTGGATGTACCGCTGAAAAACTACTCCTCCGGCATGGTGGCCCGCATCGGCTTTGCCATTGCCACCATCACCAAGCCTGATATCCTGATCGCGGACGAGGTGCTCTCGGTGGGCGACTTCCTGTTCCAGCAGAAATGCGAAAAACGGATGAAGGAGCTGATGGCAGGCGGCACCACCGTCATTCTGGTGTCCCACTCCATCGAGCAGATCGAGCGGATGTGCAGCAAGGTGGCATGGCTGAGCCACGGCCACCTGAAAATGAACGGTGATACTGAGACAGTCTGCGCGGCCTACAAGGCCACCCAGCGCGGCGAGGCCTGAGCCATGAATGTGCGATTGAAACGTGCCAGAGAGCTGGCAGGCTATGCGGTCCAGCTGACAAAGGACGAGGGTCTGGGCACCATGCTGGCCCGGGGTGCGGGCTTTGTCAGGCGGCGGTGCTTTGGCAAAAAGGCCCGCTACCTGCCCGCAAAAAAGGTGCTGGAAGCCCAGAGAGCCGAAATGGCAGGAAAAAATTTTGAAAACTGCCAACTTTCGACGATTTCCGTGTTGACACCGTTGTATAATACTCCTGAGGTGTTTCTGCGGCAGTTTCTGGATTCCTTTGTGAACCAGACCGCCCCCAATGGTGAGCTCTGCCTGGCGGATGCCTCGGATGCCGCCCACAGCAGTGTGGGGGATATCGTAAGGGAATATCAGGCAAAATATCAACACATCGTATACAAAAAGATCGAAAACAAGGGCATTGCGGCCAATACCAACGCCGCCGCTGAACTGGCATCGGGGGAATATCTGGCGCTGGCCGACCACGATGACATCCTTGCGCCCCACGCCATGTACACCATGGGTCAGGCGATCCGGCAGCTGCGTGAGGCAGGGGAGCCGGACGGCTTCCTGTACAGCGACGAGGCTCTCTTTACCAAAAAGATCGAAAAGCCGCTGGTGGCCCACTTCAAGCCCGATTACGCCCCGGATTACCTGCTCTGCTGCAACTACATCTGCCATCTGGCCGTGTTCCGGCGGGAGCTGTTCGAGCAGGTGGGCGGGGAACGCCCCGAATGTGATGGCAGTCAGGATCACGACCTCTTCCTCCGGCTCATTGAGCAGGTGGGCGGCGCGGCCCATGTGCCGCAGGTGCTCTACTACTGGCGGGTGCACGAAGGCTCGACCTCCGGCGGCACCGATGCCAAGCCCTACGTTGCCAAAGCGGCAAAGAAGGCGCTGGCCGACCATCTGGAGCGCACCGGCCGCACCGGCACCATAGAGGATGGCCTGTACCCCAGCACCTATCGGGTCAGGTGGGACATTGTGGGGGAGCCGAAGGTGAGCATCCTCATCCCCAACAAGGATCACACCGAGGATCTGGAAAAGTGCCTGCAGAGCATCTGGAAAAAGACCACCTGGGACCGGTTCGAGGTCATCGTCATCGAGAACAACTCCACAGACCCGGCCACCTTTGCCTATTACGAGAAGGCCCGGCAGCGGTACGACGGCCTGAAGGTGGTCACCTACCCGGACAAGGGCTTCAACTTCTCGGCCATCAACAACTTTGGCCGGAAAGCGGCAGAGGGCGACTATCTGCTGCTGCTCAACAACGATGTGGAAGTGGTAAACGGCGACTGGCTCACGGAGCTGCTCCGGCAGTGTGCCCACCCCGGCGGTGCGGCGATCTGCGGTGCCATGCTCTGGTACCCGGATGAGACCATCCAGCACGCAGGGATCGTGACCGGTCTGGGCGGCTACGCGGGCCACAGCCACAAGTATAAGAAGAAGGGCGGCAGCGGCTATCTGTTCCGCACCTCTACCGTGCAGGAC
The DNA here is from genome assembly GCF_010509575.1 of Faecalibacterium duncaniae. NCBI lineage: Bacteria > Bacillati > Bacillota > Clostridia > Eubacteriales > Oscillospiraceae > Faecalibacterium > Faecalibacterium duncaniae. The sequence goes on along the minus strand of NZ_CP048437.1, from coordinate 2,728,160 downwards.
TTCTCCGGTGTGACCGGTGCCTGCCTGCTGGTAAAGACCGCCGTCTATGACGAGATGCACGGGCTGGACGAGCAGTTCGCCGTGGCCTTCAACGATGTGGACTTCTGCCTGCGGGTGCGGGATGCAGGCTACCGCATTGCCTGGACCCCCTACGCCGAGCTCATTCACTATGAGAGCAAGAGCCGGGGCGGGGATGAAAAAGACCCCGTTAAGGCGGCCCGCTTTGCGGCGGAGCAGCAGCGGCTCTACACCATCCACGGCAAGGAAAACATTCTGGATGACCCCTACTACAACCCCAACCTGACCCGCGACCGGGAGGATTTTTCGGAGAACGACGATCTGCGCAGGTTGAAAGAGGGCAGGGTAACGGTAAGATTCCGGGGAGGTACCCTCCAATGAACATCAAGGGACACTTTGAGACCATCACCCGGCATAAACTGCTGGTGATGAAGTATTGCTTTGAATGCGGCCTTTATCAGCAGGGCCTGACCCATGACCTGAGCAAGTACAGCCCCACCGAGTTCATCCCGGGCTGCATCTACTATCAGGGCGACCACAGCCCCAACGAGGCAGAGCGCGCCGCCCGGGGCTATTCCTCGGCATGGCTCCACCATAAGGGCCGCAACAAGCACCATCTGGAATACTGGATCGACTACACAACCAACAAATCCGGCCTGGGCGGCATGAAAATGCCCCTGCGCTATGTCTGCGAGATGGTCTGCGACCGCGTGGCGGCCAGCCAGATCTATCTGGGCGACAAGTACACCGACGCATCCCCGTGGCAGTATTATGAAAAGAGCAGGGATCACTATCTGCTCCATCCCGAAACAAGGGCACTGCTGGAAAAGCTGCTGCTGATGGTCCGGGATCTGGGGCAGGAGCGCACCTTTGCCTACATAAGATTCCTGCTCGGGTGTGAAGATAACGATTAAATAAAATCAAGGAGGCATTGCAATGAAGCGTTTCAAAAAAGTTCTGGCACTTGTTCTGGCCGGTGTTCTGGCACTGGCAATGCTGACCGCCTGCGACGGTGGCACCACCGACCCGGATAGCATAATGCCGGAGGACGGTACTCCCGAAGTGGTGATGACCGTGAATAACATGGCTGCCAATAAGGGTCTGGGCCAGGTTGAGTACAGTGCAAAGTACAGCGCAGTGACGAAGGCTCTGCTGGAGAACTGGCTGGAGTATACCAATAACAAGATCAATAACACGACCTACTGGGAAAATTACCGTAAGATCACTGCTGAACTGGGCAGTGTGAAGATTGTGGTTGGCATGACCAAAGATTACCGTCCCATCACCAGTGATTATAACCCCGCTTCCAAGACCAGCTTCAAGTATGATTCGCTGTTCAAAGATACCAGTGCATTCAACTTAGCAGAAAAGATCGGCGTTGCATACGTTCCCACTTCTAACGGCACTGTCTATCAGGCGGTCTGCCTGTTCGACGTGAACTGAGCGTTCCCCGATACAGAGGAAAAAACCATAAAGCATAAAGATCCCCCGGAGGGCGGCGCGGGCCGCTTTCCGGGGGATCTTGTCTGTCAGAGAAACCGCTTACTGCTCGTTCTCGTAGATCTTAATATAGTGGGGGGCGTTTCTGTCCTGCACAAAGAGAAGCGTGCAGGTGAGTGCGGCGGCTAAGAACGTGAAGATGGCAAGCAGAGCTTTGAGAACTTTCATGGTATCCGATCCTCCTTGGCGGGCATGGCCCGGTCGTTCAAATGCGGAGCAGGGGACGTTCCGCAGGGTCATTAGCAACAGTATACCATAATCCCGGTAGAAAGGCAAACGGTAGTAAAGTTGCGTGAAGTTGGTGGTTGTTAATAAAAAAACAATTGGTTAGATACGACTAATCGTTAAAAATGGCAAAGAAAATTGAGGAAATTGCATCATTTTGGTGCTGTTGTCGTTGAACTTCCGGCTGTAAAATGATACAATAACTGTGTTAAGCAGCTGCTGTCCCTGCCGCAGTGCGCCCGCATGAGGGCAGGGGTGGCAATTCAAGCAGAATGGGGGATTTATTCCATGTTGAACAAGCTGAAACGTGCGGCGCTTGGCGCGCATACGCCGCATGACAAGGCAACCGCTGCAAGCAAACCAGTTCCGATGCCTCTGCCCGCGCAGGTACGCATCCTGATGAGCCAGCACATCGGCGCTCCGGCGAAAGCCCTGGTCAAAAAGGGCGACGAAGTGTTTGTTGGCACCAAGATCGGTGAAGCAGGCGGTTTCGTCTCTGCAAATATCCACTCCAGTGTTTCTGGTACTGTGGCCGCTGTGGAACCCTTCCGTCTCTCCAATGGCCGGATGTGCGACTCTGTTGTCATCAAGACCGATGGCAAGCAGACCGTGGACCCTGCCGTGAAGGCACCCGAGGTCACCGACAAGGCCAGCTTCCTGGCAGCCGTGCGTGAGTGCGGCCTGGTGGGTCTGGGCGGCGCAGGCTTCCCGACCGATGTCAAGCTGCAGCCCAAGCAGACCGTGGACACCCTGCTCATCAACGCTTCCGAGTGTGAAGTCTGGCTGACCAGCGACACGCAGGAGATGCTGAACTGCAGCGATGATATCGTCCGCGGCATCGAGGCCGTGCTGAAGTATACCGGCATCCCGAAGTGCATCATCGGCATTGAGAACAACAAGCCCGAGTGCATCGAGCTGTTGACCCAGAAGACCAAAGACAAGCCCGCCATCGAGGTCAAGGCACTGCCCAGTGTTTACGGCACCGGCGCAGAGCTGATCCTGATCGAGAAGTGCCTGGGCCGCGAGGTTCCGCACGGCGGTCTGCCCGCAGATGCAGGTGCCATCGTGATGAACGTGACCTCTGTTTCTACCCTGGGCAAGTACCTGGCTACCGGTATGCCGGTGGTCAGCCGCTGCATCACCGTGGATGGCGATGCCTGCGCAAAGCCCCAGAACCTGATCGTTCCCGTGGGCACTGCCTACGAGGATGTTCTGAACGCTGCCGGCATCAAGGGCGGCGTGGAGCTGGGCAAGGTGGTTGCCGGCGGTGCCATGATGGGCCCCGCTGTGGAGAACCTGAGCTACCCCACCACTAAGACCACCTCCGGCCTGATCATGCTCAGCGCCGCTGCTGCAGAGCCCCCGCAGGTCAACCCCTGCATCCGCTGCGGCCGCTGCGTGGAGTACTGCCCCATGGGTCTGGAGCCCGTGGAGGTCAACCAGGCTTACGCTGCCCGCGACGTTCAGGAGCTGGGCAAGCTGCATGTTGATTACTGCTTCAACTGCGGCTCCTGCACTTTTGTCTGCCCGGCAAAGCGCCCCTGCACCCAGATGATGGGCCTGGCAAAGGCGTTCTACCTTGGTGAAATCAAAAAAGGAGGCAATAAGTAATGGATACGAAGCTTATTGTTTCGGCCTCCCCGCACCTGCGCAGTGAGGAAACGACCCAGAGCCTGATGGCCAACGTGATCGTTGCCCTGTGCCCCTGTGTGGTGGCCTCTGCAATCATCTTTGGCGCGCGTGCCCTGCTGGTCACTGCAGTGTCCGTTGTGGCATGTGTGGCCTTTGAGTGGCTGTACTGCAAGCTGCTGAAGAAAGCAAACCCCATCAGCGACCTGTCCGCTGTGGTCACCGGCATCATTCTGGCCATGAACGTGCCCGTGGGCATGCCCATCGGCCAGCTCATCATCGGCGACCTGGTTGCCATCATCGTGGTCAAGCAGCTGTTCGGCGGCATTGGCATGAACTTTGCAAACCCTGCACTGGTCGGCCGTATCGTGCTGTTCATCAGCTTTGCCGGTTCCATGAACAATTGGGTGTTCCCCGATGCAGCGGTTGACCAGCTGTCCAGCGCTACCCCGCTGGCTGTGGCTGACACCAGCAAGCTGAGCCTGCTGGATCTGTTCATGGGCGTGCACGGCGGTGTTCTGGGCGAGACCTGCGCTCTGGCCATCCTGCTGGGCCTGATTTATATGGTGGCCACCAAGACCATCAGCATCGCCATCCCCGCTTCTTACATCGGCAGCATGTTTATCTTCTACCTGATCTCCACCGGCAGCCTGCACGGCGCACTGGTCGGCATCCTGTCCGGCGGCCTGATGTTCGGTGCTGTGTTCATGGCAACGGACTACGTTACCAGCCCCTTTACCCTGAAGGGCAAGCTGATCTACGGCCTGTGCCTGGGCATCGTCACCTTCGCCATCCGTCAGTGGGGCAGCTACGCCGAGGGCGTTTCCTTCGCGCTGCTGTTTATGAACCTGTGGGTCCCCTTTATCAACGATTGGACCCGTCAGACTCCTTACGGCTATGTTAAGCCTGCAAAGAAAGCAAAGGAGGGTGCTGGCAAATGAATAAGAATTCTTCCTGGGAGACCAGTGTAAAGCCTGTTGTTGTGCTGAGCGTGATCGCACTGATCGTCAGCCTGCTGCTGGCTATGGTCAACTCCTTTACGGCTCCCATCATTGAGGATAACCAGAAGGCCGCAACGCTGGCTGCCTATGTGGACGTGATGCCCACCGTTTCCAGCGCCTCCGATCTGGAGGAAGTGACCGACTACACCACCGAGAACATCACCGGTGCTGTAAAGGCCACCGACGGCTCCCTGGCCATCAAGGCTGAGGAAAAGGGCTTTGACGGCGGCATCCTGTCCGTCATCATCGGCTTCGACACCAACGGCACTGTCACCGGCATCTGGGTGGACGCTTCTACCCAGACCAAGGGCATCGGCAGCAACGTTGCCACCGACAGCTTCCTTGCTCAGTTCGATGGCATGGATGGCACCCAGAACATCACCCTGGGCCAGGGCTACGACGCATACAGCGGCGCAACCATTTCCTCTAAGGCTCTGTTTGCCGCCATCAACGATTGCATCAACTGCTACAACGAGTTGGCATAAAGGAGGTTGGTAAGAAATGGCAAGCGAAAACAAGTCCAAGGTAAGCATCCTTACCAACGGCATCATCAAAGAAAACCCCGTTCTGCGTCTGGTTCTGGGCACCTGCTCCTGCCTGGCTGTTACCACGGCAGTTTCCAGCGCGCTGGGCATGGGCGCAGCCTTCACCTTCGTGCTGGTGTGCTCCAACATCCTGATCTCGCTGCTGCGCAACGTGATCCCCGCTAAAGTCCACCTGCCCTGCTACATCGTCATCATTGCAGGCTTCGTGACCATCGTTCAGATGGTGATGCACGCCTACATGGACAGCCTGTACACCGCACTGGGCGTGTTCCTGCCCCTGATCGTTGTCAACTGCATCATTCTGGGCCGTGCCGAGATGTTTGCCTGCAAGAACAATGTGGTGGATTCCGCACTTGACGGCATCGGCATGGGCATCGGCTACACCCTCACCGTGGTGCTGATGGCCTCCATCCGTGAGATCCTGGGCAGCGGCACCTGGCTGGGCTTCCAGGTCCTGCCCGAGAGCATGGCCAAGATGAGCATTATGACCCAGGCTCCCGGCGCATTCTTCTGCTACGGCGTGCTGATGGCCGGCTGCGTCTGGCTGGAAGGCAAGCTGGATGCCCGCATCGAGCGCAAGAGCTGCTGCGACCTCGACAACCTGAAGAAGGAGGCAGAATAAGATGTTAGTCAAACTTGCTGCGATCTTCTTCAGCATGATCCTGGTGAACAACTACGTGCTGGTGAAGTTCTACGGTATCTGCCCGTTCCTGGGCGTTTCCAAGAAGCTGGATTCCTCCATTGGTATGTCCGGCGCTGTTATCTTTGTTATGCTGGTGGCAACGGCTGTCACCTTCCCCATCCAGATCTTCATTCTGAACCCCGCTGACCTGGGCTACCTGCAGACCATCGTGTTCATCCTGGTCATTGCAGTGCTGGTGCAGTTCATCGAGATCTTCCTGAAGAAGTATGTTGTTGCACTGTACAATTCTCTGGGCGTTTACCTGCCCCTGATCACCACCAACTGCTGCGTGCTGGCCGTGACCATTCTGGTCGTGGACGACTACGGCGCAGACGTTGCTACCCTTGGCTTTGCCGCTGCCTACATTGAGGCTCTGGTCTGTGCCGTGGGTGCAGGTGTCGGCTTTATGCTGGCCATGGTCATGTTCAGCGGCGTGCGCAAGCGTGTGGAAGCCTGCGATCCCCCGGCACCCTTCAAGGGCCTGCCCATCACCCTGATCGCAGCAGCCATCACCAGCCTGTCCTTTATGGGCTTCGGCGGTCTCGTCGAAAACCTGTTCAACGTGACGCTGTAAGGGAGGAACAGGATTATGAATATTGTATCTGCTGTGATCCTCTGTACCATCGTGGGCGCGATCGGTGCCGTTGTTCTGGTGCTGGCCGCAAAGTTCATGGCGGTTGAGGAAGACCCCCGTATTGAAGAAGTTTCTGCCTGCCTGGCCGGTGCAAACTGCGGCGGCTGCGGCTACGCCGGCTGTGCCGACTACGCAAAGGCCGTTGTTATGGACGGCGTTCCCTGCGACAAGTGCGCCCCCGGCGGCCCCAAGGCTGCTGCCGCCATTGCCAAGATCATGGGCGGCGAGGCAAGCGCTGTGGAGAAGAAGGCTGTGGTCCAGTGCCAGGGCAACTCCGAGCACTGCAAGCCCAGCTACGAGTACAAGGGCATCCAGACCTGTGCCGCTGCTGCCACCCTGTACGGCGGCCCCAAGACCTGTACCTTTGCCTGCATCGGCCTGGGCGACTGCACCAAGGTGTGTAAGTTCGATGCCATCCACATTGTGGACGGCGTGGCCAAGGTGGACAAGGACAAGTGCACCGGCTGTGGTGCCTGCGCCAACATCTGCCCCAAGCACGTCATTATGATCGACGCAGGCGGCCCCCGCAAGCCCGTGGTCATGTGCTCCAATCAGGATAAGGGTGCTGTGGCAAACAAGCTGTGCACCACTTCCTGCATTGCCTGCGGCATGTGCGAGCGCACCTGTAAGTTTGATGCCATCCACGTTGTGGACGGCGTGGCCCGTGTGGACTACGACAAGTGCAAGGGCTGCGGCATGTGCGCCCAGAAGTGCCCCAAGCACATCATCCTCTTCCCGCTGAAGGACGATCCGAATCCCCCCAAGCCCGTGGTGAAGCAGGCTCCGAAGCCTGCTGCCGCTCCTGCCGCTCCGGCAGAGCCCGCCGCAAAGGCTGAGGAAGCAAAGGCTCCCGAAGCCCCCAAGGCTGAGTAAGCGGAACCTATCGTAATATGGTAAAGCGCCCCCATTGCTCCTTTGAGTGATGGGGGCGCTTTTTGGTGCAAAACCTCTCCGTCATCATCGCTGACGCTCGATGCCACCTCCCCTAGTAGGGGAGGCCTTGGCATGAGATTCATTTTTCAATCTGATCGCTGGCGCTCCAAGGGCATCATCTGCCGCAAGGCAGAAATAACGTTGCGTCAGCAGGGCAAACAGGAGCGAAGCGCCAGACCCCGAAAACGCGACGGCCTGCCAAGGGCTCCCCTACTAGGGGAGCTGTCACGGCGAAGCCCGTGACTGAGAGGTTTAACCCGGACGCTGTCGAGCTTTGCGAGACTGAGAGGGCTCCGAAAACTTTTTTCAAAAAATCTCGAAAAAAAGTGAAAGGAATCTGCGTTTCATGTATTATAGAGAGTGAAACTGCGAATATACAACACAAAACTGCGCGATATATCAATGCGGCGGGCGGTGCGGATAAGTTAGACTGCGCTACTCCCCACAATGATATTACGACGGTTCATAACGTGCTGTATATCGCAGAATATTTTGTCTGAAAAGGGGAAGGGAAAATAAAATTTCACTATTGAAAATACTGGATATACATGCTATTATTACAATAATGATGTGTCTGGTAAAAATAACCTGCCAAGGGAAAGAAAGCCGACAAAAGTTGGATATCTTTTCCTCCGGTTTTGCCAAAAATACTATGATGCAGGGAGGGCTCCACTGTGCGGAAAAATCATCACGGAAAAAAAGATAGGCTGGTGAAGCGTGTTTTTGCGCTTTGTCTGGCGCTTGCGGTCATCTGCACCTGCCTTGTGCCGGTGTTTGCAACGGAGGGTCTGATCGATCCTCAGGTTAATCAAGAGGCCTCCCGGCCCGTAGATGACGGCGAGGCATCCTATCCTGACGACGAATTTGGCGGTTTCGGCGAGGAGGAAGCCACCCGGCCTGTAGACGACGGTGAAGCTGCCGGTTTTGGCGAGGACGAAGTTGCCACCCGGCCTGTAGAGGGCGGCGAGGACAACCTCGACGGCGGCCCCAACGTTAAGGAAACAGAGTGGGGTACCGTCATTGAGTACGACACCAGCACCAGCACCAGTACCGACCCCAGCTCCAGCACCGAGACCCAGTGGTCCGGCGAGGACGACGTTGTGGAAAAGCCTGATGACAAAGTGGTCGTTTCCGGCGACGAGATCAAAAAGCTGCAGGACATGGTGGTCTACCGCTTCTGGCTGAGGGAGCTGAACACCCTTGATCTGCAGGACATTACCGCTCAGGCACAGATCAACAATATGACGGAGAGCGAGTATCTGGCCCGGAACGGTGAGGTTCTGTGGAACCTGTACTTCATTCAGGCTGTGCCCCGGGCAGAGACCATTGCGGATTACAGCAGCTACATCGAGAACCCCTCCTCCAACCGGGACCCCAAGGGCGAACTGCGGCAGTTTGACTACTGGTACACGCTGGACGAGTTTGGCAACCGGGTGCGCCTGAACCTCACCGACCCCACCAGCAACATTCTGGACGACAAGACCACCACCGTGAACGTCTACGCCGCATGGAAGGACGGTACCGTTGGCTCCGATGAGGAAGAGGACGTGGATCACGAGGATCTGGTGGACAAGAACCCCGTGCCTGTGGATCTGACTGCCAAGGCCTCTGCTTCCTACGAGGACGAGGACGGCAACACGAAGAGCGTCAATCTGCCGGTGGAAGTGAAAAATCTGCCTTCTGCCGCAGATCACCTCAGCGTCATCCACATGGGTGATGACGATATGCAGACCTTCTACGAGAGCCACGAGGACAGCTTTGGGGAAATGATGCCCATTCTGGGCCTGAAGATCTCCCCCAAGAACGCCAAGGGCGAAACGGTGCAGCCTGCCAAGGGCCAGAAGGCTACCGTTACCGTTTCTGGTTTGAACAAACTGCCGGAAATTGCGGCAATGGAAGAAGAGGGAGCGCTCACTGCCGATGCACTGAAGGTGCTCCACAAGAAAGACGACGGCAGCGTGGAGACACTGGATGTCCTTTCTTATCAGAATGGCACCCTGACCTTTGAAACCTCCAGCTTCAGCCCCTTTGTGCTTGCGCTGGAATACCCGGATCAGGAAAGTGAAGACTTCGATGATGACGGCATTGAGATCGTCAGCATTGAGATCGATGGCGTTGAGTATCCGAATGTGAATGATGGAATTGCTACGATCAGTAGCATCAGCGGCATTCAGGGCGATACAAAAGTTCCGGTTGGTGCAACGATTACACTGCGGGCCAAAAACGGAAAAACAAACTACAATCACACATGGAGACTTAATCCGGACAAGACTAACGGTAATGCGGTATTTATAAACAGTAAAAATATAGAAGTTAATCAGATAAAAGGTACAGGAGATACCTACAAAACAGTACGGATAAAGGTTACGCAAGAGGGTAAGGTGACGGTTGCTCACCGTTATGGTGACCCTAAGAGCAAAGATCCGGAAGGTAACGGCGATGAGCTGGAGATTACAGTTGTGAAGAGCGATAATCCGACATTTCCTTACAATCTTTATGTTTACACGCAGGTTTTGGGCTATTCGGGTGATTACTATGGTAATAAAGCTGAAAATAAAGCGTGGAACGGCATGGCCGTTGGTACGATTTCAAATGTAGATGCTCCGAGTAAATACAATAAACGTACCTCAATTTATGACACGGCCGTTATTGCTACGAAGTTGGGAACTGAAATTATAGTTGATTCTGGACAGTTTCCTGTGATTCCGATTAAACAGGATGGCAAATACAAGGACTACTATTACGAATCACTCCCGAAAGAAATCCAAAAGGAAATTGAGAAGGATCCAACGAAAGCGAATACTGTAGGCACGTACACAATTGAATGGTACGAGGTCGTTGCTGCGGGTGGAGCCAATACTGGCAAAAACGGCGAGGATGGAGACTGGACGGGTGAAGAGAACTATAAATCCACATACACGAAGGGCATATATAAATCTCCGATTTCGTCGGTCAGTGATAAAAAAATGACGTACCATCTGGATGGTTTGATAGTGCTCCATGATACAACGCACATCAACGTCAAGTTTATGGTTCAGGATGTGGGTAAAGATACCTTTGCTCTAGTGCGTGATTATGGCGGAGCATTTACTGTCCCAGAAGGGAGTACTTCGATTTCGCTGAAAGCGATTGCCCGCCCGGATGTTATTGGTGAAGGTCAGACTGAAGCAACCTGCCCGAAAACTAAAACAACCCCAGATGGTACAGTTTACACCTTTGATGGTTGGTATACAAATCAGGACTGCACGGAAGGTAGCAAGTTTGATTTTGATGAAGATACCATTAAAGAAGATACAACTTTCTACGCAAAGTATGTGCCTGCTTCTGCAAACCTGACCGTCTCCAAAACCGTTACCGGCAAACTTGGCGACACCAACAAAGCCTTTACCTTTACAATTACCAAAGCTGATGGCACAGCGGCAAATATCACTGATACCAATATTGAGATTAGTGAAGCAGATCGTGCAAAGGTTGAATGGAAAGGTAATGGTCAGTTTACGCTGAAAGACGGAGCTTCGATTATCTTCAAGAATCTACCGAGCGGCCAATACAAGGTTGTAGAGGATAATTATTCAGGCGAAAAGTACGAGACCAGCTATGTGGTTGATTCCGGAACACCTGAGAATAGGCGAGAAGCAAGTGTGACGATTGGTACGGACGCTAAGACGATTGCCTTTACCAATAATTGCACCCTGCAACCTGACCTTGGTGTCCTCCTCGACACCCTGCCTTACATTGTCATCCTTGCTGTGGTAGCTGGCGGCGTTGCCCTGTTGATGCTGCGTAAGCGCCGTAAGGAAGATGACTAAAGGGGGCTGACCGCATGGCGAAGAAGAAAGCGCCCCAGCGGCTGGCCGGTGCAGAGGAAAGCTGTATCAGCCCGGAGCAGGAAGCGATCATCCAGTGGTTCCGGACGGTGAAATTCCGCAAGAACCTGCTGGGCGGCGTGGATGAAGCGTCAATGTGGAAGAAGCTGGAAGAGCTTTACGCCCTGTACGAAGCCGCCATCCGCGCCGAGCGCACCCGCTATAATGTGCTCTTGGAGCAGCAGACCGGAAGCCTGCCCTTGGATACCACCAAAGTTGACAGCTCTGACCCCCAAAAGGAGGCGCATTCCGATGCACCCGCTGGACAATGAAGCCCTGAAGCTGGGGGCACGGGCGGTGCGCCGCCGTAGGCTGGACGCTGAGAACCGGCAGGATTTTATCAGCCTGCTGGGCCGCGTTGTGGTGATCCTGCTGTGCGCCTGGGTGCTGTTCACGCAGGTGTTCCTGCTCACGCAGGCCAAGGGCAGCAGCATGTTCCCCGCGGTAAAGGATGGCGACCTGCTCATCTGCTACCGCCTGCAAAAAACCTACGCAAAAAACGACGTTGTGGTCTACACCCAGGGCGGCAAGCTCCGGGTGGGCCGCATCCTTGGGCGCGAGGGCGACCTTGTGGCTCTGGACGACAGCGGCACCCTTGTGGTGAACGGCGCGGTGCAGAGCGGCGAGATCCTCTACCCCACCTACGCAAAAGACGCGCTGGAGTACCCCTACACGGTGCCGGAAGGCTGCTTTTTTGTGCTGGGCGATTACCGCACACAATCCGAGGACAGCCGGGACTTTGGCCCGGTTCCGCTGGAGGATGTGCAAGCAAAAGTAATTACACTACTGCGGCGACGCAGTTTGTAATACCACGGAGGCCGGAAGAAGCTGCCGGCATCCTGCCTGTGAACCGCGGAGTTTGGGCCGTGGCACAGGAGTACGAACTATTTCTTACTAGGGAGGAATAACAATGAAACTGAAGAAATTCTTCGCGGGCGTTCTGGCTGCCGCCATGATGCTCACCGTCGGCGCAACCGCAGCGTTTGCAGAGGGGCCGGCTGCTATTACCCATAATCAGGCTTTGACTGCAACTAGCGAGATTCCCCTGTATAAAACCTATGAGGTAAAGAATGGTACTGCACCGGCAGAAACTTTTAGCTTCCAGGTGAAGTACTTGCAGGTTATTCGTCAGGACAAGGCAGCAACGGCTCCGTATAATAATGAGACTGTTATCAATCTGACGGGTAAAGAAACCGCATTTGGCTCGATGACCAAAGGTAGTGAGTCTAAGAGCTTTACTGTTACCCCGACTGAGTTGGGCCTGGGCAATCCTACTGGTACTGGCAAGTATCTGTACGAGATTTCTGAAAATGCAGGTCAGACTGTTGCGACTACCTATGCTGCTCCTGTTTACATGGCTGTGACTGTTGCGCATAAAGTTGATGCTGAAACCAATCAGATTAAGACTGGTGAGTATGAGTACTATGTCACCATGTTTAGCTCTAAAGAGGCTGCATTAAATGCGACGGGTGATAGCGCTACTGGTAAGGTTAACAATACTGAAGCTTTTACTAACACCTACGGTGATGGCAATCTGTATACCTTGACGCTGGATAAAACTGTTCAGGGCAGCTTTGGTGATCTGGGTGAGACCTTTACCTTTGTGATCGAGTTCACTGGTGATGCTAACAAGTATGCAAATGTTGTGGTTGAAACCAATCAGGGTACTATTAAGGACGCTGATGATAACGCTGTGACATCTCTGGCATTGAATACTCCTTATACTATTACTCTGGGCCATAAAAATAAGATTGTCTTTAACAACCTTCCCAAGGATATCAGCTATAAGATTTACGAGAAGAATACTACTGATGATAGCAAGAATGGCCAGTATACTGTTAGCGTTGCTGATACCACTATGCAAAATGTCACCATTGATGGAAAGACCGTTCTTGGTGTTACTGATAGCGTAAACAATGCAAATGTGACTGTTAGCTTTGTCAATACCCACGAAGGTACCCCCGACATGGGCGTTGTGCTGGACAATGCACCTTACATTGCAATGCTGGCCATCGTTGCCATTGGTGGTGTGGCCCTGATGCTGAACAAGCGCCGCCGCGACGAGGAGTAATTGCTTGCGGTAGATTAAACCCCACCGTCATCCCTTGCGGGATGCCACCGCCCCTAGTAGGGGCGGCCTTGGCAAAACCGTGAAGCTTTGCGCCATGCCAAGGGCCCCCCCTATTAGCGGGGGCTGGCACGCGAAGCGTGACTGGGGGGTTATCTCAGCACAAACCTAACGAATAACCACTTATTTGAATTTGTTTAACCGGAGGTGGGCTGTATCAACTGGCAGAGAAAAGCGTTGAGGGCAGCCGACTTTCTGGTGAGCACGGTGGTCGTGCTGTTCCTGGTGGTCGCCGGGGCGTATTCAGCCTATGCCCTGTGGGACAACTCGCAGGTGTACGCCGCCGCAGACAATGTTCAGGCAGAGCTTTTGCAGTTCAAGCCCAAGGCGGGCGCGGATAACGGCGCGAGCTTTGAGGAGCTGCTGGGCATCAACCCGGATGTCTGCGCGTGGGTCACACTGGACAACACCGCCATCGACTACCCTGTGGTACAGGGCGAGGACAACTTTACCTATGTGAACACCGATGTCTACGGTGATTTCTCGCTGGCAGGCAGCATCTTTCTGGATGTGAACTGCGACAAGAACTTCACCGACCCTTACTCTCTGCTGTATGGTCACCACATGGAAGAGAGCAAGATGTTCGGTGATCTGGATCTGTACAAGGACGCAGAGTTCTTTGCAGAGAACACCACCGGTGAGCTGATCCTGCCCGACCGCACCTATGATCTTAAAACCTTTGCATGTCTGCTGGTTCCAGCGTCTGAGAATGCAATCTTCGATCCCCAGCGCTGGGACAGCGACTTGCAGGGATTGTACACCTTTGCGCAGGAGAACGCCCTGAACCTGAACACCGAAACGCTGGCCGCCATGAAAGCGGCGGGCGATGACGCTCAGGTGCTGGCGCTGTCCACCTGTTCAACGGAGTTTACCGATGCACGCACCATTCTTCTGGCGTGGATGATCCCGTCCGCGTCGGATTCATAAAGGAGAGGATGAAATGAGGTTCCGTAAAATTGCGGCAGCACTCCTGACGCTTGCGTTGGGGTTCTGCCTGTGTCAGCCGGCGGCATTTGCGGCCACCGCGGCTGACCAGCATACACAGCTGCAGGAGCTTCCGGTTTCCATTCAGTCCACGGGGGAAACACCTCTCCCAAAGGAAACACTGACTGTGGAACTTGAGGCTGTGGACAATGCGCCCCTGCCCGAGGTGACCACTCTGGAGATCACCGACGGCGAGACCGGCAGCTTTGGCCCCATCAGCTACACCAAGCCCGGCTATTACGTTTACACCGTGCGCCAGCGCGCCGGTGTCAACACCCGCGGCACCTACGATGAAACCGTGTACTATCTGCGCGTTTCCGTGGTGTGGGACAACGACAAGCTGGTGGCCCGGATGGCCGTGCACACACAGGCCGACCTGATGGACGAAAAGGTGAGCAGCATCACCTTCAACAACAGATACAAGGCCATCGAGACCCCGTACTACCCGGACCCGTATGACCCTGATCCTGTCACCCCGCCCACCCCTTCCACGCCGGAGAACCCGGCCCCGGCAGATGCCCGCCCGACCGTGACTGAAACCACCACCCCTAGTGCACCGGAGCCCACCGCCCCGGCCAGCGTGGTGGCGGATGCCCGCCCGGCCGAAGGCCCCAAACTGATCCAGACCGGTCAGCTGAACTGGCCCATACCTGTTCTGACGGCAAGCGGTCTGGTGCTGGTGGCCGTGGGTGCCTACCTGATGGAGCGCAGCAAGAAACGTGAAAAGAATGCGTAAAGTATCCCCCGGGCTTGTCTGCATCGTGCTGGGTGTGGTGCTCCTGCTGGCGGCTGGCGGCCTGTACGCCTACAACCGCTGCGAGGATGCCCACGCCGGTGCCGAGGCTCAGACCGTGGTGGCCGACCTTCAGCAGAAGGTGGAGACCCCGGAACCGGAGGCAGAGAGCGGCCCCTTGGACCCCGAGCTCCCGGTGGTGGAGATCGACGGCAATGAATATGTGGGTGAGATCTCCATTCCCGCCATCGGCATTGATCTGCCGGTGATGAGCGAGTGGAGCTACCCCCGCCTGAAGATCGCCCCCTGCCGCCAGTTCGGCTCTTCCCGCACCGATGATCTGGTCATTGCGGCGCACAACTACGAGAGCCATTTCGGCAAGCTGACCTCCCTCACAGCGGGGGACAGCGTCACCTTCACCGATATGGACGGCATCGTGAATGAGTACGTCGTGAACAAGGTCGAAGTGCTTGACCCCCACAGTGTGGAGGAAGTGGAACACAGCGGCTACGCCCTGGTGCTGTACACCTGCACCTACGGCGGCAAGACCCGTGTCACCGTCTTCTGTGATCGTGCATCGTAAAAATCAAGGCTGAAAAACAAAAAGAAGCCCCGACATTCGTCGGGGCTTCTTTTTTACTATGTGGGAACTCCCTCCGTCATTGCTGACGCAATGCCACCTCCCTCTCAGAGAGAGGCTTTTCGCTGCCGTAAGGCTCCCTCCTAGAGGGAGCTGTCGCCGGAGGCGACTGAGGGAGTTACTGTTTTTTCCACCGCCGCATCACGCCCATGCCCAACGCATAGGGGCCGGTGTGCACGGCAATGGTGCAGCCGATCTGCAGCAAGACCACATTGCACTCGCAGGTGGGGTACTTGGCGCGCAGGGCGGCGCGGGTCTGCATCCAGAGCCGCTTGCCCTCGTCGGCATCGTAGCCGTAGCCCACTGTGATGCAGTAGTCGTCGGGCGTGCCGTTGTGTTCGGCCAGATAGGTCATCAGCAGGTCGAGGGCCTTCTCAAAGCTCTTCTGGCGGCCGCGGGCCACACCAGCGGAGAAGATCTCGCCCTCCTTGAACAGGATCATGGGCTTGATGCCCAGAATGTTGGCGGCACGGCCCGTGACTTTGCCGATGCGCCCGCCCTTGATGAGGTAGTCCAGATTACCCACCGTGAAGAAGATCTGGTTGGTGATCTTTTCCGCTTCCAGCCAGGTCACGGCTTCGTCCAGCGTACAGCCTGCATCCCGCATGGCCACCGCGTTTTCCACCACGATGGATTCGGTCACGGTGGCGGCGGTGCTGTCAATGACCTCGATCTTAGCATCGGGGAAATCCTCCAGCACCAGCTCCCGGGCGTTGCGGGCACTGCCCACGCAGCCGCTCATCTTGCTGGTAAAGCAGATGCAGAGCACCGGGCGACCCGCCTCGGCATGGGCCCGGAAGGCGGTCTCAAAATCCTCCAGAGAAGGCAGGCTGGTCTTGGGGTAGGCCGAGGGGTTATCTACCATGAACTGGTAGAAATCGCGCACGGCGATCTCCTTGCCTTCCTTGCGGTAGTGCTCACCGTCCAGCGAGACATAGAAGGGGATGATCTCAATATTCAGTGTTGCGGCCGTCTCAGGGGTCAGGTCACAGGCGCTGTCCGTGATGATATCAAACATAGTCACGCTTCCTTTTCAATGCGGCGGGTTCTGTGGCGCGGATCAGACGTTGTGGTGGATGTAAGCCTCACGCTCGGCACCCACGGAGATGTAGGTGATCTTGCAGCCAATAGCCTTTTCCAGATACTCAACGTAATCGCGGGCTTCCTGGGGCAGATCCTCCCACTTGCGGGCGGCAGTGATATCGCAGTGCCAGCCGGGCAGATATTCCACCACGGGCTGTGCGGTGTCCAGAGCCATGCCCATGGGGAAGCGCTTGGTGATGGTGCCGTCGGTCAGCTTGTAGCCGGTGACCATGGGAATCTTCTCCATGTAGTCCAGCACGTCCAGCAGGGTCAGGGCAACCTCATCGCAGCCCTGGCAGAACACGCCGTAGTGGCTTGCCACCAGGTCGATGGGGCCAACGCGGCGGGGACGGCCGGTGGCTGCACCGTACTCGTGGCCAGCCTCACGCAGGGCGTGCTTCTCTTCCTCGGTCATGGCCAGCTCAGTGACAAAGGGGCCGTCGCCCACGCAGGAGGAGTAAGCCTTCATCACGCCGATGCTGTTGGTCAGCTTATGGCCCGGGATGCCTGCGCCGATGGGGGCGTAAGCGCCGATAACGTTGGAGGAGGTGGTGTAGGGGTAGATGCCGAAGTCGATGTCGCGCAGAGCGCCCAGCTGGGCCTCGAACAGCACCTTCTTGCCGGCGGCATCTGCGTCAGCCAGATACTGGCCCGCGTCGCAGATGTAATCCTTGAAGATGGCGGCATACTTCTCCAGCCATGCCCACATCTCGTCCACGCTGATGGGAGCGGAGTGGTAGCTGCCCTCCATCACCAGGTTCTTGGAATCCACCATGGTCACCAGGCGCTTCTTCACGCTGTCGTCCAGGTGGAGCAGGTCGCCCATGCGCAGGGTCTTCTTCATGTACTTGTCACCGTAAGTGTAGGCGATGCCGCGCTTGGTGGAGCCGAACTGTGCGCCGGTCTTGGCCAGGCGGGCCTCTTCCAGGCCGTCCTGATCGACATGGTAGGGCATGGTGATGGTGGCCCGGTCGGAGATCTTCAGGTTATCGGGGGTGATGGAAATGCCATGCTCCCGCAGATTGTTGATCTCGCCGTCCAGATGATGCGGGTCGATGACCATACCGTTGCCCATCACGCAGACAACGTTGGGGCGCAGGATGCCGGAGGGCAGCAGGTTCAGCACGAACTTGCCGCGCTCGTTCTTCACGGTGTGGCCTGCGTTGTTGCCGCCCTGATACCGTGCAACGATGTCATAATCCTGGCTGATCAGATCGACCATGCGGCCCTTGCCCTCATCGCCCCAGTTGATACCCGTAATTGCAGTAAGCATAATAAATGACCTCTTTATCATTTTTTCAAAAGACAGCCTTTTCCGTGCACCTTGCCCGGGATACGCCACCTTGGGAATCTGTACCGCCCGCGGAAATGTCCGCAACAATACAATTATAGTATAGCACGAAACGCGGAACAAAAAAAGAGGGAAGAAATACTTTTCTCTCAATTATCCGCCAGGCGCTCCTCTTCGTGATGCTGCTTTAGTTCTTCTTCCCCAGCTTGTGCACAGTGCCATCCGGCTCTTTGATCGAGGTGTTGTTCAGCTGGGCGCGCAGGCTGGCCTTTACGTCCGCAACATACTCCTGCCGCAGGGCCTGCTGCTCTGCCTTTTCGGCATCGGTCAGGCCGGTGGTCTTGCTCTTTTTTGCCAGCTCGTTGATGCGGGCGATCTTCTCGTTTGTCATCGCAGTTCTCCTATTAGATAAAATGTGATATAATATGACCGGGATGCCCCTTCCGGCAGCTGTGGCTCTTTTGGCGAGGCAGCAGGAGGGAGCTATTTGAATCAAAGCAAGTATAACAAAGGATGAAACCGATGTCAAAACAGTTGAATTTTGCACAGCAGATGGACGAAGTGTTGAAAACGCTGGGGTCGCAGCGGCCAAAGCTGCTGCTCCATGCCTGCTGCGGGCCCTGTTCCAGCGCCGTGCTGGAAAAGCTGTGCCGGTATTTTGAGATCACGGTGCTTTACTATAACCCCAACACCTGGCCTGCCGAAGAATACTACCGCCGGGGCGAGGAGCTGAAAAAGTTCGTGGCGCAGGCGCACCCGCTGGGGGTCACGGTCATCGAGGACCACTACGACCCGCAGGAGTTCTATACGGCTGTGCAGGGGCTGGAAAATGAGCCGGAGCGGGGCGGGCGGTGCACCGTCTGCTACCGTTTGCGGATGCGCCGGGCGGCACAGTACGCAAAGGAGCACGGCTTTGATTGGTTCACCACCACGCTCTCCATCAGCCCCCACAAGGATGCTGCCCGCATCAATCAAATCGGACAGGAGCTTGAAGCCGAATTCGGCATCAGGCACCTGCCCTCGGATTTCAAAAAGCAGAACGGCTACCTGCGCTCCCTCCAGCTTTCGGAGGAGTACGGGCTTTACCGTCAGGATTACTGTGGGTGTGAGTTCAGCGCAAAGGCGAGGGGGTGAACCGCTCAGTCGCCTGCTGCTTGCCTCTCCTGCCAGGAGAGGTGGCATTGCGAAGCAATGACGGAGAGGTTTACTCCTCACGCATTCTGGACACCAGAATTGCAAAGACGATCAGCCCTACGCAGGGCACGATGTTGGTTGCCATACCAACAGCAAGACCGGCGCTTTCAGCTACCTTGCCGATGACCCAGGGCATCAGGATCGCGCCGCTGGATGCCACCGGCAGCATGATGCCCATGCTGGTCACGGTGGTCATTTTACCGGCGCTGGCCACGGCGGTGGGGTTCATACCGGCCATGGAGAAGGCAAAGGCGAACAGCAGCAGGATGGCAGGCAGTTGGCTGTGGGTCTGCATCATGGCAAAGTAGAAGGCAGTGCAGAAAACAGCCATAAACACCATGGCCTTGCGGGGCTGTTGGAGCGGGAACACAAAGGCGATGAGCAGGCGGCCGATCAGGGTGGCACCCCACATCACGGTGACGGTATAGGCCGCCAGCGTGCCTGCAATGATGCCGCTGTCCTTGAAGTAGGTGACCATCCAGCCCACAACGCTCTGCTCGGCGGCGTTCTGGCAGAACAGCAGGCCGGTGAGCAGCCAGAAGCGGGAGGAGCGCAAAAAGTTCCAATCGGTGACAGCTTCTTTGGCCTTGGCGCGGCCTGCCATGGGGGTGAACAGGTATACCAGCCAGAGCACCAGACCCAGCGCCGCCAGTGCCAGCACGGCCAGCGTGGTGCTGACCCTGGCCGCGGCAGAGATCAGAAAGGGGCAGAGCAGGGCACCGCAGGCGTAGCAGGCGTGCATGGTGTTCATGCCCCGGGTGCGGTCTGCAGAGTTGCCGCTGACAAGGATGGTGCAGGTGTTCAGGACACTGCCCTTGGCAATGCCTACAATGAAGAAGGCCAGCGCCAGCAGAATGGGCAGGCCGGTCAGGCCCATCAGGCCGTAGCCCACCGCATAGCCGATGGTCAGCAGCAGGACGCTTGGCTTCATGCCCATTTTTCCCACCAGCGCACCGGCCAGCAGGCCCGCCAGCAGGTTGCCGATGCTCAGCAGGCTGAGCAGGGTGCCGGTCATGCCGTAGGCAAAGCCGTATTCTTCCTGCAGCAGGCTGACCACCACACCGCTGGAAATGGTGCAGATGCCGCTGAAAAAGAAGGTGACGAAGCCCGCGTTCCGCAGGCGGGTGTTCCGTTGTTCCATAGGGTTCTCCTTGCAGTATTCGGGGGCGCAGTGCCCGTAGTTGCTTTTATTAAAGCATATTCTGGTCAGAAAGCAAGGGATGTTGAGCCAACAGAAGCAAAATCAGCGCCCAGTGGAAGCGCCCTGCCGTTCGGTGGGGCGCTTCTGAATTTTATTTTGCGTCTCCTATTGACAATGATCGAATCGTGCGTTATGATATTGTACGGCATCAAACAGTTCTAAAGAAAACAGTCCTGTCACAAACAATTCAAAAGGGAAACCATTATGCACGATGAAAGCACCAAGCAACCCTGCTGCAACCCCCCATGGGAGCCACCGCAGGTCATCCCGGCACAGGTGCGCCGGGTGAACAACCTGATCTTCCGCAAGATCAACCAGTTCCATCGGGAGAACAACGTGGACAACGTGACCCCCATGCACGACTGGATCATGAGCTACCTCTACTGGCACAAGAACGACCCCGTGTACCAGCGCGATATCGAACGGGAGTTCTCCATCACACGCTCGACCGTGACGAACATCCTGCAGCTGATGGAGCGCAAGGGCTACATCGAACGCCAGAGCGTGCCGCAGGATGCCCGGCTCAAACGGCTGATCCTGACGGAAGAGGGGGTGCGCGTCCATGAAAAGACGATGCTCTCCCTGCACCAGACCGATGAGTTTGTGGCCGGATTGCTGACGGAAGAGGAAAACGCAGAGCTTCTGCGGTTACTGAACAAGCTGCGCAAGGGGCTGGAATGACCCCTGCAAATAAACTTCAGGAGGATTACAACAGATGATCAAAAAACTTGTGTCACATCTGGGCGAGTACAAGCGCGCCGCGATCCTGACACCGATCTTCTCTGCTCTGGAAGCCATCATGGATGTGCTGCTGCCCACCATCATGGCCGTGATCATTGACCAGGGCATTGAAAAGGGCGATATGAACGCCGTTATCAAGTACGGCCTGCTCACCTTCCTGGTGGCGGCCATTGCCCTGCTGCTGGGCGTGCTGGCCGGCAGGTTTGCTGCCACGGCATCCACCGGCTTTGCAGGCAACCTGCGCGATGCGATGTATGAGAACATCCAGCATTTCTCGTTCTCCAACATCGACAAGTATTCCACGGCCGGTCTGGTCACCCGTATGACCACCGACGTGACCAACCTGCAGAACGCGTTCCAGATGATCGAGCGCATGTGCGTGCGTGCCCCCGTCCATCTGGTTTTCGCGCTCATCATGGCCTCCATGATCAGCCGCTCGCTGACCATGGTGTTCCTGGTGGCGATCGTGTTCCTGGTGGCAGTGCTGGCAGGCATTATGGTTCCCACCTTCGGCATCTTTGACAAGGTGTTCAAGAACTACGATAACCTGAACGCCTCCGTGCAGGAGAATGTCTCGGCCATCCGCGTGGTCAAGAGCTTTGTCCGGGAGCACTTTGAGAACGAGAAGTACACCAAGGCCTGCGAGAGCCTGTACAAGCAGTTCGTCCACGCCGAGAGCCGTCTGAGCTTCAACAATCCCGCCATGCTGGTCTCTGTGTACGGCTGCAACATCGCCCTGAGCTGGTTCGGCGCACATTATGTCCTGAATGGTGCGATCACCACCGGCCAGCTGAACGCCCTGTTCGGTTACATTATGAACATCCTGATGGCCCTGATGATGCTGAGCATGGCCTTTGTGATGATCGCTATGTCCGCCGCTTCTGCCCGCCGTATCGTGGAAGTGCTGGACGAGACCACTGACCTGCCCCCGGCAAAGCAGCCGGTGCAGCAGGTGGCAGACGGCAGCATTGAGTTTGACCACGTTACCTTTAAGTATAAGCACGGCTCCGGCCAGCCTGTCCTGAACGATGTCACCTTCAGCATCCGGCCGGGCGAGACGCTGGGCATCATCGGCGGCACCGGCAGTGCAAAATCCAGTCTGGTGCAGCTGATCCCCCGCCTGTATGATGCCGAGACCGGCTCTGTCAAGGTGGGCGGCGTGGACGTTAAGGATTACAGCCTGGATGTCCTCCGCCGGGAAGTCTCCATGGTGCTGCAGAAGAACGTTCTGTTCAGCGGCACCATCCTCGACAACCTGCGCTGGGGCGATGAGAACGCCAGCGAGGAAGAGTGCATCCGGGTGGCCAAGCTGGCCTGCGCCGATGAGTTCATCGAGCGCTTCCCCGACAAGTACAATACCTGGATCGAGCAGGGCGGCTCCAACGTGTCCGGCGGCCAGAAGCAGCGCCTGACCATTGCCCGCGCGCTGCTGCGCAAGCCCAAGGTGCTGATCCTGGACGACAGCACCAGCGCCGTGGATACCGCCACCGATGCCAAGATCCGCAAGGCCTTCCGGGAGGAGATCCCCGGTACCACCAAGATCATCATTGCACAGCGCATCTCCTCCGTGCAGGATGCAGACCGCATCCTGGTGCTGGACAACGGCCAGATCAACGGCCTGGGCACCCACGAGGAGCTGCTCAAGACAAACAAGATCTATCAGGAAGTTTACAACAGCCAGACCCAGGGCGGCGGCGATTTTGACAAGCAGGGAGGTGAGCAGTAATGGCACAGGTGAAAGAAGTAAAGGGCCCCGGCCCCCGTAGGATGGGCGGCCCCAAGCCGAAGGTCGAGAACCCGGGCAAGCTGCTCAAGCGGATCATGGATGAGGTGTTCAAGCACTATCTGCCCCACTGCATCCTTGTGCTGGTCTGCATCATCGTCAGCGCGCTGGCAAATGTGCAGGCAAGCCTTTTCCTCAAGACCCTGATCGATGATTACATCGTCCCCATGACCAAGCAGGCCACGCCGGACTTCAGCCCGCTGGCAGGCGCACTGGTGCGCATCGGCTGCATCTATGCCATCGGCGTGCTGGCCGCATGGCTCAACGCCCGTATCATGGTCAACGTGACCCAGGGTACCCTGCGCAACCTGCGCGTCCAGCTTTTCACCCACATGGAAAGCCTGCCCATCCGGTATTTTGACTCCCACCCCCACGGCGACATCATGTCGGTGTACACCAACGATGTGGACACCCTGCGCCAGATGATCAGCCAGAGCATCCCCCAGCTGGTGTCCAGCGCCATCACCATCGTGTCCGTGTTCACCAGCATGTGCCTGATGAGCTGGCAGCTCACCGTTGTCACCATGCTGATGGTGACCCTGATGCTGTTCTGCTCCAAGAAGATCACTTCCATGAGCGGCAAGTACTTTGTGGCCCAGCAGAAGGATCTGGGTAAGGTGAACGGCTACATCGAAGAGATGATGGAGGGCCAGAAGGTCGTCAAGGTGTTCACCCACGAGCAGAAGGCTCTGGATGGCTTCCGGCAGCTGAACGATAAGCTGAAGGAAAGCGCCAAGCAGGCCAACAACTACGCCAACATCATCATGCCCGTTACCGCACAGCTGGGCAATATCAGCTATGCAGTCTGTGCTCTGGCGGGCGCAGCCATGGCCGTTGGCAATGTCGGCGGCATGACCCTGGGTACCGTGATGGCCTTCCTGAGCCTGAACAAGGGCTTCAATATGCCCATCAGCCAGGTGTCCATGCAGGCCAACAGCGTGATCATGGCACTGGCCGGTGCGGAGCGTATCTTCAAGATGATGGACGAGACCAGCGAGGCCGACGAGGGCTATGTCACCCTGGTCAACGTCAAGTATGGCAAGGATGACGAGCTGGTGGAGACCACCGAGCGCACCGGCATCTGGGCCTGGAAGCATCCCCACCACGACGGCACCACCACCTACCACAAGCTGGCGGGCGACATCACCTTTACCGATGTCGATTTTGGCTATGTGCCGGAAAAGACTGTTCTGCACGGGATCAACCTCTATGGCCGCCCGGGCCAGAAGATCGCCTTTGTCGGCTCCACCGGTGCCGGCAAAACGACCATCACCAACCTGATCAACCGCTTCTACGATATCGCAGACGGCAAGATCCGGTATGATGGCATCAACATCCGCAAGATCAAAAAGGACGATCTGCGCCGCTCTCTGGGCATCGTTCTGCAGGATACCCACCTGTTCACCGGCACGGTCATGGAGAACATCCGCTATGGCCGTCTGGATGCCACCGATGAGGAGTGCATTGCCGCCGCAAAGCTGGCCAATGCCGATGGCTTTGTCAAGCGTCTGCCCGATGGCTACAACACCATGCTGACCAACGACGGCGCAAACCTGTCGCAGGGCCAGCGCCAGCTGTTGGCCATTGCCCGCGCCGCAGTTGCCGATCCCCCGGTGCTGATCCTGGACGAGGCGACCTCCTCCATTGATACCCGCACCGAGGCGCTGGTCCAGCGGGGCATGGACGGCCTGATGTATGGCCGCACCAGCTTTGTCATTGCCCACCGCCTGTCTACCGTCCGCAATGCAGACTGCATCGTGGTTCTGGAGCAGGGCCGCATCATCGAGCGCGGTAGCCACGACGAGCTGATCGCCAAGAAGGGCAAGTACTACCAGCTCTACACCGGTAATCTGGCCGAAAATTAAAGAAAAGTCGTAAAAAACGGAGCCGCTGTACAAAATGATGTGCAGCGGCTCCGTTTATTTTCAATTTGTTCAAATTCCTCACAAAGAAACTCCATTTTTATCCTGTACAATAAGGGTGCAGTCAGGGAGGAACAGAAAAACATCCTCCCAAGATGCCATGCAGGCAATGAAAACCGCGCATCTCCGGCAGAAACCGGGCGGCGCGGCCCCTTTAAAAAACACTGTCCCCTGCTGATGCGAGGCAATAGCCAAGGCAGCGGACAGACTACCAACCATCTCCTGACAGCCGCAAATGTTTGGGAGTTCTCATACACAGCCAGCGCCGCTTTCTCCTCCTTTCCACGGCGCTGGCTGTTTTTGTTTGGCTTCCGCCGCCATCTCAGCGGCAGGTGGCTATCCGATCAGCGCGTTCAGCTCAGATTCCTTTAATCTGGGCAGAGAGGAGACAGGGAGCATCATTTTCTCCATCCGATACAAGACCAGAGCGGGGCTCTGGTCTTTTTTTGCGGCAGAAGCCATAACACTGCGTGTAAAGGCGAGAATCCTGTCCTTTTTGTAGAAAAAGATCAGCTGCACATGGCCGGTGAACAGGGCAAACAGGGCTGTGCGCAGCTCCCGGGAGCCGAAGAGGAGGAGCAGGTCGCTCTCCTCTAAAAAGAGAACGTCTGCCCGGTCAAGAAACTGCAGGGCGGTCTGGCACAGGGCCTCCCGCTGCGGCCAGTAGGGCGCGGCCTGCGCCAGCCGGGGAAGATAGCAGCAGAGCGCCCCGGCATCCCGGGCGGCGGCAAGGGCTTCGAGGTGGGCCAGCCGCAGGGGGCTGTCCACCAGCCCGGCGGAGGAAAAGCAGAAGGCAGAGGCTCCCCGGAACGGGGCGGCCTCCAGCTGTTCCGGCCCAAGGGCCAGCCCGGCGGTGTGGGCACGGTAGGGCAGAGCGGTGTCCTCTCCGGTGAACACCACCGGTGTGGGGAAGGCATCCGTGAAGCAGAGCAGGGAGCAATCCACACCATCCCGGGCAAGCTGGGCCGCCAGCTTGCGGCCAAAGGGGTCGGCTCCCAGCTGGGCCAGCAGAGCCGCCTGCCCGCCCAATGCGGCGTACTGGCGGCAGAAGCCTGCACCCCAGCCGCCGGTCTGCGCCCGGAATGTCTCCGTCAGTTCCGGAGCCGTGGCGGCGTTCAGCTCCAGCCAGACTTCGCCCAGACACAAAACGGACATGTGCACCCCTCCCTCCGCAAATAAAAATCGGGTTACAGTATACACGATTTGCCCACCGGATGCAACCGATCCGGGGCGAATCCTGACGGAATAAAAGTGCCTGCGGGCAGGAACAATCCGATTTTACAAAGACCACCTGTTTTTTACCAATTCCTGTTTTTCATTGCCCAAGGTTTACCTAAGATTTGCCTTACCATGGTTTCCCCTCTTTCTCCGAACGGGTACAATAGAACCGTTCCCAAGATACATTGCAACAGGGCCCGGGAGGGCTCAGGATAAGAGAGGAATTATCGTATGAAAGAACATAAAATGTCCCGCCGCAACTTCCTGAAAGTGGGTGCTGTGGCATCTGCCGCCGGTCTGATGACTGCTGCCCCTGTGGCTGCAAACGCTGCCGCTCCGGCCGCTTCCACCGCAGCTGACGAGGAGAACTGCTTTGGCCTGTTCCAGAAGAAGCCCAAGTACATCTTCCTGTTCATCGGCGATGGCATGGGCACTGCCCAGATCCAGTCTGCCCGGTTCTATCAGGGCACTGTCACCAACAACGGTGCCATCACCGAGGCAGAGCTGAGCTTTACCCAGTTCCCGGAGGTGGGCAGCGTGACCACCTACGACAGCACCTCCTTCTGCCCGGACTCCGCTTCCACCGCCACCTCCATCGCTTCCGGCAAAAAGACCGAGAGCGGTGTCATCAATATGTGCCCCTGGACCCGTGATGTGCCCTATGAGACCATTGCGGAGAAGCTCCATAAGCAGAAGGGCTACAAGGTTGGCATTGTTTCCACGGTGAATATTGACCACGCTACCCCTGCTGCCTTCTATGCACACCAGAAGACCCGCAAGAACTACTATCAGATCGGCGTGGAGCTGGCAAACTCCGGCTTTGAGTATTTCGCAGGCGGCGAGTTCCAGAAGGTGAACGGCGATGGCACCGACCCCAACAACCACGAGGTGGCTGCACAGGCTGGTTACCATGTTGTCACCACCCAGGCCGGTGCTGCTGCCCTGAAGGCCGGGGCCGGCAAGACCCTGATCATTGCCGAGAACCTGGCCGACGGCAAGTCCATGAACTACGCCATGGATGCTGCTCCGGGAGAGTGGCAGCTGACCGACTATGTCCGCAAGGGCATTGAGCTGCTGGACAACAGCAACGGCTTCTTTATGATGGTGGAGTCCGGCAAGATCGACTGGGCCTGCCACGCCAACGATGCCGCTGCCTCCATCCATGATGTGATCGAGATGCACAACGCAGTGCAGGCCGCTGTGGAGTTTTATGCCCAGCACCCCGACGACACCCTGATCCTGGTGACCGCTGACCACGAGACCGGTGGTCTGGGCATTGGCTACAAGACCACCAACTACGATACCTTCCTGACCAACCTGGCCCACCAGAAGATGTCCTACGCAAAGTTCGATTCCACCTATGTGAACAACTACGTGAAGAATCAGACTCCTTTTGAGACCGCTATGCAGGACGTGAAGGCAAACTTCGGCCTGACCCTGCCCACCGACCCCGATGCCGCCAGCGCAGGCAAGCTGCTGCTGACCGACTACGAGGTGGAGAACCTGCGCACCGCTTACGAGCGCACCCTCAAGGTCGGCTCTTCCAGCCAGAGCAAGATGAGCCAGCAGGATTACGAGCTGTATGGCACCTACATCCCCTTCAGCATGGCCATCTGCCACACCATCAACCACAAGTCCGGTGTGGACCACACCACCTACGCCCACACCGGTGCCATGGTGAACCTCTACGCCCGTGGTCAGGGGGCAGACAAGTTCCGCGGCGTGTATGACAACACCGAGATCTTCCACAAGCTGGCTGAGCTGACCGATGTGCAGTAATTGACCAGACCTTTTGTACCCCAAAGCCCTCCGGGACGAGACGCACCGGAGGGCTTTTTGTGTAGGCCGGAATTGTGCACCCCGCCAAAAATCTGCCCCGCGAATTGGGAAAGATGATGGGAGTTGTGGTTGCAATGGGCCGGAAAAAGGCATATAATAAGACCATCAACAGAGTAAGGCCATGCGCGTTAAGTGCCGCATCAACGGGGAGTTGTGCTGCGGACGAAGGTAAGACCCGCGGTGCATGGCCTGCATCCCGCTGCTGCATGGACTTGGGTGCAGATGGGGCCGTCTGCGGCCCCGTCTGGATGTGAACCGTTGAATCACGCCCTCCTTTGTGCGGTTTGTCACAGGGGAGGGCGTTTTGCATTGCCTGCCCCGCGGTTCCCGAAACAGGGGAGGACAATTGATATGAACCATTCCAGAAATTCCGTCCGCAAGCTCACCATGCTGGCCCTGCTCACTGCCATGAGCATCGTGTTTGCCCGGGTGCTGAGCATTTCCACCGGCTTTGTCCGGTTCAACCTGGGCAGCCTGCCCACCCTGCTGGCCGCTGTGCTGTTCGGGCCGGTGGAGGGCTTTGCCGTGGGTGCAGTGGCCGATATGATCGGCGGCACCCTTTCCGGCTACGCCATCAACCCGCTGATCACGCTGGGGGCTGGCTCCATCGGCCTGACGGCGGGCCTTCTCTGGCGCGCCCTGCCCAACCTGCGGCTGGGCCTGCGCACCCAGATCAGCGTGTTTGCCGGCCATGCGGTGGGCTCCATTGTCATCAACTCGCTGGCACTCCACCTCTTCTATAACTATCCGTGGAGCGTGCTGGTGACCCGCATTCCAAACGCGCTGGTCCTGGCGGCGGTGAACACCGTGCTGGTGCGCCTGCTGCTGGAAAACAAAACGATCCGAGGCATTGCACAATGAACTATGAAGAAGCGCTGAACTATATCCATGCCGTCCAGTGGGCGGGGCACAAGCCGGGCCTGACCCGCACCCGGACCCTGCTGACCGCACTGGGAGATCCGCACAAGCAGCTGAGATTCATCCATGTGGCGGGCACCAATGGCAAGGGCAGCACGGCGGCCATGCTGGCTTCCTGCCTGCAGGCGGCGGGTTACCGGGTGGGCCTGTATACTTCGCCCTTTATCAACCGGTTCAACGAGCGCATTCAGGTAAACGGCCAACAGATCCCGGACGAGGCGCTGGTGCGGCTGGTGGAGCGTGTGAAGCCCGCTGCCGATGCCATGACCGATATCCCCACCGAGTTCGAGATCATCACGGCATTGGGGATGCTCTGGTTCGCTGAGACGAAATGCGACATCGTGGTGCTGGAGGTGGGCCTGGGCGGCACGCTGGATTCCACCAACGTCATCGACCCGCCGGAGTGTGCGGTCATCACGGCGCTGGGCATGGATCATGTGAAGGAGCTGGGCCCCACCCTGGCCGATATCGCATCGGCCAAGGCGGGCATCATCAAGCCGGGCAGTCCGGTGGTGAGCTATGGCGGTGTGCCCGAGGCCGATGCCGTCATCGCCCGTACGGCGGCAGAGCGGCACGCGCCGCTGACCGTGGTGGATCTCAGCAGGCTGACCATCGAGGACGGGGATCTGGATGCTGTCACCTTTGATTTTGACGGCCTGAACGGCATCCGCCTGCCCCTGATCGGCAGCTATCAGCCCCGGAACGCCGCCACGGCCATTACGGCCCTGCGGGTGCTGCGCAGCCGGGGCTGGAACATCCCGGACAGTGCCATCCGTGCCGGTCTGGAACAGGTGCGCTGGCCGGGCCGGTTCGAGCTGCTGCGGCATTCGCCCGCCTTTTTGCTGGATGGCAGCCACAACGCCCACGGAATGCGGGCCACCGTGCAGAGCCTGCGGGACCGCTTTCCGGGGCAGAAGTTCGTGTTCCTGCTCAGCATCATGGCGGACAAGGATGTGGACGAGATGCTGGCACTACTCCTGCCGCTGGCCGGGCAGTTCGTCACCGTAGCGGCCCATACCCCCCGCGCCATGCCCGCTGAGACGCTGGCCGAACAGATCCGCGCCCGGGGCGGCAGGGCTGAGCCTGCTCCCACCATTGAAGCCGGTGTGGCCCGGGCGGTCGCCCTTGGGGGCACCGGCCCCGTGTGCGCGCTGGGCACGCTCTACTTCTCCGGCGATGTGCGGGAAGCGTTTGCAAAATTGAACCAGTAAAGAAGAGGGGCTGCGGCACACGGGAAAAACCGGTGCAGCAGCCCCCTTTTTGCGGACTGGCTTACAAAAAAATGCCCCGCTGTTCTGTGCATCACAGAACAGCGGGGCAGTATCATTTATGGGGCGGGAATGTGCTCAGGAGATGCGCTTCGGCTCAGGCCTTGCCTGCGCAGCCGAACAGCTCGATCTTCTCCTTGCACTTGTCAACGATGGCCTGAGCGCCGGGAGCCAGCAGCTTGCGGGGGTCGAAGCCCTTGCCCTGCTGATCCTTGCCAGCCTCGATGTACTTGCGGGTGGCCTCAGCAAAGACCAGCTGGCACTCGGTGTTGATGTTGATCTTGGAAACGCCCAGGCTGATGGCCTTCTGGATCATCTCGTCGGGGATGCCGGTGCCGCCGTGCAGGACCAGAGGAATGTTGTTGGTAGCCTTGTGGATGCGGTCCAGTGCCTCAAAGTCCAGGCCCTTCCAGTTGGCGGGGTAAACGCCGTGGATGTTGCCGATGCCGGCAGCCAGGAAGTCGATGCCCAGATCGGTGATCTTTGCGCACTCAGCGGGGTCTGCGATCTCGCCAGCGCCCACAACGCCGTCCTCAACGCCGCCGATGGAGCCGACCTCGGCCTCGATGCTCAGGCCCTTGGAGTGTGCCAGAGCGACCAGCTCCTTGGTCTTTTCCGCGTTCTCCTCAATGGAGTAGTGGCTGCCGTCGAACATGATGGAGGAGAAACCGGCCTCAACGCAGGCCTTGCAGCCCTCGTAGGTGCCGTGGTCCAGGTGCAGGGCAACGGGAACGGTGATGCCCATGGTCTCCACCATGGAGCTGACCATGGCGGCAACGGTCTTGAAGCCGGTCATGTATTTGCCTGCGCCCTCAGAGACACCCAGGATAACGGGGCTCTTCATTTCCTCGCAGGCGGTCAGGACTGCCTTGGTCCACTCCAGATTGTTGATGTTGAACTGGGGCACACCGTAGTGGCCATCGCGTGCCTTGATCAGCATTTCGGTTGCATTTACCAACATTATTCATTACCTCCGCAAAATCATTTTGGGGTGAAAAAGCCGTTTTGGATACAAGATTGCGCATCCTTTAACGAACCTAAGGGTAGTATACCCCAATTACAGGATAAAATCAAGGCGGTTCCCGCGGCGTTTTCAACACAAATTCACATTGGGCATTTTGATGTTGGAGATTCTGGCAAAAACCACTGGATCTCCCTTCAAAAAATTGTCACAATTCCGACTTGAATTTTACAAAAAGTACGGCGAAAAGTTTGCGTGTCGAACCTGGGAGGTTGAAAACTCGGTGGAAACTGTGGAATTCCACCCGGAAAGTGGGCGTACAAACTTGATTTTTGAACATTTTCCACCGGGTTTTCAACATGTGGAAAAATTTGAGCCGAATTACCGATTGTATAGCCTGCTGAATGTGGAAAACTTTTGCCTTCGGCAAACATTGCGAAGAATGCCGGGGTATGCTATACTTTAGAATGTATCAGTGTCAAAATATAGTAAAACTGAAACAGAACGAAACCATGGCGCGGCTCAAACGGCCCGCCTTGCCATAGAATGGAAGGAGAACACATCAATGGACGAACAGAAAATGCCGCGCCGCCCCCGCCGCAGCAGCACGGAGGAGCAGCCCAAGAATGAGAGCCTGGTCTACGGCAAAAACCCCGTGACCGAGCTGCTCAAGAGCGGTTCCGGCGTGGATACCGTGCTGATCGCGGAGGGCATGGCCCCCGCCGTGGCAGCTTACTATACCGCCATGGCCAAGGAGGCCGGGGCCACGGTCAAGCGGGTGCATCCCAACAAGCTGCGCCTGATGACCGGCACCGAGAGCCACCAGGGCGTGGCCGCCTTTGCCAGCGAGATCGAATATGTGACCGTGGAGGACCTGCTGAACGTTGCCAGAGAGAAGGGGGAGCCCCCTTTCCTGGTGCTGAGTGACGGCATCGAGGACCCCCATAATCTGGGCGCGGTGATGCGCTCTGCTCTGCTGTGCGGAGCCCACGGCATCGTCATCCCCAAGCGGGGCGGCGCATCCGTGACCCCCACCGTTATCAAGTCCAGCGCCGGTGCGGCCGAGCGCCTGCCTGTGGCCCGCGTGGCCAACATCGGCGAGACCATCCGCCGACTGAAGGATCAGGGGGTGTTCGTCTACTGTGCCGATATGGATGGTGTTCCCCTGCGCAAGAACAACCTGACCGGCCCCATCGCACTGGTGCTGGGCAGCGAGGGCAGCGGTGTATCCCAGCTGGTGAAAAAGCTCTGCGATGGTGTGGTGCGGCTGGATATGGCCGCTCAGGGCACCGGTGTGGACAGCTTCAATGTCTCGGTGGCGGCTGGCATCATCCTGTACGAGATCCAGAGCCAGCGCGCCGCAGAGTAAGAAACAGCGGCCAGACCGCCGTGACCAGAACAGGGAGGGACTAGGATGCCAAAGGATGATAAGCGCAAAGAGCTGACACAGGAAGAGATCGATGCGCAGAACGAGAAGTTCCGCACGTTTTTCAGCACCAGCGTGGCACAGGTGCCCGAAGAGATGAAGCGCCGCGATGAGGAAAAGGAGAATACCGGCAGCCTGCTGGGCAAGCTCTTTCACCGCGAAAAGGACAAAGAGGAGCCAGCCGCCGCCCCGGCCGTGCAGAATGAGCTGCCGCCCACGGGTGAGATCGTGCTGGGCCATGAGGAAGAAGCAGAGGCCGGCCTGGAGCTGGCATTGGAGCCCGGAGAGCTGGAGGAAGCAGAGCCTGTGGCTCTGCCCACCGCGCCGGAAGTCCCCGCAGCGCCGAAGCCGGAACCCCGGCCTGCACCCCAGCCCGAGAAAAAGCCGGAGCCGCCCTGCCGCCGGAAACCCCTGACCCCGCAGGAGCAGCAGGAGGATGCAGAGATGGCCGAACTCAAGGCCATGCTCTATGGCACCCCCAAGCCTGCCCCGGTGGAGGAGGTGCAGGATGCCCCCGAAGAGGTGCTGGCCGTGGAGCCGGAAGCTCCCGCAGCGCCTGAGGGCCCGGCCATCCCCATGGTGTTTGCCGAGGATCAGTCGGTAAAGCAGGCGAAGTCTGCCCCGGAAGCCGCGCCAGAGGTTGAGCCGGAACCGGAAACGGCGTTCCAGTTCTTTGGCAAGGGCGCGGACGAGAACGAGCCGCAGGCCCCTACCCGCACCGAGGCCCCCAGCAAGGACGACAGCATGAGCCTGCCGCTGATGGGACTGGAAGAGGACGAAGCGCCCGCCCGGCCTGCCGCCCCGGCAGAGGAGGCCCCGGCCCAGCCTGCTGAGGAAGCGGCCCCTGCCGCGCCGGAGGCTGAGGAGAAACCTGAAGAAGAAGCCGAGCCGGAAACGCCCGAGCAGGTGGGAGAGAAGCTTCGCCGGATGGGCGCGGAGCTGACGCTGCGGTGCGTGCTGGAGGGCATCCTTGCCGTGGTACTGCTCCACTTTGGCCTTGTTGCCGAGGGGCTGCTGGCCCCTGTGGCCTCCCTTGACCCCGTGATCGCTCCGGCGACGTTCTATGCCGCCAACCTGCTCTTTCTGGCCGGTGCGCTGGCTGTGGGCTGGCCTGTCCTGCGGGATGGTCTGCAGGGTCTCAAGGGCCGCCCCAGTGCAGACACCATGCCGGCGCTGGCCGCCTGCGGTGCGCTGGTGCAGGCTGCGGTCGCCCTGCTCAACGCCCAGAGCTATCAGAACTCCAGCTGGACGCTGCTTTCCGGCGTGGCCGCACTGGGCCTGTTCCTGGCCCTGCTGGGCAGCCGTGTCCTGCTGACTGCCGTCAGAAACGGCTATGACCTTGCCGCCCGATCCCCTGAGGGGCTGCAGGGCGCATTCCGTGTCCGGGATAAGGACCTGATCCGGGTGCTGGCCCGGAGCCTGGATCAGAAAGACCCCTGGGTGCTGCTCAGCCGCCCTGTCCAGTGGGACGAGGCGCTGGTGGAGCAGAGCTTCGGGGAGCGCGCCAGTGAGCGCCGCGCCCGCAAGACAGCCCTGATCCTGCTGGGTGCCGCCGTGCTCAGCGGGCTGGTGTTCCTGCTGTTTGGCGGCGGGCCCAACGGCATGGCCGCAGCCCTGACCTCCATGCTCTGCATGGGTGCACCGCTGTCCTCCACCTTGGTTGCGGGCATCGCTTCTCTGCGCCTGCAAAAGACCGCAGCCGCCGCCGGTGCCGTGGTGCCCGGCTGGGCTGCCATTGAGGAGCTGGGCGGTGTGGACACCGTGCAGGTGGATGCCGACGAGCTCTTTACCGCAGACAGCGTGAATCTGGAGGATATCCGCATCTTCAAGGGCGGCCGCATCGACCGTGCCATCCTCTATGCGGCCAGTATCCTCAACCACAGCTGCGAGACCCTGCGGGGTCTGTTCCGCCAGATCATCGAGGACCGCACCGAGATCCTGTACCCTGTGAAGGATCTGGAGGTCCACCACGGTCTTGGCTTTGCCGCCTGGTGCGATAACAACCGGGTGCTCATCGGCAACCGGCTGTACATGGAGCGGGAGGGGGTGCCCCTGCCTGAGCAGGAGTACGAGGATGAGCACTCCCAAAACGGCGCGCTGCAGATCCTGTATCTGGCTGTTTCTGGCAGCCTGCACGCCATGTTCGTGCTCCATTATGTGGGCGGCCGCAACGCCGCCCGCGGGCTGGAGGTGCTGCAGCGGGAGAACATCCGCCTGCTGGTCACCTGTGAGGACCCCAGCCTGACGGCCCGCCACATCACCGAGGCTTACCATCTGCCCGAGGGGATGATCACCCTGCTGGATGAGGAACAGTGCAGCGCGCTGACCCCTGCCCAGCCGGACGAGACTGCCCGCTGCTGTATGCTGCATGATAAGGGCTTTGCCAGCCTGATCGGCGGCCTGCGCGCGGCGGAAAAGGCCCAGAACGCCGAGACGAGCGCCACCACGGTGCAGATGGTCTCGGTCTGGTTCTCGGTGGTCATCGGTGTTCTGCTGACCTACGCGGGCAGCATCGGCACCCTGTCGGTGGCCGCTGTCCTGATGTATCAGGCAGCTTGGAGTGCTTTGAGCATTGCGGTCTGCGCCCTGAAACAGCACAACTGAGAATAATTCTCAAATAAATAGGAATTATTCTTGATTTCCTTGGCGAACTCTGGTATAATACTCTCAGAAGGAATGCCCCGGCGGTCACCGGCGGCGAGATGATACGCACACTACGCATCATAAAAGGAGAGCATGAATATGGAACTCAAGGGTACCAAGACCGAACAGAACCTGTGGGAAGCATTTGCAGGCGAGAGCCAGGCCCGCAACAAGTACACCTTCTTCGCCAGTGTGGCCAAGAAGGAAGGCTATGAGCAGCTGGCTGCCATCTTTGAGGAGACTGCCGCCAACGAGAAGGAGCACGCCAAGATGTGGTTCAAGGCCCTGAACGGCGGCTCCATCCCCGACACCATGACCTGCCTGGAAATGGCCGCCGGCGGTGAGCACGACGAGTGGACCGAGATGTATCCCCGCATGGCCAAGGAAGCCAAGGAAGAGGGCTTCCCCCAGCTGGCCGCCCTGTTCACTATGGTGGCACAGATCGAGAAGGAGCACGAGGAGCGCTACCGTGAGCTAGCTGAGAACCTGAAGAACAACAAGGTCTTTGCCCGTGAGGAACAGCAGGTCTGGCAGTGCCGGAACTGCGGCTATACCTACATCGGCAAGTCCGCACCCCTCAAGTGCCCCGTCTGCGCACATCCCCAGAGCTACTTTGAGTTGAAGAAGCATAATTATTAAGCGTTATAAAAAGAAGCGGCTGGTGCGCCAGCCGCTTCTTTTTTGTTGCAATCGGGGAGAAAGTGTGTCATACTTCTACCCAGAGTTTACGGAAAGAGAGGAGAAGCCGCCATGTCATACCGTGCCGCGATCTGTGATGACAGCACGACCGATGCTGAATTTGTGGGGAGCATTCTGCACCAGTGGGCCGCAGAGCGTGGCATTGAGGTGGAGAGTGAGCGCTTTGCCTCGGCGGATGCCTTTCTTTTTCGCTACGCAGAGGACAAAAGCTTTGACCTATTACTTCTGGACGTGGAAATGCCGGGCACGGACGGTGTGACGCTGGCCAAAACGGTGCGGCAGGAGAATGAAGCCGTGCAGATCGTGTTCATCACCGGCTACTCCGATTACATTGCCGAGGGCTATGACGTGGCCGCCCTCCACTACCTGGTGAAGCCGGTCAGCCGCGAAAAGCTCTTTGCTGTTCTCGACCGTGCCTGGGAAAAGCACCGCCGCAACGCCCGGTGCCTGAACCTGGAGCTTTCCGGCGAGCTGGTGCGCCTGCCGCTGTATGAGGTGCGGTATCTGGACGTGCACCAGAATTACGTCACGGTTCATGCCAAGCAGGATTACACCGTCAAGCGGACGCTTGGTGAGTTCGAGGCCCAGCTGGACGAAGGCTTCCTCCGGGTGGGGCGGGGGATGATCCTGAACCTGAAACAGATCCGCCGTGTGACCAAAAAGGAAGTCGTGCTGGCCGATGGTACCGCCCTCCCATTGCCCCGGGGTGCCTATGAGCCCCTGAACCGGGCAATCATTGAGAGGACTTAATGATGAAACTTAAATTCTTTTCAAAGCTCCTCGATAAACGCATCGCCGCTTACCAGCGGGAGCTCATCGAGACCCACTACAAAGAGGTGGACAACATGTACCGCCAGATGCGGGGATGGCGGCACGATTACCGGGGACACATCCAGACCATGAAGGTGCTGGCGGCACAGGGGGATATGGACGGCATCAAAGCCTACCTGGATGCATTGGATACCGACCTGAACACTGTTGATCTGGCTGTAAAAACCGGCAACGCCATGGCTGATGCCATCATCAACAGCAAGATCTCCCTTGCCAAGAGCCGAAATATCCCGGTGCAGATCGATGCCCATATCCCGGTCAAACTGAAAATGAGTGAGCTTGACCTCTGCTGCATCCTGGGCAACCTTTTTGATAACGCCATGGATGCCAGTGCGGAGCTGCCCGAGGAGGAGCGGCTCATCCGGGTATATATGGATATGAAGGGCACACAGCTCTATATCTCCTTCACCAATTTCACGGCAACTAAAAAGCAGAAAAAGCTTGCGGGCCGTTTTGTCACCACCAAGGGCGAGGGCCACGGCTTCGGGCTGGTGCGCATTGATGCCATCGTGGAAAAGCTGGATGGCTACCTCAGCCGCAACAGCGAGGATGGGGCATTCACGACGGAGATATTGATTCCACAGGTGTAAACCTCTCAGGCGCTCCGCGCCAGCTCCCCTGATTGGGGAGCCAAGTTCACGCTGCTACTGGCTTGCCTCTCCTACTAGGAGAGGTGGCAATGCGAAGCATTGACGGAGAGGTTCCTGCAATTCATCCCCCAAATCAGGCGTTTCGTCCCCGGAATGTGTTGGGGGCGATTTTTTGTGTTAGGATCATTGCCAGACAAGTGAAAGGGGATTCCAAAATGGGAAAGAACGAGAAAACCAAAAAGCCAAAGCCCAAATACAATGTCTGGCAGAACACTGCCTACATGCTCTCGGTGGCCTGGGACACCCGACGGAGCGTGCCGCTGCTGGTGGTGCTGCTGGCCGTCTGCACGGCAGGCAAGACCACTGCCGAAATGCTCATCAGCCCGGCGGTGCTGGGCAAACTGGAAAGCGGCGCGCCGCTGGGCCAGCTGCTGGGTGCCATCGGCGGGTTCACCATCCTGCTGTTTGCCCTGACCGCGCTGTGCTACTACATCGACCACCTCACCATGTTTGGCCGGTGCGGCGTGCGGCTGGAGCTGCTGAAGCGCGTCAACACCAAGCGCACCCGCACGGCCTATGCCAACCTGCTGGATGAAGCCTTCCGTCTGATGTATCAGAAGGGCCACGATGCCTGTATGAACAACCGTGCTTCCGGCGAGGCTTTTTGGAAAAGTTGGACGGATATCATGACAAATCTCATCGGCTTCGGGGTGTATCTGGCTCTGCTGTCCGGGCTGAACCCCTGGCTCTGTGTCCTGACGGCCCTGACCGCTGTGGTGAGCTATTTTTCCACCAGGAATATCAACGAGTGGGGCTACCGCCACCGGGAGGAGGGGGCAAAGATCACCCGGAGCCTGCATTACCTGCGCAACACCGCCGAGGGACGCGAGTTCGGCAAGGATATCCGCATCTTCGGCCTGCGGCAGTGGCTCACTGACCTGTACGATTCTGCTTTGCGGCTCAACTATGCCTTTCTTGAAAAGCGGGAGCGCGCCTACCTGACCGCCAACCTCATCGACCTGGCCCTGCTGCTGGTGCGCAACGGTGCGGCCTATGCTTATCTGCTCTGGCTCACCGTGACCAGGGGCCTGCCGGTGTCGGAATTCCTGCTCTACTTCGGTGCGGCCTCCGGCTTTGCCCAGTGGGTCACAGGCCTGATGGAGCAGTTTGCCCTCCTGCGCAAGCAGAGCCTGGACATCTCCACCATCCGGGAGTTCCTCGAGCTGCCGGAACCCTTCCGGTTTGAGGAGGGCATCCCGCTGGAAAAGCGGCTGGATATGCCCTATGAGCTGCAGCTGGAGGATGTGAGCTACCGCTACCCCGGTGCGGAGAAAAACACCATCGCCCACATGAGCCTGACACTGCACCCCGGCGAGAACCTGGCCATCGTGGGCTTGAATGGCGCTGGCAAGACGACACTGGTCAAGCTGATCTGCGGCTTCCTTGACCCCACCGGGGGGCGTGTTCTGCTGAACGGGCAGGATATCCGGCAGTATAACCGCCGGGATTACTACAAGCTGTTTGAAGCGGTCTTTCAGGATTTCAGCGTGCTCTCCTGCACGGTGGCCGAGAATGTGGCCCAGGCCATGGACGGCATCGACGAGGAAAAGGTGCGGTACTGTCTTGACCAGGCAGGGCTGACGGAAAAAATCACATCCCTCCCGGCGGGTATCAAGACCCATGTGGGCCGGGATGTCTATCTGGACGGCGTGGAGTTCTCCGGCGGCCAGACCCAGCGCCTGATGCTGGCCCGTGCCCTGTATAAAGACGCGCCTATTCTTGTGCTGGATGAGCCCACTGCCGCCCTTGACCCCATCGCCGAGGATGATATCTACCAGAAGTACAACGAGATGACCCGGGGCCGCACCAGCCTGTTCATCAGCCACCGGCTGGCCTCCACCCGTTTCTGTGACCGCATTCTCTTCCTTGAAAACGGCCGTGTGGCCGAGGAGGGGACCCACGACCAGCTGATGGCCCAAAACGGCGGCTATGCCAAGCTGTTTGCGGTGCAGAGCAAATATTACAAGGAGGGCAAGGCCGTATGAACGAAGAAAAAATGACCCTGAAGGAAAGCGTCCGGCTGACCCTGCGGGCCTGGTGCTTTTACTGGAAAAATACGCCCCGCTTTGTGCTGTCCACCGTGCTGTGGGCACTGGCGGATGCCGTCAGCCCCTATGCCGTGGTCTGGTTCTCGGCCCGGCTGGTGGCTGAGCTGTCGGACGCGCGGGACCCGCAGGCCCTTGCCGTGGATGTGGCGTGGGTGCTGGGCGTGACCGCTCTGCTCACGCTGGTGCGGTCGGTCCTGCTCCACTGGAAGAGCGTGGAGCGGGAACAGCTGAACTGGCAGCTGGGCCATGACTGCTTTATGGAAAAGCAGATGTCCATGGATTATGCCGACGAGGACAGCCAGCAGGTCTACGACCTCTACAATTTCATCCAGCAGAGCGAAAGCTTCTGCAGCGGCGGCAATCCTAACGCTGTGGCGCTGCTGGACAGTGTATCCGCGGCGGTATTCCGTATTCTGGGCGGCGCGGTGCTGTCGGTGGGGCTGTTCACGGCCAGGGTGCCCGCCGGCCCGCTGACAGTCCTCAACAGCCCGCTCTGTGTTCCGGCAGTGCTGGTGCTGATCCTGGCCGTGGCGTGGCTCTCGCCGGTGTGCGCTTCCAGCGCGGGCATCAGCAGCCCGGATATCGAGGAGGAGGGCCGCTGGGGCAACCGGCTCTGGGCCTTCCTCATGGGGGTATGTCGGGATGACAAAAAGGCGCTGGATGTGCGGATGTACGACCAGTTCGAGTTTTTGAAAGATCACGCCGCCGTCTCCATGCCTGCCTTTGAGCGGGCCCGCAAGGGGAAATTCGGCATCCTGAATGCCACGGGCAACGCCGTTTCGGCTCTGCTCATGGGTCTTGCCTACCTCTTTGTATGCCTGAAGGCCTACGGCGGGGCCTTTGGTCTGGGCGCTGTGACCCAGTATGTGGGCGCAGCCACCAACTTTTTTGTGGGCATCGGCGGGCTGTTCACCGCCGTGGGCGACTGCAGATTCAACGCCCCCTACCTGAAAACGCTCTATGACTATCTTGACCTGCCCAACAAGATGTACAAGGGCAGCCTGACCACCGAAAAGCGGAGCGACCGCCAGTATACCGTGGAGTTCCTGGATGTCTCGTTCCGGTACCCCGGCAGCGAGCAATATGCCCTGCGCCACCTGAGCATGACCTTCAAGGTGGGGGAGCGGCTGGCCGTGGTGGGCATGAACGGCAGCGGCAAGACCACCTTCATCAAGCTGCTCTGCCGCCTATACGACCCCACCGAGGGTGTCATCCTGCTCAACGGCATCGACATCCGTAAGTACCGCTACGATGAGTACATGGATATCTTCTCGGTGGTGTTCCAGGATTTCAAGCTGTTCGCCCTGCCGCTGGGCCAGAATGTTGCCACGGCCCAGCATTATGATGTCGCCCGTGCCGCCGACTGCCTGCAAAAAGCGGGCTTTTCCGACCGGTTGGCCCGGATGCCCAAGGGGCTGGACACCTGCCTTTATAAAGATTTGGACGAGGATGGCGTGACCATCTCGGGCGGCGAGGCCCAGAAGATCGCCATTGCCCGGGCCCTGTACAAGGATGCACCTTTCATCGTGCTGGATGAGCCTACCGCCGCCCTGGACCCGGTGGCTGAAGCGGAGATCTACGCAAAGTTCAACGAGATCGCGGGCGATAAGACTGCAATTTATATCAGCCACCGGCTGTCCTCCTGCAAGTTCTGTGATGAGATCGCCGTGTTCGACCACGGCGAGGTCGTCCAGCAGGGCACCCATGAGGAACTGCTGGGGGAGCCGGATGGAAAGTATTACGAACTGTGGAACGCCCAGGCACAGTATTACACCGAAGAAAGCGCGTGAACCTGGCCTCCCTATCAGGGGAGCTGTCACCGGAGGTGACTGAGCGCTTTTTGGCCCTGATGTTCTGCACAAAAAAATCGGAAAAAACTGGAATTCCCGACGAAATCGGGTGCGAAAGCACAGCACTTTGGGCGAAAAACTTGACCCACAATGGCCGGACGTGTAAAATAAATCAATAGTGAGAAAAATCATGGACGCGAAATTTTTCCATGTGTGCGGCATTCCTTTGATCCCATGGGATGAAACAAGGAGGGAAGTTCGACCCAATGAAATGGAAATTCCAAACCGCGGGGCGGCTTCTGGCCCTGCTGGCTCTGAGCGGGGCCCTGCTGGCTGCCCCTTTGCCCGCGCAGGCCGCGCCCGGTGTGCTGACAGGCCTGACCGGAACCGGCTCCAAGCTGGAACTGGAGCTGACCGAGATGGAGCTGGAGATCACCGATGATGACCCCCGCCCCAAGGGCTACCTGTATACCAGCGGCCAGAGCGATTATTACTTTATCGTCTGGATGAGCAGCAACTCCAATGTTGCCACGGTGGATGGCGACGGCAAGGTGACGGGCCGCAATGCAGGCACTGCCATCATCACCGCCATCTCCGACCACGGCGAACGCGCCGCCTGCAAGGTGACCGTGACCCGCAAAAATGAAGAAGCAGCCAGAAAAAAGCCCACGCTGGATACCACCAGCCTGAGCCTTGTGCTGCAGTACAATGACCTGCACCCCACCCATCAGCTCCAGCTGACCAACAGCGACCACTCCTTCCTCTATGTCTACCAGTGGATGAGCAGCAACCCCGAGGTTGCCACAGTCAGCGACAAGGGCCTTGTCACGGCTCAGGCGGCGGGCACCACCACCATCACGGCAATGGTCTCCAACGGCCAGGCTTTGCGGTGCAGCGTCACGGTGACTTCGGATATCGGCAAGGTGACCTTGAACAAGAGTGACCTGCTGCTCCGCACCGTGGGCACCCAGGAACGTCTGACGGCCACCGTTGCGGTGGAAGGCGGCGGCAGTGTGCCCATTACATGGGTCAGCAGCAACCCCGGTGTCGTTACCGTGGATGCGGACGGCGTGGTGACCGCCATTGCCGATGGAGAAGCCAAGGTCACGGCTCTTTCGCCCGCCGGACGCTTTGACGTGTGCAGCGTTGTGGTGGGCATGGCGGCGGAGAAGTACGAATCTGAAGCCGACCTTGCTGACGAGCTCAAGCTCCCGGATCCCTACGTTGCCGTAAGGCTGAATAAACTGGCATAAAGAAAAAGCACCCGCCCATGGCTGTTTTTGACGGCTATGGGCGGTTTTTGCGTGTATGGAAACAGATGCGCTGGGAAAAACTTGCCGAAGAGGAATTTTTTGCAAAAAATATTTTGCGTTGCGTGTTGTGGTGTGCCTGACACATCCGGCCGCCTCCGGCAGGTGAAAAAGGACAAAATGGCCCGAACGTTGTTTAAGACAGGGGGCGGATGCCCCACGGAGCGGCGAAATCTCTGTAAAAAAGGCGGCTACCCGGCTTGAATGACACATTTAACGAAAATTTGACGTGAAGTGATTGAATTTGCAACTCTTGACAGAAGGCGGGACAAACCATTATCCTTTTATCAGAGGAAAGTATTTTATGTCGCCAGACGTTGGAATGCCTGGTGTACAAGTGTGTGTCAGGAGGGAAAGAATATGTCCAACTACCGGAACCGAATCGGGGAAGCCATTGCCTTTGCCCGGAACGTGGCGGGCAGATCTCAGCAGGAGCTTGCGGATATGCTGGGGCGGGACAAGCGCACCATTCAGAAATGGGAGCGGGGCGAGATCCGCATTGCGCTGGAGGATTTTCTGGATGTATTCGATACTCTGCACCTGCCGGTGGGGCCCTATGAAATGTGGATCCGGCATCCGAAACTCTTTCCGCGCGGCACGGAGGATATCAAGGGCTTCAGCACCGAAAAGAAGCGGAGGACACTGGCGGATTATTATCTGCATCAGGCTGCACCGCTGGAGATCGAGCAGGAGTATTACATCCTGTTCGGCGACCACGGCAGCAACAGCTGCGGCATCCGGCAGGAGCTGCTGGCCAACCTGCAGACTCCGCTCCGTGACCGCAAACGGATCGTGAACCAGATCATCGACAACTACTATGAGGCCCGGGCCATCGGACATCTGACCGACCCGGAGGGCCAGCAGCCAGTGATGCCCATTCTGGAAGCCTGCTACGATGCCAGTGCACGGAGCGTGAAAGCCAACGAGAACCGGTACAGCATCGGCAGCATCGAGAACTATCTGGATGGCGCAGATGATGCGGCAGATGAATGAACCTGACAGCAGACGGCCATGTGCAGCCGCCTGCTGTTTTTGCGTGCGGCCTGCCTGCGGGAAAATATTGTGAAATTTGCGGATTCCTGCTATACTTATCCTATTGACGAAAAAGAAGGGTGAGATAAATGGCATACAACATGGGCGGTCGGCGCTTCCGGCCGGTGGGCAGCGGAAAAAAGCGGACTGCGCCGCAGTACGGGCCGGTGGGCACAGGCTGCCCGTTTGTGGAGGAGGCCGTGGCGCGGCTGTACCGGGAACAGAGCGAGGAACATTTCTGGAGCCTGATGAACGCCCTGAACTATGCGCTGGAATTGCAGACCAAGGTGCTGGTGCCGCTGGATGCGGCGGTGGACCCCCAGAGCGGGGCCGCACCCTGGGCACACCTGCCCATCCCGGAGGAGCGGGCCGAGGGCCTGCCGCCCTGGCTGCTCCACACCCGGAAA
This sequence comes from Faecalibacterium duncaniae, assembly GCF_010509575.1. Lineage (NCBI taxonomy): Bacteria > Bacillati > Bacillota > Clostridia > Eubacteriales > Oscillospiraceae > Faecalibacterium > Faecalibacterium duncaniae. The sequence continues at coordinate 2,684,387 of NZ_CP048437.1, read as the reverse complement.
GAGCGGAACTATCTGCCGCTGTTCACCTCGGTAAAGAACGCCGAGGCGGAAAAAGCCAGCGCAACCCGCCCCATGGTGGAGCGCGGCCTGCGCAGCGCCATGGAGTATGCACTGGAAACGGACGGCATCGATGGTGTGGTGCTGGACCCGTGGACAAGTTCTGCCACGCTGGATGTCTCCCTGCTCAGCGGGCTGCTGAAATCGGAGCGGGGAAGCGACAACCCCGGCGCTCAGGAGCTGGAAGCCGGGCACGCCGCCGCCCGGGCCGGGGATTGGCAGGAAGCGGTAGCACGCTACACTGCCGCCGCCGAGGCGGGCAGCGCAGAGGCGCTTTCTGCCCTGGGGGACTGCCTGTATTATGGCCGGGGTACCCGGAAGAATAAGACCCAGGCCCGGCGGATGTGGAAAAAGGCCGCACAGGCCGGGGAGGTGCAGGCCATGATCGCCCTGGGAGATGACTGTGCCGCATCGGGCGGGGAGATGGCGGAGACCCTGCAATACTACCGCCGCGCCCAGAGCGCTGCCCGGGAGGTGCCGGACATCGCCTACACCCCGCAGGTCTGCCTGCGTCTTGCCCAGTACGAGACCCAGTACCTCTCCCGCAAAAAGGCGCTGCTGCAGGTGGCTGAAGCCGTGCAGGGCTTTCGGATCCTGCAGGCTGAGGGTGAAACGGATGCTGCCGACTGGCTGCGGGAGGCTGAACTGCTGACCGATCAGCTGCTGGCCGACGATAAAAACGCCTGAAACACAGTTTCTTTACATTTGTTCTAAGAAATCGTCATAGGAAACCGGTAAGATATTCAAGGAAATATTCTGCGCCGAAGAAAAGAGGACAAGCACTATGAGCAAAGTGATCGGAATCGACCTTGGTACCACCAACTCCTGCGTGGCGGTGGTGGAGGGCGGCAAGCCTGTGGTCATCACCAACGCCGAAGGCGAGCGCACCACCCCCAGCGTGGTGGCCTTTACCAAGGATGGCGAGCGTCTGGTGGGCGGCGCGGCAAAGCGCCAGATCGCCACAAACTCCGGCCGCACGGTGTCCAGCATCAAGCGGTACATGGGTTCTGATCACCGAGTGCATATCGATGGCAGAGACCTGACCCCGCAGGAGATCAGCGCCATGATCCTGACCAAGATCCGCCGCGATGCCGAGAGCTATCTGGGCGAGCCTGTGACCGAGGCCGTCATCACGGTGCCTGCCTATTTTGACGACAGCCAGCGCAAGGCCACTCAGGACGCGGGCCGCATTGCGGGCCTGAATGTTCTGCGCATCATCAACGAGCCCACCGCCGCCGCGGTGGCTTACGGCCTGGACAACGAAGCCCCCCAGAAGATCCTGGTCTACGATCTGGGCGGCGGCACCTTTGATGTTTCGATCATTGAGATCGAGGACGGCACCTTTACGGTGCTGGCCACCGGCGGCGATACCCATCTGGGCGGCGATGACTTTGACGAGCGCATCGTTGAGTGGGCTGTGGCGGAGTTCCGCAGGTCTGACCGCATCGATCTGACCAAGGACCCCGCCGCCATGGGCCGCCTGAAGGAGGAAGCGGAAAAGGCCAAGAAGGAGCTTTCCAGCGCGCTTTCCGCCCAGCTGAACCTGCCGTTTATCGCGGTGGGCAAGGATGGCCCTCACCATCTGGATCTGAGCCTGGGCCGCCCCCAGTTTGAGATGATGACCGGTGACCTGCTGGCCCGCACCGTTCAGCCGGTGCAGAACGCCCTGCGGGATGCCGGGCTTTCCGCCAGCCAGCTGGGCAAAGTCCTGCTGGTGGGCGGCAGTACCCGGATGCCCGCTGTGGAGCGGCAGGTCCGGGAGCTGCTGGGCTGTGAGCCCAGCCACACCCTGAATCCCGATGAATGCGTGGCCATGGGTGCCGCCGTGCAGGGCGGCCTGCTGCAGGGCGGCGGAAAGCTGGCCGGTGCCACCGGCGCGGCCGCGCAGGGCCTTGTGCTGATGGATGTCACCCCGCTGACGCTGTCCATTGAGACGCTGGGCGGCGTGGCCACCCCCCTCATCACCCGCAACAGTATGATCCCCACCCGCAAGAGCCAGATCTTTACCACGGCCCGCCCCATGCAGACCAGCGTGGAGATCAACGTGCTGCAGGGCGAGCGCCACTTTGCCCGCGACAACAAGAGCCTGGGCAAATTCAAGCTCACCGGCATCCGCTCCGGCTTCTCCTCCAAGCCCCAGATCGAGGTCACCTTTGACATTGATGTGAACGGCGTGGTCAAGGTGTCTGCAAAGGATCTGGGCACCGGCCGGGAGCAGAACATCACCATCACTGGCAGCACCAATCTTTCTGAGAACGAGATCCAGCGCGCCATGGCCGATGCCGCCGCCTACGAGGAGGAGGATACCCGCCGCAGGGAGCGGCTGGAGCTCCACAACCAGGCCGAGATGCTGGCTTACAAGGTGGATGAAGCCCTCTCCAAGTGCAAAAAGGAGCTGGACAAGGACGAGAAGAACCGAGTCAAGAACGACCTTGCCAGCCTGCGCCGCTGCCTGCGCAAGGATAAGCCCGAAAAGATGAACGAGACCGAGGAGGCGAACCTCCGTCAGGCAAAATCTCAGCTGGAAGCCAGTGCCAACCACCTGATGGTGCTGTACAGCACGGAGCAGGATGCCGGCCGGCAGTAAGCAGGCAATTCCCTACTGAAAAACTTCGTTGAAAGGGTTGACAAACCCGGAAGAGTGGGGTATTATGTATGCAATATCACAAAAATGGCTGTGAAGAGAAGAGTAGGTTTTCGCATTGATCCTTCCAGAGAGCCCGGGCGGTGGAAAAGGGCAGGAAACAGGGAACTGAAAATGGTCTCGGAGCCGCGGGGGCGAAGTGCAAGAGTGCTAAGCCTGCGACGGGAGCGCCCGTTACAGCGTCCGGTTGTCGCGTTGCAAAACGCCGCAGCAGTGAGGCTGTCTCTGTGAGGGGACAGTAAACCAAGGTGGTACCACGGAAGTTTTACGCTTTCGTCCTTGTGGGTGTATGCCCGCTGAGGACGGAAGCGTTTTTTATTTTGCTTCCGGTGCAAAGGGTGCGGATTGTGCCGCACCGCACAAAAACATTTTTGTAAAAGTAGAGAGGGAAAACAAAATGTCTAAGATCACTCGTCGTAATTTTCTGAAAGTTTCCGGCGTGGCCGCTGCTGCCGCTGCCCTGACCGCCTGCGGCGGCTCTTCCTCCACCGCAAGCTCCGCCGCTTCCGGCGCTGCATCCTCTGAGGCTGCCTCCACCGCTGCCAAGCTGGACAAGATCAAGGTCGCTGTTCCCAACGATACCACCAACGAGGCCCGCGCTCTGACCCTGCTGGAGAAGAACGGCTTCTTCAAGCTGAAGGCAGATGCAGGCCTGACCGCCACCAAGAACGACATCGAAGAAAACCCCCTGAACGTCAATGTGGACGAGGTCGAGGCTGCTCAGGTGCCCAACGTCCTGCAGGATGAGGACTACGCTGTCATCAACTCCAACTACGCCATCTCCGCCGGTCTGGACCCCATGACCGACGCTCTGGCCATGGAGGATGGCACCTCTGCCTACGTCAACGTTCTGGTCTGCAAGGAAGGCAATGAGGAGGAGCCCAAGATCAAGGCTCTGGTCGCTGCCCTGCAGAGCCAGCAGGTCAAGGACTTTATGACCGAGAGCTACGGCGGCGCTGTGGTCTCCGTTGTGGAAGACCCCACCGACGGCTATGATCCTTCCATCGATTATGACGCACTGAACGGTGAGACTGTCAGCTGCGCTGCCACCCCCGCTCCCCACTGCGAGATCCTGGAGGTCTGCAAGCAGATCCTGGCCGACAAGGGCATTACGCTGGACATCCAGGAGTACGATGACTATGTGATCCCCAACACCATCGTTGAGGATGGCCAGTGCGATACCAACTACTTCCAGCATCAGCCCTACCTGGACAACTTCAATGAGGAGAAGGGCACCCACCTGGTCTCCGTTGCCGGTATCCACGTTGAGCCCATGGGCATCTACGGCGGCAAGCAGAGTGACCTGAGCCCGATCGAGGGTTAAGCGAACTCCCCCAGTCACCTTGCGGTGACAGCCCCCTCGGGGAGGGGGCCTTTGCCTGACCGTTCTGTTTCAGGCTCCCTCTATGAGGGAGCTGGCAAATCCGTAAGGATTTGACTGAAGGAGCTTATTCAACAGCAAGGAGCAATTTCTGTGATCGAGATCAAACACCTTTCCAAGACCTTCCAGATGAAGGACGGCGCAGTGAATGCGCTGAAGGACATCAACCTGACCATCCCGGATGGCTCGATTTACGGCATCATCGGCATGTCCGGCGCGGGCAAATCCACGCTGGTGCGCTGCATCAACCTGCTGGAGCGCCCCACCGAGGGCAGCGTGGTCATTGACGGCGTGGAGATGGAAAAGCTCACGCCTGCCCAGCTGCGTCAGCGCCGCCGGGAGATCACGATGATCTTCCAGCAGTTCAACCTGCTGATGCAGCGCAGCTGCCTGAAGAACATCTGCTTCCCCATGGAGCTGGCAGGTGTGAAGAAAGAGGAAGCCGAAAAGCGCGCCAAGGAACTGCTGGAAATGGTGGGCCTGCCCGATAAGGCCAACGCCTACCCGGCCCAGCTCTCCGGCGGCCAGAAGCAGCGCATTGCCATTGCCCGCGCACTGGCAACTGACCCCAAGGTCCTGCTCTGCGATGAGGCCACCAGCGCGCTGGACCCCAACACCACCCACTCTATCCTGACCCTGATCAAGGACATCAACCGGAAGCTGGGCATCACGGTGGTGGTCATCACCCATCAGATGAGCGTTGTGGAGGAGATCTGCGATCACGTTGCCATTCTGGACGGCGGCGTTGTGGTGGAACAGGGCGAGGTGAAGGAGATCTTCGCCAACCCCAAGACCGCCGCGGCAAAGCGTCTGGTGGCTCCCAACGGCGGCAGCGCAGCCCGCGACCTGTCCAGCTTTGCGCCGGACGATCATGTGGTGCGTGTGACCTTCAACGGTTCTTCCGCCGCAAAACCGCTGGTGGCAAGCCTTGCCGCCGAAAAGGGCATTCTGGTGTCGGTGCTCAGCGCCGATACCCGCGACCTGAGCGGCCAGTGCTACGGCTCCATGCTGCTCAAGCTGCCCGCTGACCTGGACGAAGCAAAACAGGCTGCTGCCTACATGCGGGCACAGCCCGGCATTACGGTGGAGGAGGTGACTGGAGAATGACCATTGCAGATTATGGCTTTGCCATCTGGGAGACCTTCTATGTGACGTTGCTCTCCACCGCGTTCTCTCTGGTCATCGGCCTGCCGCTGGGCGTGCTGCTGGTGGCCGGTGATAAGGACGGCATTTTGCCCCTGCCCGGCTGGCTGATGCACCTGCTGAATATCATCATCAATATCCTGCGCAGTGTGCCTTTCCTGATCTTGATGATCTGCGTTTTTCCGCTGACCCGTATCATCGTGGGCACCACCGTAGGCACCAAGGCCACCATCGTCCCGCTGGTGGTCGCGGCCTTCCCGTTTGTGGCGCGTCTGGTGGAGACCAGCCTGCGCGAGTTGGATGAGGGTGTGGTGGAAGCCGCCCAGAGCATGGGCGCGACCCCGTTCCAGATCATCACCAAGGTAATGATCCCCGAGTGCCTGCCCGGCCTGATCTCCAGCATGACCACAGCTTTGACCACCATTCTGGGCTACTCGGCCATGTCCGGTGTCATTGGCGGCGGCGGCCTGGGCAAGATCGCCCTTTCCTACGGCTACTACCGCTATCAGACCAACATTATGATCGTCTGCGTCATCCTGCTGGTGCTGCTGGTGCAGATCTTCCAGACCGTTGGCACCTTCTGGGCCGCCAGAAGCGATAAGAGGCTGAGGAAGTAACTCCTTCAGTCGCACTTCGTGCGCCAGCTCCCTCGGAGAGGGAGCCTTAAAGCCTCCCTCTTTGACGGAAGGAGTTCTCTCCTCATTTCGCCCCGGACGGGAAGTAAAATTCAACGTTTCAATTCCCCGCCGGAGGCATGTGCTCCTGCGGGGAATTGTACTATTCGGACAAACCCAGTAAAGGAGTATGTTGCAATGAACCGTGATACCATCTGTGTGCAGGGCGGTTATACGCCCGGCAATGGCGAGCCCCGCCAGATCCCCATCATCCAGTCCACCACCTTCAAATATGCCACCAGCGAGGATATGGGCAAGCTGTTCGACCTGGAAGCCGACGGCTACTTCTACTCCCGCCTGCAGAACCCCACCTGTGACCTTGTGGCCAAGAAGATCTGCGAGCTGGAGGGCGGCACCGCCGCCATGCTGACCTCCAGCGGTCAGGCAGCCAACTTCTTTGCCCTGTTCAACCTCTGCGAGGCCGGTGACCATATCGTGGCATCCAGCACCATCTACGGCGGCACCTTCAACCTCATCTCCGTCACCATGAAGAAGATGGGCATTGAGGCCACCTTTGTGGACCCGCTGTGCACCGAGGAGGAGCTGAACGCTGCCTTCCAGCCCAACACCAAGGTAGTGTTCGGCGAGACCATTGCCAACCCCGCCCTGACCGTGCTGGATATCGAGAAATTTGCCAAGGCTGCTCACGCCCACGGCGTGCCCCTGATCGTGGACAACACCTTCCCCACGCCGGTCAACTGCCGCCCCTTTGAGTGGGGCGCGGATATCGTGACTCACTCCACCACCAAGTATATGGACGGCCACGGCGCTGTGCTGGGCGGTGCCATCGTGGACGGCGGCAAGTTCGACTGGATGGCCCACGCCGAGAAGTTCCCCGGCCTGTGCACCCCGGACGACAGCTACCACGGCATCACCTACGCCGAACGCTTCGGCAAAGAGGGTGCCTTTATCACCAAGGCAACAGCTCAGCTGATGCGGGACTTCGGCTCCATGCAGTCCCCGATGAATGCCTATATGCTGAACCTCGGCCTGGAAAGCCTGCATGTCAGGATGCAGCGCCACTGCGCCAACGGCATGGCTGTGGCAAAGTTCCTCGAAAGCCATCCCAAGGTGGCCTATGTGAATTACTGCGGCCTGGAGTCCAGCCCCTACCACGCACTGGCTGAAAAGTATCTGCCCAATGGCAGCTGCGGCGTGGTCAGCTTTGGTCTGGCCGGCGGCCGCGAAGCCGCCAGCATTTTTATGAAGGAGCTCAAGCTGGCCGCCATTGAGACCCATGTGGCCGATGCCCGCACCTGCTGCCTGAATCCGGCTTCCAGCACCCACCGCCAGATGAACGATGAGCAGCTGAAAGCCGCCGGTGTGCCCGCAGAGCTGGTGCGCATGAGCTGCGGTCTGGAAAGTGCTGAGGATCTGATCGCAGATATCGCACAGGCTTTGGATAAGATTTAACGGTCTCGCCCTCTCAGTCACCTGCGGTGACAGCTCTCCCAAGGGGAGAGCCAATTGCGGCCCATGGTCAGCAGATGCTGAACCTGGGAGATGCGCTGCCTCCCCCTTTGGGGGAGGTGGCATTGCAGAGCAATGACGGAGAGGGCAATCCATCTAAAGGAGTAACCATCTATGCCCCTCATCATCCCGAAAACGCTCCCCGCCTACGATGCCCTGTACGAGGAAAACGTCTTTGTCATGCACCGGGAGCGGGCAGCGTCCCAGCATATCCGCCCGCTGGAGATCCTGATCCTGAACCTGATGCCCACCAAGATCGCCACCGAGACCCAGATTGCCCGGCTGCTGGCCAACACGCCGCTGCAGGTGCACATGACCCTGCTGCAGACGGTGAGCCATGAGGCAACGCACGTCTCCGCGGCCCATCTGGAGGCCTTTTATAAGACCTTTGACGAGGTGAAGCATAACCGCTACGACGGCATGATCATCACTGGCGCTCCGGTGGAGACCATGGACTTTGAGCAGGTGGATTACTGGCCGGAGCTGTGCGAGATCATGGATTTCAGCGAGACGAACGTCTATTCCACCCTGCATGTCTGCTGGGGTGCGCAGGCGGGCCTGTACTACCACTACGGCATCCGCAAGGAGCTGCTGCCTGCCAAGATGTTCGGCGTGTTCGAGCACCGGGTCATCCGGCCCTCCAACCCGCTGGTGCGCGGCTTTGATGAGGTGTTCTATGCCCCCCACAGCCGCCACACCGCCATGAGCCGGGAAGATATCGACCACTGCAGTGCGCTGCGCATCCTTGCCGAGAGCGATGAGGCAGGGCCTTTCCTGATGAGCACCGAGAACGGCCGGCAGATCTTTGTCATCGGCCACCCGGAGTACGACAAATACACGCTGGATGCGGAGTATAAGCGGGATGTTGCCAAGGGTCTGCCCATTGCAGTGCCCAAAAACTACTACCCCAACGATGACCCCAGCCAGCCGCCGCTCTTCCGCTGGCGCGCACACGCCCATCTGCTGTATGAAAACTGGCTGAACTACTACGTCTACCAGAACACCCCCTATGATCTGGGAGAGATGCAGCGCGTGAAGCACTCTGAGGGGTGAACCCGCTCAGCCGCCTGCGGCAGTTCCCCCATGGGGAAGCCAGGTTTACGCACGACTGTTTTTCTGCCTCTCCTATCAGGAGGGGCGGTATTGGAAAGCAATAACGGAGAGGTATTTATGGGAATCGATAAGAATGAATGGGGCTTCCGGGTGGGACATCTGCCCCACGGGGAACGCAATAAGATCAGTGATGTGCCGGGCGTGACAGTGGGCCATTGCACACTGGCGGATGGCGATATCCAGACCGGCGTGACTGCGCTGCTGCCTCACCCCGGGGATGTGTTCCATGATAAGGTGCTGGCGGCCTGCCATGTCATCAACGGCTTCGGCAAGACCACCGGCCTTGTCCAGATTGATGAGCTGGGCACGCTGGAGACCCCCATCCTGTTTACCAACACCCTGAGTGTGGGCACCGTGGAGACGGCGCTGGTCAAATATATGCTGGAGCGCAACCCCGATATCTGCGAGACCACCGGCAGTGTGAACCCGGTCGTCTGCGAGTGCAACGACTGCGGCCTGAACGATATCCGGGGCCTGCATGTCACTGAGGCGCATGTGGCTGCCGCTCTGGCAGACTGTAAAGCAGATTTCGCCGAGGGTGCAGTGGGTGCCGGACGCGGAATGCGCTGCCACGGGCTGAAAGGCGGCATCGGTTCCGCCTCCCGGCTGGTGGAGCTGGACGGTAAGTCTTACACCATCGGGGCACTGGTGCTCTCCAATCACGCCACCTTCGATGACCTCATCGTGGCGGGCACACCCATCCACGAGCTGTTGGAGGCCCGCATCCCGCCCCATGAGGACAAGGGCTCCATCATCACGGTGCTGGCAACAGATATCCCCCTGAGTGAGCGCCAGCTGCGGCGGCTCTGCCACCGGGCGCTGGTGGGGCTTTCCCGCACCGGCAGTGCCTGCGGCAACGGTTCGGGTGAGATCGTTCTGGCCTTTACCACGGCCAACCGGATGCCGCATTACTCGGACAAAGCCCTCCTGCCCATGGAGATGCTCCACGATGATGCCATCAACCCGCTGTTCCGGGCGGTGGCCGAGTGTGTGGAGGAAAGCGTCCTGAGCAGCCTGCTCCACGCCGAGACCGTCACCGGCTACCATGGCCGGACGGTGCAGTGCCTTTCCGACCTGTTGAAAAAATAATGTAAATAACAAGCCTTTCCGTATGGTGCACCTCGCAGTGTGACACCAGCGGAAAGGCTTGTTTTTTTATCGTTATCTTTATTTCTGCACCAGCGTGATGAATGCTTTCATCTGGGGGGTGAGCCATTTATCCCTGTGGTAGAACAGCTGCCGCCGCATCTCCACGCGGCAGGCGGGGACATTCAGGCGGGCCAGCGTTCCGGCGGCGAGGGCATTCTGTACGATGTACTCGGGCAGGAAGGAAAGCCCCATGCCGTGCTCGACCATCTGGCAGAGCAGGGAAGCACTGCCCAGCTCGAGAAAGGGCTTGATGGCCAGCCCCTGCGCTGCCATGCACTGGTCGAGGGCATCGCGGTAGCTCATGCCCCGCTCAGTCAGCAGAAACTCCTGCCCGGCCAGTTCCTGAAGCGTGACTTCCGCCTGCCCGGCCAATGGGTGCCCGGCGGGGGCCACCACGCAGATTGGCTCCGGCTCATCCACGGCCAGCACGAAGCTGGGCTGCAGCAGCGGCTTGTCCAGCGTGTAAGCCAGATCGATCTGATTGGAGCCCAGCATCTGGAGCATCTCATCGTCGGTGGCGGTGCGGAGCACCAGCTCCACCTGTGGGCAGAGGGCGTGATACCGCTGCAGCAGGTCGGGCAGAAAAGTGCTGCAGACCGAATCTGCCAGTGCCACCCGCAGGGTGCCGCTGACCTGCCGGGCAGGCTGCAGGGCCGCTTTGGCCTGCTCGGCTGTGGCCAGCAGGGAGCGGGCATAGGTCAGAAAGGTCTGCCCGGCATCGGTCAGGCGGACCGTTTTGCCCACCCGGTCGAAGAGCGGCGTTTCCAATTCGGCTTCCAGCTGGGCCACCTGCGCGGAGACTGCCGACTGGGAATACCCCAGCTCCCGTGCCGCACGGGAAAAGCTGTGCAGCTCCGCAATATGCAAAAAGGTGTTGATGGTACGCAGTTCCACGGCGGCACCTCTCAGCGGCGGGTGATGCCGGTCACGGTCAGAACAGCACCATCTACGACAAAATGGACTTCCAATCCCGAAAATTCCATTCCGTATACCCGCTCCGGGTCGTGCTGGTAGGAGGGGCGGGGGTCGTTTTCCAGCACGCCCCGCAGGCCGTCCCGCTCGGCAGCGGGTACGGCTTCCCACAGCTCCGGCGGGCATTCGACCCGCAGCCTGTGCGTCTGGGTCTGTGCCGTGAAGCCTGCCGCTGCATCCGGGTGACAGTCGGCGTAGGGGATGTAGGGCTTGATGTCGTAGATGGGGGTGCCGTCCATCAGGTCTGCGCCCCGCACGATGAGCACCGGGCCCACCTCGGGGCGGTGCTCGATGGCCTCCAGCCTGACGCTGGAAAGGCCCAGCGGATTGGGCCGGAAGGGGGAGCGGGTGGCAAACACGCCCATCCGGGTGTTGCCGCCCAGGCGCGGGGGCCGGACGGTGGGAGACCAGTTCTCCCGCACCGCGCCGGAGAACTGCCACACCAGCCAGATGTGGCTGAAATCCTCCAGCCCGCGCAGGGCATCGGCGTTGCGGTATTCCGGGGTGAAGATGATCTCGCCCCGCAGGCCGTCCACCAGCCCGCTCTGTCGGGGGATGCCGAACTTGGTGGGGAAGGCGGTGTGGATGTGTGCGATGACCTTCAGGGTCATGGTTTCGTTGCTCATATTATAAACCTCTGCAGAAGCCCACGGCTCTGCCCTCAATCTGGATCTCGTTCAACTGTGGCCCGGCATAGATCATGGGCGGGCAGACGGCGGCGTTGTCGGCCAGAAGCATAACGGTGTCGCCCTGCCGGTGAAAATGCTTTAAGGTGGCCTCGTCGCCGATCCGCACGGCGGCGATCTCGCCCTGCTCCACCTCGGGCTGGCAGCGGATGCAGACGATGTCACCATCGCAGATGGTGGGGGCCATGCTGCTGCCGTGGCAGGTCAGGGCAAAGTCGGCGTGCCATGCGGCAGGAACGCCGATGTAGCATTCGATGTTCTGTTCGGCGGTGATGGGGGAGCCGCAGGCAATGCTGCCCACCAGCGGTACCCGCACCATTTCGGGCAGGGGCTCAAACCCCGGCGGGACAAACGCAGTGTTTTCCAGCCCCATCAGCCATGCGGGGGTGGTCTCCAATGCAGCGGCAAACTCCTCCACCTTGGACTGCGGGATGTCGTTGACCCCTTTTTCCAGCTTGGTGATGGAGGATTTGGAACGGTAGCCCATCCGCTGGGCAAGCTCTTCCTGAGAGAGCCCCAGCTCGAGCCGACGCTGTAAGATACGGCGGGAAAGTTCTGACATGGCAGAGACCTCGCTTTTCCTGAAAAAGAATGTTCTGCCGTGAGTATATCAGAAAAGTTCTTAAAAATCAACGATTTTCGCGCGATTTTGGTAAAATAGTTGACAAAAAATCAACATCGAACTATAATACAACCAAAGATTGTGAAACGACGCGCAGAGATCCAGATGAAAGGAGAACCTTTGATGACAAATACCACACAGATCCGCGCCTACATTGAAAGCCAGGGCCTCAAGCTGGGCCATGTGGCACGGGTGCTGGGCATCAGCAGCAGCGCCCTGCATCAGAAGCTGAACGACGAGAGCGATTTCAAAGTCAGCGAAGCCGACCGTCTTTCTGCCATGCTGGGGCTGACCATGGAGCAGCGGGATGCCTGCTTCTTTGGCCCGGGCACCCGAATGTGCCAAAGAAAGGGGGCGGCGTGATGACCGCTGAACAGCGCAGAAAGACCCGGGAGGCCCTGCAGAACTACGGTACCCGCCAGTGGGCCCGCAGCCCGGCCAATTGGGGCTGGGCCCGGGCCATCCAGCAGACGCAGGAGTATTACCGCACCGCTGACCCCATCCGTGCAGGCCTGCTCCAGCTGCGCTACCTGGAGCGCCGCAAGGAGGAAGACGTGCTGGAGCGGCTCTGCATCGGACGCACCACCTACCAGAAAGCTCAGCTCGATCTGCTGAGCACCGTAGCCGTTTTTGCCGCCCGCTACGGTGCCCTGTGACGCAAAATGCCCCCGGACAGCCATCCGGGGGCATTGCAGTCAGCGCGTTTTCTTTTCCGGAGTATCGCAGTGCTGGTGGCAGGAGGCACAGTTGCCGCCGCAGCCTTCGCCTTTCCAGCCGCCCTGCTTGGAGATCCAGACCACTGCCAGGGCAAACAGCCCTGCCAGCACCAGAATGGTAATGATCCCACGAAGTGTCAGCATTGAAAAAACCTCTCTTTTTGCGCTGGAATGCGCAATTTCAGTATACACCATTTTGCGCAAAAGAGCAACTGCCTCGCAGTGGGAAAAAATTGCGAAAAAATCAAAATTAGGGCTTGCCAATCCACTTCGGTTGTGGTATAATTCTCTTGTTCCGATTCGGAGGATTAGCTCAGCTGGTTAGAGCACCTGCATCACACGCAGGGGGTCTGGGGTTCGAGTCCCTAATTCTCCACCATACAGTTCGTACCCGAACCCGATTCTTTACGAAAAAGGGTTCGGGTACTTTTTTGTTTATTGAAGTTTACCGCAGCAACCGAACGGTAAATGAGCAAAGGCAGGGTATCACCATGGCGGTGGTATCCTGCCTTTTGTGCTATATGGTGCGTTTGGGGGGAATCGCTGCGTATGCAGGAAAAAGGGCAAGCTCTGACATATAGGGGTGTTCTTTCCTTGGCGGGTGTGATATACTCGGCTCAACAAATCGGAATTTAGCGAGGTAAAGATATATGCTTCATTTAGAAAAAGTAAATGGTAATAATGTCTGGGATATCCTGAAACTGACGGTATCGGAATCGCAGAAGAACTTCGTTGCCACCAATGAGATCAGCATCATTGAAGCGTATACTGCAATTACGGGAAACGGTCATGCATTCCCGTTTGGTATATATGATGAGGATAAGCCTGTAGGCTTCCTGATGATTGGTTTTGATGTTGATGATTATTGGACGGATGCACCTGAAATTGCAAAGGGAAACTATAATCTGTGGCGTCTTATGATCGATAAGGCATATCAAAACAGAGGGTACGGGAAAGAAGCGGTCAGCCTTGCATTAGAGTTCATAAAATCTATGCCTTGTGGAGAAGCGGAATACTGTTGGCTATCATATGAACCCGATAATGCAGTTGCCCGTCAGATGTATCGCTCTTTCGGTTTCGAAGAAACCGGTGAAATGGACGGCGAAGAACTGATCGCTGTTCTGAGACTGTAATTAACAACTTCCAGTTTGTCGCAACCTCAACAGCAGGGTTTGGGGCAGGCACGCCCCAACAAGAACACTTCAAAAACGCGGAAGCGTTGCAGAAGTGCAGTCCCGGAAGGGCAGAAAATTTTCAAGAATTGAAAATTTGTGGCCACGGGACGATTCTTGCTCTCACCGTCAGAATCATCCGCCTTGCATTCGTAGTCATTTTGTGATACAATCATCCCGATAGGAGGTGTCTCGTATGATGCAGACATTCGTTCGCCCTTCCCGGGATCTGCGCAACCATTACGCCGAAATTTCGGAGATGCTCAAAGACCACGACCATGTGATCATCACGAATCATGGCCGTGGAGAATCCGTTCTCATCAACATTGAGGACTACGCCAAGTACGAAGAGTTTTTGCACCAGCGATATGTTGCCGAGGCACTTGCCAAGGCAAAACAGCAAGCGGCTGACCCCGACACGCAGTGGGCAGACCACGAAAGCGTATGGGAGACGCTGGGCAAGCAGTATGACGTATAAGATCAAATATCTGCCCCTTGCTGTGCAGGACCTGAACGATATCGCCCGGTATCTGTCTGGCTTTTACCCTAAAACAGCCAGCCGTGTACTGAAAGAGCTGCGGGAGAAGATCACAAAATTAGGCGATACCCCGAAAATGTGCGAGGTCTACCACCTTGACCCTGCTTATCGTAGGATGGTCGTTGACCAGTATCTTGTGTTCTACCGCGTCAACGATGAAATAAAGACTGTGGAAGTCCACCGTGTGTTGCGCGGTGCTTGGAATTTGCCGCAGTATCTGGAATAAATTCAGGTTCGACTGCTGTGGACAATGCTCCACCATACAGTTCGTACCCGAGCCCGATTCTTTGTGAAAAAGGGTTCGGGTATTTTTATTTTGTGCAGCAATTTGCAGGAAGAGGAAATTCTCCATGATACAAAAACATGATCTTCCCATTCTTGAATACGATTTTGATTCGATTGAGGTCATCAGGCCCAATCATGGCGCAGAGCAGCTCGTCCTTCCGGAAAAATGTGTGTTTGGTTTTCTGGGTGATGTGATTGATGATTACGCATTTGAAATGGATGCAGTCATTGCCGAACACTTTGAAACCATTACAAAAAGCTATCCTGTTTATATCGTCCATCAAAATGGGCTGGAATTTTGCCTGTGTCAGGCACCGCTGGGAGCTGCCGCGGCTGCACAGCTTCTGGATTTTTTGATCTCCTGCGGATGCAAAAAAATTATTGCAGCCGGTTCCTGCGGAGTGCTGACCGATTTGGACGAAAACGAATTCTTGATTCCAATCAGGGCGATGCGCGATGAAGGCACTTCGTATCATTATCTTCCAGCCGCTCGGTTTGTTGATTTGGAGCCTTCCGCAATAAAAGCCATTGAGCAGACTTTTTGTGCGTTGAATATTCCGTTTCAAAAATGTATCACATGGACAACGGATGGTTTTTTCCGAGAAACACGAGATATGGTAGAATATCGCAAATCCGAGGGCTGTGCCACAGTTGAAATGGAGTGTGCTGCACTGGCCGCCTGTGCCCAGAAGCGTGGTGCAGTCTTTGGCCAGATTCTCTACACTGCCGATTCCCTTGCGAATGTTTATGTCCATGATGAGAGAGATTGGGGAAAGGGCTCTTTGCGGAAAGCGCTGGAGCTTTGCATCAATGTTCTTATCACCATGTGACGATTCACCACCATACAGTTCGTACCCGAACCCGATTCTTTACGAAAAGGGTTCGGGTACTTTTTTGTTTATTGAAGTTTACCGCAGCAACCGAACGGTAAATGAGCAAAGGCAGGGTATCACCATGATGGTGGTATCCTGCCTTTGCTATTATAAGTTCAGCAGATTGAAAGTTATAACGGAAGCCTCCGGGCGTTCGAGGTTCTTACGAACCATCAGTCCTTCTTCTCTGCAGTGCGGGCAAAGAAGTTGGCAAGGACAGCACCGGAAATGTTATGCCACACAGAGAACACCGCACCGGGGATGGTTGCCAGCGGATACTGTGCAAAGTGGGCAGCGGCCAGAGAGGTGGCCAGACCGGAGTTCTGCATACCGACCTCGATGGAAATTGCACGGCACTTGGTGGAGTCCAGCTTCAGCAGCTTGCCCACGCCAAAGCCGGTGAGATAGCCCAGCAGGTTGTGCAGGATGACCACGGCCAGGATCAGCAGGCCGCTGGTCATGATCTTAGCGGAGTTTGCGGACACAACGGCGCAGATGATGAGCACGATAGCAGTGGTGGAGATCAGCGGCAGCACACGGACGGCATTCTGGGTGAAGGCGTGGAAGAAGTGATTGACCACAAAGCCCAGTGCGATGGGAACCAGCACCACCTTGACGATAGACAGGAACATATTCACGGGGTTCACCTCCACGCGCTGACCGGCATACAGCAGAGTGAGCAGCGGGGTGAGGAACGGAGCCAGCACGGTGGAAACAGCAGTCATGCCAACGGACAGTGCAACATCGCCCTTGGACAGATAGGTCATCACGTTAGAGGAGGTGCCGCCGGGGCAGGTGCCCACAAGGATGACACCGATGGCCAGCTCAGTGGGCAGATGGAACACCTGCGTCAGCGCCCATGCAAGGAAGGGCATCAGCGTGAACTGTGCGATGCAGCCGATGATCACGTCCTTCGGGCGGCTGAACACCACCTTGAAATCCTCCGGCTTCAGGGTAAGGCCCATGCCGAACATAACGATGCCCAGCAGGGTGTTGACCCATGCGGTCTTTACCACGCTGAATGTGCCGGGGAAGAACAGGGCCAGCGCTGCCACCACAATGACGATGCCAGCCATATACTTGCCTACAAAGTCGCTTACTTTTTCCAGTGTTTTCATGTTAAACTCTCCTTTTCCAGGTCCTGATTTTTGCGGATGCAAAGGCAATGAAACATCCGGAAAATGGCTTTCCCGCAAACAAAAACGCCTTTGTCCCTTACGGTTTGTAAGAGACAAAGGCGTAGATCCTCTGCGGTACCACTCTTATTGCCGGTGCAAAGCCCGGCCCCTCAGTGCGCATCCAACAATGCGCGGCCCGTGATAACGGGGGCCTGCCGTTCCCGCTTACTGGGGCGCAGATGCCGCCCATTCAGCCGGAAAGCTCGGAGAGGATCTTCCCACGGACACCCTGCACTGCCTTGCACCATCCGGCAGCTCTCTGCAGCATTCTTTCCGGGTACTCTTTCTCGTCATAGCCGAATATTTCACTGCCCCGGAGTATACTCCCCTGCAAGGGGAAAGTCAAGTGATACGGCCCGTCGGATTTTTCATCTGGTTTGCATCCGGAGTGAAAGCATTTCAGACAAGGGCAGTGCCGGGGTCTGCGGCAGACGATGCGGAGGCAAAGCAGAATGAGCCGCCTTATCCGCACAGCGAACAAATGATATACCAGAAAGTCCGATCTTACGACCAATTTTGCAACTTTTTCTGCTAAAAAGTGGTTAAGCTGCGGCAAAGATTTTTCTTTTATGCTTTCGGCTTTCTGTGAAACATTCTTTCATCTGTTGCTGCGTGAAGTTGATTTTCCAAAAATTTTCTACGATATTCCGTAAAAATATTCATTTCCATTTTCCGGTTCGTATTTTTACTGCACCACCGGTTTCACCGGACATGCAAAACACGCCGCCAAATTTTGAAATTTTGGCTGTTTATTTTGATGCCAAGAGATGGTATATAAATTTTGTCAGAACATTTTGTGGGCAGCGAACCTGCATTCACGCAGCCGTTTCAAAGCGGCGTGACAATTTTGATAGAGAGGTGATTGGTGTGTTTTGGTATCATTGTGTTATGGAACGACTTTATCATCCCGCGTGTGGTGCGTATACATCCTTTGGCATCGCCGCGTGTTCTACATCTCACGGACGACACCGAAAACTGCGGTTCATCTCAGATGTCTCCGTTGACCCGGTGCGGGTCCTTCGCCTGGCCGCGCGCTGTACCGCGTGCCAGCTCGATCCGTCCCAGCTGATGGATGTGGTGGAGGATCTGCTGGCGGAATAAGGCCGCTTTTTGCGGGAGGAGTTTTTTCTGTCACAATTCTATGGTATACTGGTAGAAAAAACGCCGGAGGATACCACCATGGCAGAAATGAACCAGGCCCAGCGGGAGGAAGAGCTGGCCCGCCGTGAGGCACTGCTTGCCCAGCGGGAGGCCCAGCTGGAAAAGGAGCAGGCAGAACTTGCCGCCGCCAAAGCCCAGAGCGCTGAGAGAAAAAAGACTCTGCTGGACAACAACGACCCGAATTTCGTCAACCCCAAGGAAAAGCTCTACGACAAATTCCCCCTCACGGTCCACCAGATGGACATCATCATTGGGGTGCTGTTTGCCCTCATTCTTCTGTTTCTGGTGCTGGGCATGACGCACACCAGCTTTTTCGGGCTGTTCGGCGGCTGAACCCTGCCCGCCCCACCCGCACAGGAACCAATAAACGCACGAAAGCCCCGGCCGGAGCCGGGGCTTTCTGTTTGCTGCAAATGCCTGTTACAGCAGGACGTATTTCAGGATGAACAGAACGGTCAGCACATACATCAGGGGGCTGATCTTCTTCTCCTTGGCCTTGCCGGTGAGGACATTCAGCAGGGTCCAGGAGATGACACCGATGGCGATGCCCTCAGAGATGCTGTATGCAGTGGGCATTGCCAGGATGGTCAGGAATGCGGGGATGCCCTCAGCAGGATCGTCGAACTCGATCTTCAGGGCAGAACCCATCATGTAGAAGCCAACGATGATCAGGGCCGGAGCGGTCGCAAAGCTGGGGATGGTCAGGAACAGGGGGCTGAACACCACGGCCAGCAGGAACAGCACACCGGTGGTCATGGAGGTCAGGCCGGTGCGGCCGCCCTCGGTCACGCCGGAAGCGCTCTCGACGAAGGTGGTGGTGGTGGAGGTGCCCAGCACGGCACCGGCGCAGGTGGCGATGGAGTCGGCCATCAGCGCGCCCTTGATGTTGGGCAGCTTGCCCTCCTCATCCAGCATGTCGGCCTTGGAAGCAACACCGATCAGGGTGCCCAGGGTATCAAACAGGTCAACGAAGAGGAAGGAGAACATCACGGCGAAGAAGTTCAGGATGCCCACGCCGGAGAAATCGGTCTTGAACACCTGACCAAAGGTCTTGCCCAGAGCAGAGAAATCGAAGCTGATGAAGCTGGTAGGGATGACGCTGTACATGCCGGCATCGGGGTTGGGGATGTAGATGCCGGTCAGCTCGCAGAGGATGCCCAGCACCCAGGTGATGAGGATGCCGTACAGGATGCCGCCCTTGACCTTTTTGACCAGCAGGATGGCGGTGATGAGCACGCCCACCAGAGCGAGGATCGCACCCACGCCGATGCTGTGGAAGGTCTCGCCCTTGAAGTGCTGATAGGTGACAAGGGTGGAATCGCTGTTCACGATCAGCTTTGCGTTCTGCAGGCCGACGAAAGCAACGAACAGGCCGATGCCCACGCTGACAGCGCTCTTCAGGGTCATGGGGATGGCGTTGAAGATGGCCTCACGCACATTGGTCAGGCTCAGCACGATGAAGATGATGCCCTCCACAAAAACGGCCATCAGGGCCAGCTGCCAGCTGTAACCCATGGTCAGGACGACCGTGTAGGAGAAGTAGGCGTTCAGGCCCATGCCGGGAGCCAGAGCGAACGGATAGTTGGCCAGCAGAGCCATCAGGGCAGTGCCAACGAACGATGCCAGCGAGGTGGCGATCAGGACCGCATTGGCATCCATGCCAGAAGCGGAGAGGATGCTGGGGTTGACCGCAAGGATGTAGGCCATCGTCATAAAGGTGGTGACACCCGCCATGAGTTCGGTCTTGACATCGGTGTGGTTTTCTTTCAGGTGAAAGATCTTTTCTAACATGAAAGTTCCTCCTGTGTTATAGTAAAAACAAAAACCGCCGCGTGGGAACCGGCGGAAAGAACAGCTCCCATTGTAGCAGAACTGTTCCTACCTGTCCATGGTCGAAACACAGAAAATTCACGAAAAGTTCAAACTTTCTTGTATAGGTATGACTTATCCGAGGGCTTTTTGGCGTTTTATGGAAATTTTTCTTTCCGGTCATAGAGTTTGTGCATGTCGGAGAAAGATTTGAGTGTCATTTCATACTGCTCACTTTGTGTTCCATGAGATATTCCGCAGTCTTGTCGTCGGCATAATCAGGCTGCGCATTCAGGCGGGTAATATTCTCTTCTGTGATGTTGGCATAGAATGCACGCTCTGCCTTGAGATAGTCCTGATAATTTTCCTTCGTCAGCAGCCCTACCCCATCGTGCATCCACCGGAGCATGGCACTGTTGACCCATTCACCGTAGTGAATCGTATCCTTATAGTTGTTCAGGTCTGTGGTCAAGGCGGTATCATTGTTGAACGAATACAGATGAATGTTCGGATGCTCCAGAATCAGTTCAATGATATACTGTTCTGCTTCCAGCTGCCGGTAAAGAGTTCCTTCATTGGTGATGCTGTTCCACCACGCAATGCTGTATGGTGAGAAGAAATAGTAGAAGTCCACATCCGGGTACTGGTCGGCCAATGAAGTTACGTTCTGCGTGATCTGCTGTGTGATCGTCTGCCTTTCCTCTTCGGTCAGATGCTTTTCTTCGGCAGGAACAGTATAGACAAGACCGTTCGGTGCCACCGTGTCGATGCCAAACGTATAATACTGATTCCATCTCGCGTAATCATCGAACGAGGTGATGCCCGGGGTAAAGCCCGGTGCATCATTTTGCCTCATCATGGCATAAACACGGCCAAAGAGCACATCTTTGTTATACACATATTGGACATCATTGAACGGGTTTTCGTCATAAAGATAGGTCGGATATTTGCCCAGATCCTCCCGCATCCGGTTCGGGGAATCGAAGAAAAAGCCCATATCCAGGCAGCGGACAATGGTTTTCAGGTTCGGGTTATGCCGCAGGGCAATTTTCAGGTTGTCGTTCATCTCCTTGTAGGAACCGCCGGAATAGGAAACCTTGATAGAGTGGACATCGAAGATCTCATCAAGCTCCGAGGTCTTGAAATTTTCCGTCATAGAGGTTCCGGTGATCAAGGCGTTATAATCAAAGTGCTTGCTGATACCGTCATTCTGGCTGCGCTGGTTGTTCAGCACATAGTAATAGGCGCTGGTATCCGGCTTGTGATAATGAAAATAAGGATCGACTTTATAGACTTCATATCCGATCAGACCAAGGGCCGCTACCACAAGAACAGCCCATCCGGCCAGCCATGTTTTTGCTTTCATGCAAGATTCCCCTCTCCTCAGAAATTGAAATAAACGAATACAGATTCCGCACTCAGGCAGATAAAGCTCCAGACAAAGGCAACTGCCGCCAACAACATCGTAAAACCAGAGTTCTGCATCCGTTTCTTATAATTGTTTTCAGGAACAAGGCAGAGTAACAGGGAGCCAAAAACAAACAACAGCATCCAGAAGCCGTGCATTCCGTTGGTCAGTCTGCCGATATGGAGCACATCTGTCAGGAAGCCTGCCTCTGGTAGAACAAAGCTGTTGAGCAGACCCTCACTGATCGAGGTGCTGTTAAACTGTGCAATCGTTTTGATGATCTGCTTCCATTGTCCGATGGAATCTGAGCGGAACAGCAGCCAGAGGACATTGACGCAGAAAAAGGAAACTGCCCAGCGGACAGGCTCAAAAATCTTTTCCTCCAGCTTTCCGAATATCCGGTCAAATACCATCATCAGGCCATGCAGAATGCCCCAGAGCAGGAACGTCCAGTTCGCACCATGCCATATACCGCTGATAACAAAAATGATCATGGTGTTCAAATATGTAAAGAACAGGCCTTTCCGACTGCCGCCCAGTGGAATATAGACATATTTCGTAAAGAACTTCGTCAGCGAGATATGCCAGCGCTTCCAGAAATCACGGATAGACAGCGCTTTGTAGGGCGAATCGAAGTTGATAGGGAGATCGATGTTCAACATCATGGAAACACCAACAGCCATATCACTGTAACCGCTGAAATCAAAATAGATCTCAAACGTATAAAACAGCATCACCAAAAGCCAGTCCATTGCTGTGGCCACGCCAAGGTTACTGTACCCCCATGCGACAGCTGCAGCAAAGGTGTCAGCAAGCATGACCTTCTTGAACAGGCCGAAGCTGAAAATTTTTACACCGCAGGCCAGGTTGTCCCAGTTGATCTTTTTTCGGTCAAGATCATTGAGCTGCTCCACAAAGTCCACCGGTTCCATCAGCGGGCCCATCAGCAGCTTGGGAAAATATGTGATGTAGGCCAGATAATCGATCAAGTCTGCTTTGAGCAGTTCCTTACGGTACACCGAGACAAGATATGCGATTTGTTGGAACGTGAAAAAACTGATGCCCACTGGCAGAAGCAGAGTTTTCAGGGCATGTTCTGTATGGAACAGTGCATTGTAATTGGTGATTGCAAAGTTGAGGTACTTAAAATAGAGCAGCAGCGCAGCATTGATGCAGACCGGTACTGCCAGGAAAAAACGCCGCCAACGGAGCTTTTCGCTCTCAAGCAGTTTTGAAAAGATATAATTGACCAGCAGGCTCAGCCCAAGGGGCAGCAGTGTTCTCGGTTCAGCATACGCATAGAAAAACAGGCTGGCTCCGATAAGCACAAGTTTGTTCCATACAGGATGGACACGCCCCAGCGTAAAATAGCCCAGTAGGACAAGGGGCAGAAAGCACAGGATGAACAAAAACGAATTGAACTGCATAGATTCCTCCGGATTTCAAGAAAGTGTACTTTTTTAAAATCCACGGCACAGAGGATACTTCTGTGCAAGTGCTTGCAAAATCACTCAATATATGTAGATTTTAGAGGAAACTGTGCTATAATAATCATTGTTTGTCTGAAAATAACCACTTGCGGAAAAGTACACCTTTTTAGAGAGGCTTCTCTTTCTCCTGCTTTTTCGCCCGATAATAAAAGCTGCTCACAGGCATACTGCACGCTTCTGCGGCTTGCTTGCCGGAAAGTTCTCCTTTTTTCCAACGTTCGACCGCCAGAAAAAACGACTTCGGCAACGGCTTTGGCGGTCTGCCCAGACGAACCCCTCTGGCTTTTGCAGCAGCAATTCCCTCAGCCTGCCGCTGACGGATATTGGAGCGCTCGTTTTCTGCCACAAAGGAGAGCACTTGCAAAACGATATCACCCAGGAATGTTCCCATCAGATCTTTGCCGCGTCGGGTGTCCAGCAGCGGCATGTCCAGCACAACGATATCCACCTCCCTGTCTTTGGTCAGATACCTCCACTGCGCCAGAATCTCGTCGTAATTGCGGCCCAGCCGGTCAATGCTTTTGACATAGAGCACATCGTCTTTTTTGATGCGGCGCAAAAGTGCCTGATACTGTGGACGGTCAAAATCCTTGCCGGACTGCTTATCAAGGTAAATGTTCTGCTCCGGAATTCCGAAGGCGCGCAGCGCCAGTTTCTGGCGCGCTTCATTCTGTTCCCGCGTGCTAACCCTGATATATCCATAGTCTGTATTTGCTATAAAATCGACCTCCTATTCACAAGAAAGCGCCCCCGCTCACTGCGATCTTACAGTGAACGGGGGCGCTGTGCTTTTTCAGGGAACTCAGTCGTTGATCTCGGGGAAGCCTTCCAGCTTGGAGGTGCACTGGGGGCAGCGCACGGCCTTGATGGAGATCTCGCTCTGGCAGTAGGGGCAGACCTTGGTGGTCGGCTCCGCAGGAGCTTCCTCGGCCTCTTCCTTCTTCTTGTTGAACACGGCGTTGAAGGCCTTCAGCACCAGGAACAGCACAAAGGCAACGATCAGGAAATTGATGATCGCGCTGATGAACGAGCCGATCTTCAGATCAACATCGCCGATCTTGACAACAACTTCAGAGAAATCGTTGTTGAAGAACAGACCGATCAGCGGATTGATGACATCGCCCACCAGAGAATTCACGATTGCCGTGAATGCCGAGCCGACGACCACACCAACTGCCATATCCAGCACGTTGCCGCGCATGGCAAAGGCCTTGAACTCCTCAAAAAACTTTTTGACACCCTTGATCTTTTGTTCTGCCATATTGCAATACCGCTCCTTTTCACACCCCGCAATGGGATCTTGTTGGTTCTATAATAATAGAAAAGAGCGGGTTTGGCAAGAGGTAAACCCCACCGTCAATGCTTCGCATTGCCACCGCCCCTAATAGGGGCGGCCCTGGCGTTACGGAAAGCTCTGCGAGTTTTCCTATATGCCAAAGGCCCCACTACTAGGGGGGCTGGCGAGCGAATGCGAGCCTGGGGGGTTAAGCCTTACACCTGATGCTCTGCGATCCACTGGCCCATCTGCTGGGCGATGGCCTTGATCGAGCCATCCTCAAAGGGAACCTTCAGCCCGGCGGTCTGCATCAGCTCCGTGTAGCTGGCC
The DNA here is from genome assembly GCF_010509575.1 of Faecalibacterium duncaniae. NCBI lineage: Bacteria > Bacillati > Bacillota > Clostridia > Eubacteriales > Oscillospiraceae > Faecalibacterium > Faecalibacterium duncaniae. The sequence goes on along the minus strand of NZ_CP048437.1, from coordinate 2,660,241 downwards.
AGACCGGCGCGGCGCACCAGCTTGAGGTAGCGCTCCCAGGCATCCTTGTGGTCCTTGAGGCTCAGCAGGAAGAACTGCAGTGCTGCCATGGTGGACAGGCAGTAATCAATATAGTAGAAGGGGCACTCATAGATGTGGAGCTGGCGCTGCCAGCCGGCACCGCGGCCATAGAAGGGCAGGTTGTCGAAATCGATCCAGGGGCGGTACTTGTGCTCCAGTTCCAGCCAGACGGCGTTGCGCTCGTCCGGGGTGAGGTCGGGGTTCTGGTACATCCTGTGCTGGAACTCGTCCACGATGCAGCCATAGGCCAGGAAGAGGAAGCTGTCCTCGGCGTGGAGCAGGGCGTATTTCTCAGTGTCCTTGCCAAAGAGCAGATGGTGCCAGGGAGCCGTCAGGAACTCCATGGCCATGGAATGGATCTCGGCGCTCTCCATGCCGGGGCACTCGAGGTCTGCGGGGACCTTGGGGTCACGCTCGGCCACATAGCCCTCAAAGGCGTGGCCGCACTCGTGGGTCAGCACGTCCACGTCTGCGGAGGTGTTGTTCCAGTTGGCAAAGATAAAGGGGGCCTTGTAGGTGGGCAGGCTGGTCATATAGCCGCCGGACATCTTGCCGGGGCGGCTCTCCACGTCGAACAGCTCATTGTCCTGCATGAAGTCAATGAATTCTGCGGTCTCGGGGCTCAACTCATGGTACATGGTGCGGGCAGCGGCCATCCGGGCATCGTAGCCGGGGATGGGAGAGGGGTTGCCGTCCTGAAACGCCACAGGCAGGTCGGAGAAGGTCAGGTGGGAGATGCCGGTGCGCTTGCAGCGCAGCTCGATCACCTTTTTCAGCTCAGGCACCACATCGCTGGCCACCTGGTCGCGGAACTTCCGGATCTCGGCAGGGCCGTAGCCGATGCGGTTCATCCGTACATAGGAAAGCTCGCTGTAATCGTGGTAGCCCAGGATCTGCGCCTGTGCGTTCAGGTTCTTGACGATCTTAGTGTACAGGCCGTCCAGCTCGTCACGGTGGGCATCGAAATACGCGGCCTCGGCCTCGTAGGCGGCGCGGCGGACGGCAGGGTCCAGGTTCTCCTTATAGGGGCCCAGCTGGGGAATGGTCAGCTGCTTGCCGTCAAACTCGACCAGTGCGCCGCCGTACACCTGCTGGTACTGGCTGACAAGGGCGTTGTACTCCTTCTGCAGTTCCACGGTGCGGTCATCCATGCCCAGCACGGCATTTTTCATGCCAGCCACGCAGGTGGTGCCAAAGGCTTCGGTCAGCGCGTCCACATGGGCGTTGGCCAGAAATGCCCGGCTGATCTCCACCCGTGCGTTCTCCACGGCGGGACCGTTGGCATCAAAGAAGTCCTGCTCGGCCTTCCAATAAGCGTCACGGGTGTCGCAGGTGTAGTGGATGCTTGCCAGCTGTGCGGCGGTGCTGTAATCGGCAAAGGCGCGGCTCTGCTCGTAGTAAACATTCACCAGCTCCTCGCCGCTGGCAGCCCCGGCGGCCTTGGCGGCCAGCGCCTTGCACTGGCCCAGCAGGGCATTAATGTCCGGGCGGGTATAACTCATTTCGCTGAATTTCATGGGATCCATCCTTTCGTTCCTTCTTGTCTGAGTGCTGAATCCATATTAGCACGTTTTGGGAAAAAGGGCAATGGAAAAGAGGAACTGCCCCTGTGGAGGAAAGTGTGTCAGAATTGTAAAAGATAAAATATTTTAGCTATTATTCTTGACTTATCCGACGATTCAGATATAATGGTCGTGTTCGCAAGAAGCCTCAAACTTTTTAGATAATAAAAATACAAACCAATCAAAGGAGAATATTACCATGACGTTTGAAGAAATGAAGAAGATCGTTGTTGACACCCTGAACTGCGAGGAGGACAAGGTGACCATGGAGGCCAGCCTGACCGAGGATCTGGAGGCCGACAGCCTGGATGCCGTGGAGCTGAACATGGCGCTGGAGGATGCCTGCGGTGTGTCCATCCCGGACGAGGAGCTGGCAAAGCTCAAGACCGTGGGTGACATCTACAACTACATCACCGCACATATCTGAGGAAACATGCGATGAATGATATCCGAGATCTGCTCCCCAACCGGATGCGGGAGCGCACTTTCCAGCTGAAGGCCAAGCGGGATGCCGGAGCTGTCTGGCACGAGCCGCAGTTTGTGGAGTGCAAGCAGTGCGGCCGCCGCGCTGCCCGCACCCTGTGGGCCAGAAGCCTGTATGTCTGCCCCAACTGCGGCTATCACATGCCCATTGGCGGGTATTACCGGCTCAGTCTGGTGCTGGATCACGGCAGCTTCCGGGAACTGGACGCTGACCTTGATCCGCAGGATGTGCTGAACTTCCCCGGATACGGGGAAAAGCTTGCCGCCGCCCAGAACAAGACCGGCCTGCACGAGGCTGCTGTCACCGCCGTCGGCCGCATTGGCGGCGTGGCCTGTGTGGCAGCCGTGTTGGACAGCCGGTTCTTTATGGGCAGCATGAGCACGGCTGTGGGCGAGAAGATCACCCGCGCCGTGGAGTACGCCACCGCCAAGCGCCTGCCTCTGGTCATCTTTTCGGCCAGCGGCGGCGCGCGGATGCAGGAGGGCATTTTCAGCCTGATGCAGATGGCCAAGACCAGCGCCGCCATCCAGCGCTTTTCGGCAAAGGGCGGGCTGTACGTCAGCGTGCTGACCCACCCCACCACCGGCGGCGTGACCGCCAGCTTTGCAAGCCTGGGCGATATCATGCTGGCCGAACCGGGGGCACTCATCGGCTTTGCCGGCCCCCGTGTCATTGAGCAGACCATCGGTGAAAAACTGCCCGCCGGGTTCCAGCGCAGCGAATTCCAGATGGAACACGGCTTTGTAGATCAGGTGGTGCCCCGCAGTCAGCTGCGGGATACGCTGATCCAGGTCCTGCAGCTTCATGCCGGAGGGAAACACGAATGATAAAAGATATTTTGGAGCAGCTGGCCCCGCTGGACGCACAGATCGCCGCGCTGAAGGGCAGCGGCAGTGACATGGAGGCCATCACCGCCCATGCGTCCGAACTGGCAGAGCTGGCGGTGGAAGAGGACGAGATTCTGCGCTCCTGCGGCCCGCTGACTGCCGAGGATCGGGTCTTTCTGGCCCGTCACCCGGAGCGTCCGCACATCGACGAGACGATCTCTGCCCTGTTCACGGATTTCTTCGAGCAGCGCGGCGACCGGCAGTGCAAGGAGGACGCGGCCATTCTGGGCGGCGTGGCCCGTTTCCACGGGATGCCGGTGACGGTCATCGGCCACCGCAAGGGCTCCACGCTGGAGGAAAATCTGGCCTGCAACTTTGGAATGCCGGGGCCGGAGGGTTACCGCAAGGCTCTGCGCCTGATGAAGCAGGCTGAAAAATTCGGCCGCCCCATCATCACCTTTATCGACACGCCGGGCGCTTACCCCGGCAAGGATGCCGAGGAGCGGGGGCAGGGCGAGGCCATTGCCCGGAATCTGATGGAGATGAGCGGCCTGACGGTACCGGTCATCGCCGTGGTCACCGGCGAGGGCTCCTCCGGCGGCGCGCTGGCACTGGGTGTGGCCAACCACATCCTCATGCTGGAAAACGCGGTCTACTCCGTGCTGAGCCCCGAGGGCTTTGCCAGCATCCTGTGGAAGGACTCCTCCCGCAGCGGCGAGGCCTGTGAGATGATGAAGCTGACGGCGCAGGATCTGTACCGCGGCGGCATCGTGGAAGAAGTGATCCCGGAGCCGGTGGGCGGTGCCCAGCGCTGCCACGCGGCCCTGTTTGAGCGCATGGATGCCGCTCTGCGCGCCCACCTGAAAGAACTGTGCCGCATGAGCGACCGGCAGCTGGCCGATCAGCGCTATAAAAAGTACCGCCAGATCGGAGAAACGAGGAACGCATGAATGGTTTACAGCTGATCGCCACCGGCGGGGCACTTCCCGGACGGACGATCACCAATGACGCGCTGAGCCGCATGGTGGACACCAGTGACGCATGGATCACCAGCCGCACCGGCATCCGCACCCGGCACTGGTGCACCGAGGACGAATCTGCCGCCACGCTGGCCATTGCGGCCGCGCGGCAGGCCCTTGACCGCAGCGGCCTTGCCCCGGCGGACATTGCCTGCTGTGTCTGCGCGACCCTTTCTGCCCCGGATGCCACCCCCAGCGTGGCCTGTCAGGTACAGGCGGCACTGGGCCTGCCCGAAAATCGGCCCGCGCTGGACATCAACGCGGCCTGTTCCGGTTTTCTCTATGGCATGGCCGTGGCGCGGGGGATGCTGACGACTCTGGGCGGGCAGTATGCCCTTGTCATCGGGTGCGAAGCACTTTCCCGCCTGATGGACCCCACCGACCGCTCCACCTGTGTGTTGTTCGGCGACGGGGCCGGAGCCGCTATTTTCCGGCTGGCAGATACCCCCTTTGCGTTGACGCTGGGGGCACGCGGCAGCGATGTCCTCCATGCGGGCGGGCCGAGCCGGGAAGGCTCTGCCCCCATCACCATGGACGGCAAGGCGGTGTTCCGCTTTGCCGTGGATGCCCTGCCCAAGTGCCTGCACACGGTGCTGGACGAGACCCGGCTGACCCTCGACGATCTGTCGTGGGTGGTCTGCCATCAGGCCAACAGCCGCATCATCGACCACTGCATCAAGGCTCTGCAGGCCGACCCGGCAAAATTTTATAAGAACATGGATCGCCACGGCAACACCAGCGCCGCCAGCATTCCGGTCGCCCTCAACGAGCTGGCCGAGAGCGGGCAGTTGACCCCGGGCAGACCGCTGGCCTGCATCGGCTTTGGCGGCGGCCTGACCTGGGGCGGCGCGATCCTGCAATACAAAGAGTGAAAATCATGTTCGGCAAACGGGCTCGCCCTCTCAGTCACCTTCGGTGACAGCTCCCCCAAAGTGGGAGCCTTTGGCAAAACCGAAAAGTTTACCGTACTGCCAAGGGCTCTCCCCTTGGGAGAGCTGTCGAGCAGAGCGAGACTGAGAGGGCGAGGACGCTTACCGATAGGATAAAACTATGAAACTTTTAAATGAAATTTTAGGCACAAAATACCCCATCATCCAGGGCGGCATGGCAAACATTGCCACCGGCGAGTTTGCCGCAGCCTGCTCCAATGCAGGTGCACTGGGCATCATCGGTGCGGGCGGCATGAATGCCGACACCCTGCGCGAAAATATCCGCCGGTGCAAGCAGCTCACAGACAAGCCCTTTGGCGTGAACATCATGCTGATGCACCCGCAGGCAGACGAGTTTGCCCAGATCGTTGTGGAGGAAGGCGTGCAGGTGGTCACCACCGGCGCAGGCAACCCGGGCAAATATGTTCCCATGTGGAAAGCGGCGGGCATCAAGGTGATCCCCGTGGTGGCTGCCGCTGTGCTGGCAAAGCATCTGGAGAAGCTGGGCATCGATGCCGTGATCGCCGAAGGGACCGAGAGCGGCGGCCATGTGGGCGAGATGGCCACCATGGCACTGGTGCCGCAGGTGGTGGACGCAGTGGATCTGCCCGTCATTGCGGCGGGCGGCATTGCCGACGGCCGTCAGCTGGCAGCCGCCCTTGCGCTGGGTGCCTGCGGCGTGCAGGTGGGCACCTGCCTGCTGGTGAGCGAGGAGTGCCCCATCCACGAAAACTACAAGGCTGCCCTGCTCAATGCCAAGGACAGCGATACCATCGTGACCGGACGCATCGGCGGTTCCCCGGTCCGGGTGCTGAAAAACCGGATGAGCCGTGAATATGTCCGGCAGGAAAAGGCCGGTGCCGATAAGATGGAGCTGGAAAAGTACACCCTGGGCAGTCTGCGCCGGGCCGTGTTTGAAGGCAACACCTCCACCGGCAGTCTGATGGCCGGTCAGGTGGCCGGAATGCTCCACGAGGTGCGCCCTGTGGCGGACATTCTGGATGACCTGTGGAACGGCGGGAGGCAGCGTATCCACGCGCTGAGCGAGGAATGCTGACGCTCGGAAAGAAAGTCCTGTCTGTGCCCATCCTGCAGGGCGGCATGGGCGTGGGCGTTTCTCTGGGCGGGCTGGCCGGTGCCGTGGCGGCCTGCGGCGGCATGGGGTGCATCTCCACCGCCGATGCAGGCTACCGGGAGCCGGACTTTGCCCGTGACCCGGCCAGCGCCAACCACCGCGCCCTGACCGCTGAGATCCGGAAAGCAAAGCAGATCGCAAACGGTGCCGGTATGGTGGCCATCAATGCAATGGTGGCCACGCAGGACTACGCCGCCGCCATCCGCACCGCGGTGGAAGCGGGCGTGGACGCTGTGGTGTCCGGCGCGGGTCTGCCGCTGGAGCTGCCCGGCCTTGTGAACACGATGGAGGTCGCCATCGCGCCCATCGTTTCCAGCGGACGGGCGGCAAAGCTCATCCTGCGCCGCTGGGCCAAGGAGTTCGGCCGCACCGCTGATTTTGTGGTCATTGAGGGCTGCAAGGCAGGCGGTCATCTCGGCTTTGCGGAGCAGGACCTGTTCTCCGGAAGCTGCCAGACGCTGGATGAGATCCTGCCGGAGGTGCTGGCCGAGGTAAAGCCCTATGAGGCGCAGTTCGGCCACAGCATCCCCGTGTTTGTGGCGGGCGGCGTGTACACCGGGGCCGATCTGGCTCACTTTACCAGACTGGGTGCCGCAGGCGTTCAGCTTGCCACCCGCTTTATCACCACCTACGAATGCGATGCATCCCAGGGGTACAAGGACGTTCTGCTGAATGCAGGTTCTGAGGATGTGCGCATCATCCACAGCCCGGTCGGGATGCCGGGCCGGGCGCTGAACACGCCGCTGGTGCAGGCCATGGCGGAGGGCAGACGCTTCCCGCCCCGGCACTGTGCCCGCTGCCTGAAGACCTGCGACCCCGCCAAGGTGCCCTACTGCATCACCCATGCACTGATCGAAGCGGTCAAGGGCAACCTGGAGGAAGGACTTTTCTTCTGCGGGGCCAATGTGGGCAGGCTGGACCGGATGTACACTGTCCGTGAGCTGATGGATGAACTTGTGACCGAATGGAGGCAAAACCGATGAAGCTTGCTGTTTTATATGCCGGTCAGGGTGCCCAGCACCCCGGCATGGGCAAAGAATTTTACGAAGCATCTTCCGCTTTCCGTGCCGCGTTCGACGCTGCAGACCTTCCGTTTGATCTGCACCGCGTCTGCTTCGACGACCCGGACGGCGTTCTGAATCAGACCGAATACACCCAGCCCTGCATGGTGGCCTTTGCCTGCGGCGTATCCGCCGTTCTGGCCGAGCAGGGGGTCAAGCCTGCTTATGTGGCCGGTCTCTCTCTGGGCGAATATTCCGCGCTGGAAGCCGCCGGTGTATTCACCGCCAAGCAGGCCATTGAGCTGGCAGCCTACCGCGGCAAAGCCATGGCCGACGCGGCCAGCGGCATCGACTGCGGCATGACCGCAGTGCTGAACCTCGACCGGGTCCCCCTTGCAGAATGCTGTGAGCAGGCATCCGCGCTGGGCTGTGTGCAGATCTGCAACTACAATTGCCCGGGCCAGCTGGTCATTGGCGGCGAAAAGGCCGCAGTGGACAAGGCTGCAGAGCTTGCAAAGCAGGCCGGTGCCCGCCGGTGCATCCCGCTCAAGGTGAGCGGACCGTTCCACACCCGTCTGATGGCTCCCGCCGGGGATGCCCTGGCAAAGCGCTTTGCCGCCGAACCCTTTGGCGAAATGAGCGTTCCGGTGCTGTTCAACTGCCTGGGCCGTGAAAAAGCCGAGAGCGACAGCATCCCGGCCCTGCTGGTCCGGCAGGTGCAGAGCAGTGTCCACATGGAGGACACCCTGCACCGTCTGGGTGAGCTGGGTGTGGATCACATTCTGGAGGTCGGCCCCGGCAATGCGCTCTCCGGCTTTGTGAAAAAGACTCTGCCCGGTGTGACTTGTGTGTCGGTGGAGACCCCGGCGCAGCTGGACACCGTTCTGAACGCATGGAAGGAAGAACAATGAACGAAGAAACCATCATCCGTACCGCCGTTGTGACCGGCGGAAGCCGGGGAATCGGCCGGGCCGTGTGCGTACAGCTTGCCCGGCAGGGCTGCCATGTGGTGGTCAACTACTGCCACGGCGAAGCGGCCGCCGCTGAGACCGTGTCTCTCTGCAGGGCCCAGGGCGCGCAGGCTGTGGCCGTGCAGGCCGATGTTTCCACCGCCGAGGGCTGCAAAAAGCTCTTTGAGGAAGCGGTGAACGCCTTTGGCCGGGTGGATATCCTTGTGAACAATGCAGGCATCACCCGGGACAACCTGATCCTGCGCATGTCCGAAGCAGACTTTGATGCTGTGCTGGACGCAAACCTCAAGGGTGCGTTCCTCTGCTGCAAGGAAGCGGCCCGCCGGATGGTGCGTCAGCGCCGGGGCCGGATCATCAATCTGAGCAGCGTCGTTGCCCTGCGGGGCAATGCAGGCCAGACGAATTACGCTGCCAGCAAGGCTGGGCTCATCGGCCTGACCAAAAGCCTGGCCCGGGAGCTGGCCAGCCGCAATGTGACAGTAAACGCTGTTGCGCCCGGCTTTATTGAGACTGATATGACCGCCGCCCTGCCGGAGGCTGTCCGCACCGAAATGGCAAAGGACATCCCGGCAGGCCGCGCAGGCCAGCCGGAGGACGTGGCAAACGCGGTGGCGTTTTTTGCCGCAGAACAAAGCAGCTATCTCACCGGGCAGGTGCTCTGTGTGGACGGCGGCATGGCAATGTAAAAGGAGAAATTCTCTATGGAAAAACGCAGAGTCGTGATCACCGGTCTGGGCACCGTGAACCCGCTGGGCAACACTGCTGCCGACAGCTGGGCTGCCGCAAAGGCAGGCCGGTGCGGCATTGGCCCCATCACCCAGTTTGATACCACCGATTTCAAGTGCAAGCTGGCCGGTGAAGTGAAAAACTTTGACCCCGAGACCGTTGTAGACAAAAAGGAAGCCCGGAAGATGGCCCGCTTCACCCTGCTGGCACTGGCTGCTGCAGCCGAGGCCATTGCTGACAGCGGCCTGAACACGGAAGCAGAGGCCAAAAACATCGGTGTGGTCCTTTCCAGCGGCATTGGCGGCCTGCCCACCATCGAGGAGCAGCACACCCGCGGGGAAGAGAAAGGCATGGAGAAGGTCAGCCCCTACTTTGTGCCTATGTCCATTGCCAACATGGCGGCGGCACAGGTGGCCATCCGCTTTGGCCTGAAGGGCATGTGCACCTGCCCGGTCACGGCCTGCGCCGGCGGCACCAATGCCGTGGGCGATGCCTTCCACCGCATCCGGGACGGTTACGAGACTGCCATGGTCTGCGGCGGTGCCGAAAGCTGCATCAGCCCGCTGGGCATCGGCGGTTTTACCAGCATGAAGGCGCTTTCCACCGCCACCGACCCGGATGCTGCCAGCCTGCCCTTTGATGCCCGCCGCGGCGGCTTCGTGATGGGCGAGGGCAGCGGTGTGCTGGTTCTGGAAGAGCTGGAGCACGCCCGGGCACGCGGTGCGCATATCTACGCCGAGGTGGTGGGCTATGGTGCCAACTGCGATGCTTACCACTTTACTGCACCGGCTCCCGGCGGCACAGGTGCCATCGACTGCATGAAGCTGACACTGGCCGATGCAGGCATTGCCCCGGAGCAGGTGGATCACATCAACGCCCACGGCACCGGCACCCACATGAACGATGCCTGCGAGACGGCTGCCATCCATGCCGTGTTCGGTGAGCACGCAAAGCAGCTGACCGTGGTCAGCACCAAGAGCATGACCGGCCATCTGCTGGGCGGTGCGGGCGGCATCGAGGCCGTGTTCACGGCACTGGCCCTGCGAGACCAGTTTGCCCCGCCCACCATCCACTACGAGCAGCCTGATCCGGAATGCGATCTGGACTATGTGCCCAATGCAGGCCGTGCACAGGCCATGACCTACGCACTGAGCAACAGCCTGGGCTTTGGCGGGCACAACGCCTGCATCGCCCTGCGCAGATGGGAGGGCTGAGCCATGGCAGAACCGCGCACCGTGCGGGAGAACGCAAACACCCTGAACAGTGAGCAGATCGCAGCCCTTCTGCCCCACCGCTACCCCTTTGCCCTCGTGGACCGTATCCTGGACTATGAGCCGGGGCAGTGGGCCATTGGCCGCAAGTGCGTATCCCGCAATGAAGAATTCTTCTGCGGTCACTTCCCGGGCCAACCGGTCATGCCGGGGGTGCTGATCCTGGAAGCACTGGCCCAGACCGGAGCCGTGGCGGCGTTGAGCGTTCCCGAAAACAAAGGCAAACTGGCCCTCTTCGGCGGCATCAAGAATGCCCGCTTCCGCAAACAGGTCACCCCAGGGGATGTTCTTACGCTCCATTGTGAGCTGGTGGAACAGCGCGGCCCTGTGGGCATCGGGAAAGCGTCTGCTTATGTGGATGGCAAGTGCGCTGCCACAGCGGAGCTGACCTTTGTGCTGACCGAAGCAAACACAGGGGCTTAAGGCGCTTTGTGCGCAGCGGTCGCCCCCAATACCATATCGTATATAAAAGGCAGGATACCATCGCCATGATGATATCCTGCCTTTGTTCGTTCCTGTTTACCGTTCTGCATACTCTCGGCATAGAGAACATCTTGTGAAACAAAAAAGTACCCGAACCCTTTTTCGTAAAGAATCGGGTTCGGGTACAAACTGTATGGTGGACGGTACAGGACTCGAACCTGTGACCTCCTGCACGTCAAGCAGATGCTCTACCAGCTGAGCTAACCGTCCAGATGTCGTATCGACTTGAGTATGATACCACATTTTTCGCGCAATTGCAAGGGCTTTTTTGAAAAAAGTCTGCCTTTTCCGTTTTTTACCCCGGAGGATTGGCGCAAAGGCACCTTTGCGGGGGCTGGCAGGGGAGAGGTGCGCTCAGAGCGCCCGGCGGATGATGTCGTAGAGGATGGGTTTCATGTTGTCGATGTTGTCGGGCTTGCCCTCCAACACGGAGGTATAGCACACCGATATGCACATGCTGCCCAGGGCGGTGATGCGCTGGTAGATCTCCCGCTCGGTGCGGCCCGCCATCTCGGGGCTGCACATCACGATCTGGAGGACCTTGCGCATCAGCGGTTCGGCCTCGCCGCTGGCTTCGATCTGATCCAGCCCGGGCCAGACAAAGCTGCGCTCCAGGAAGCGGAGCATCAGGGTGTCCGCGCGCAGGGCTTCGATGATATGGTCAATGACAAAGATCATCTGGTCGGGGAAGCTGGTAAGCTCGGCGGCGTGCTGTTCGGCAGCGGCACAGGCGTTGTCCAGCAGCTGGTAGCTCACCCGGGCCAGCAGGGCCTGCGTGACCGAACCCTTATCGGCAAAATAGAGGTAGAATGTGCCCTTGCCCACCTTGGCGCGGGAGGTGATATCCTCCACGCTGGTCTTGGAGGTGCCCCGCTCCAGAAACAGCTCGTAAGCTGCATCCAGAAGCGCGCGGCGCTTTTCCTGTTTCTTTCCTTCCACGGTGCTCATAGCTTGCTGCATCCTCTTTTCTGACGTTGTTTTGTCGTGTAAACAATATTTTAGCAGGGAGAAGGGAAGAGCGCAAGAGCAAAAGCCCCCGGACAAGCTATACAATTTTTGCTTTGTGATAAGAAAACTGACTTTTGGTCATTTTTTGTCTTGACACCTTGCGTCGATTGGTTATAATAGTGCTTGCTCAGAAATGACCACGGGTCATTTTAGAACAGATCCAATCAACTTTCGTATGGAGGGTTCCCATGAAAAAGATCGCACAGAGCATCGTGCGTCTGCGCAAGCTGATCTTAACAGTAGCGGTCCTGCTGTTGATCCCTTCCGCAATCGGCGCGGTTGCTACCCGCATCAACTATGATGTCCTGACCTATCTGCCGCAGGAGCTCGACTCCATGATCGGCGAGGTAGCGCTTGAGGACGACTTCCATCTGGCCTCCACCGGTATGATCACGGTGGAAGGCCTGCCTACCAATGAACTGATCGCCATGAAGAAGGACATTGATGCGGTGCCCGGTGTCACACAGACCTTCTGGCTCAGCGATGTCATCGACCCCAGCATCCCCACCGAGATGCTGCCCGCGGATGTCCAGCAGTTCATGTTCGGCAAAAACGATTCCACCATGCTCATCGTCCGGTTTGATGCGCCCAGCGCCAGCGACGAGACGATGAACGCCGTCCAGCAGATCAAACAGGTGCTGCGGCACGACTGCTACTTTGGCGGCATGAGCGTCATCTTGCAGGATACCAAGGCACTGATCAATGAAGAGATGCCGCTGTACATCCTGTGCGCTGTGGGTGCCAGTATGCTGGTGCTGTTCCTCTCGCTGGAGAGCACCATCACGCCCGTACTGTTCATGCTGGGCCTGCTGTTCCCCATTGCATACAACTTTGGCACCAACATCTTCCTGGGTCAGATCAGCTACATCACCCAGGCGCTTTCCACGGTGCTGCAGTTGGGCGTGACGATGGACTTCTCCATCTTCCTGCTCCACCGTTATCAGGAGGAAAAGGAACTCCGCTCCTCCAACGAGGAAGCTATGGTAACCGCCATCTGCAAGACCATGACCTCCATCACCGCTTCCTCCCTGACCACCATTGCGGGCTTCCTGGCACTGTGCGCCATGCGCCTGACGCTGGGCCGCGATATCGGTGTTGTTATGGCAAAGGGTGTGGCGCTGGGTGTCATCTGCACCATCGTCATCCTGCCTGCTTTGATCCTGACCTTTGATCAGCAGGTCGAAAAGTACAAGCACCGCACCATCGTGCCCAAGCTGACCAAGCTCAGCTACTTTGTTTCCAAGCATGCAATGCCCATCGTGGTCGTCTTTCTTGTGCTGCTGGTGCCCTTTGTGGTGGCCCAGCAAAAGACCGAGGTCTACTACACCCTGTTCGACTCGCTGCCCCAGGACCTGACCGGCATCGTTGGCACCAACAAGCTGGGCGAGGACTTTGGCATGACCACCTCCCACTTTATTCTGGTGGATGAGGACCTGACCGCAACACAGGTGTCTGACCTCTGCGATGAGCTCAAGGGTGTGGACGGCATCACCCAGGTGGTGAGCTTGGATTCCATCACCGGTCCGGGCTTCCAGACCGAGCTGCTGCCCGACAGCGTGACCGAGATCCTGCAGTCCGGCGGCTACAAGCTCATTCTGGCCAACAGCTCCTATAAGACCGGTACCGATGCCATCAACAACCAGCTGACCGAGATGAACGACCTTATCAAGGCGGTTGACGCCAACGGTGTCATCACCGGCGAGGGTGCCATGACCAAGGACCTGATCGAGGTTGCGGACGTGGATTTCAAGAACGTCAACGTCTGGTCGATCATGGCAGTCGCTGCCATTATCCTGATCTCCTTCCGGAGCCTGTCCATCCCTGTGCTGCTGGTTGCCAGCATCGAGGCCGCCATCTCCATCAATATGGGCATCCCGTACTTCACCGGTACCCAGCTGCCCTTCATCGCCAGCATCGTCATCGGCACCATCCAGCTGGGCGCGACAGTGGACTACTCCATCCTGATGACCACCCGTTATCACGAGGAGCGCAGCTATGGCCGCACCCCGCGGGAAGCTGCCCAGCAGTCGCTGGAGCACTGCAGCCAGTCCATCCTGACCAGCGGCCTGACCTTCTTTGCCGCAACCGTCGGCGTGGCCGCCATCAGTAAGATGGAGCTGCTGCAGAGCATCTGCCGACTCATCTCCCGCGGCGCACTGATCAGTATGGCTGTCATTCTGGTCGTTCTGCCCGCCGCCCTGATGCTGCTGGACTGGGTCATCCGCCACACCACCATGCACTGGCTGGTCCCTGAATCTTCCAACGCCAAGAAGTCTGATAAGGAGTAATTACCATGAAAAAATCGCTTCGTTTCGCCAGTGCGGCGCTGGCGCTGACTCTCGCCGCAGGCATGACCCTGCCCGCCTTTGCAGCCGCCAAGGCCGATTATTCCAAGGACGAGACCGTCTACGCCGTGATGAACGCCGACGGCTCCATCAAGTCCACCACCGTCAGCGAGCACCTGTACAGCGCTTCCGGCCTGTCCAATGTTACCGATGAGAGCACTCTGACCGATATCCAGAACACCGAGAGCGATGCCGCGTTCACCCAGGACGGCGAAAAGCTGGTCTGGAACACCGACGACACCGACGTGTACTATAAGGGCAATACCGACAAGGCCCTGCCCATCACCGCAAATGTCACCTATACGCTGGACGGCGTGACCGACAGCCTTGAGAACCTGATCGGCAAGAGCGGCCACCTGACCGTGACCGTTGACCTGACCAACAACGAGACCGGCACAGTGACCGTCAACGGCAAGGAGCGCACCGTTGTCACCCCGCTCATCACTGCTGTGGGCGTGATCTTTGGTCAGGATGCCACCAACCTGAGCGCCGAGCACGGAATGCTGGAATCCGCCGCCAAGAGCAGCGTGGCCGCTTTCGTCTGCCTGCCCGGCGTAAAGGACTCTCTGGACGGCCTGCTGCCCGATGACCTGTCTACTGTGGAGGATTATCTGCAGGACAGCGTCACCGTGGAAGCCGATGTTGAGAACCTGACCGCACCGCAGGTCATGCTGGCCTGTGCCACCAACGCCGATGCGCTGGGCACCAATGCCTTTGACCTGAGCAGCCTCAACGAGCTGACCGATGGCATCGGCCAGCTGAACGATGCCATGAACCAGCTGATGGATGGTGCCGCCCAACTGGTGGACGGTGCTTCCCAGCTGGCCAACGGTACCCTGGCCCTGCTGGACGGCGCTTCTCAGCTGAACAGCGGCGCTTCCACCCTGAACGATGGTCTGGGCCAGCTGACCAACGGTCTGGATACCCTGAGCTCCAATAACGCCGCCCTGCAGGCAGGTGCCCAGCAGGTGGCCGATGGCGTTCTGGCCTCCGCCAACAGCACCCTGATGGAGGGCGGCCTGATCGACACCCCCATGACCTGGGACAACTACGCTTCCGTCATTGACGAAGTGCTGACCATGAACGAAAAGACACTGGCTGCTGCCCGCAAGAAGATGGTGCGCACCGTCTGGGAGCAGGAGCCCAGCTTCAAGGACAGCCAGCTGGACATTGCCCTGTATCTCTCCGCAACCAAGACCAACCACGACCTGGAAGCTGCTCTGCGGCTGATGCAGAGCTACGACCCCTCCATGTTCAGCGCCATGCTTGATCTGAGCACTGCCAGCGCCAAGCAGACCGTGCATGACGAGCTGAAGTATCAGGCTGAGAACAGCCAGGATATCGCAGATGTCCGTGCCCTGAAGAACAGTCTGGCGCAGATCCAGTATTTCGTGTCCAGTGTCAACCAGTACACCAACGGTGTTGCCACCGCTGCTGACGGTGCCCACTCCGCAAAGGACGGTGCCGCCCAGCTGGCCGATGGCACCAAGACCCTGTATGACGGCGTGACCACCCTGAACGATGGCGCAGGCCAGCTCAGCGATGGCACGGTCCGGCTGAACGATGGCCTGAACCAGTTCAATGAGGAGGGCATCTCCAAGCTGACCGGCGCTCTGGACGAGGAGCAGATCCATGGCCTGAAGACCGTGCTGGACGAGATGACCAGCCGTCTGGAGGACTACACCAGCTTTGCCGGTAAGTCCGAGGATGCTTCCGGCAGCGTGAAGTTCATCTATAAGACCGGTGAGACGGTCGCCGCTGCGGATGTTACCGCCCAGACCACCGCCGATGTGCAGGAAGGCAACTTCTTCACCCGCCTGTGGCAGCGGATCGTGAACCTGTTCAAGTTCTGAAAAAACGGCGTGCCTGCTTGACAAGCCGCCGGAGATTGACTATACTACAAATAGATTCGTCAAGAAAAATGACCGCTCAGGCACTGAAACGTTGAGGCGGTCATTTTTTATGCCAATTTTAAGGAGACCACAGCATGGCAGAGAGGGAATTGTATCCGGACGGGGAACAGCGCCGCCGCATCATGGATTTTATTATGGCGGCCGGTCAGACCCTTTTGGAGAACGGGGCAGAGGTGTTCCGGGTGGAGCAGACCATGGAGATCATGGCGGCCAGCTTCCACCTGCGGGAGTTCCATGTCTATGTGCTGACCAACGGCATTTTTGCCAGCGCAGGCACGGCGGAGATGAGCGAGGTGCGCAACGTGCCCACCCGTACCACCCACCTGGGGCGGGTGGCGGCGGTGAATCAGCTTTCCCGCCAGATCGCGTCCGGGGAAGTGGACACCATCGATGTGGCCGAGACCCGG
Organism: Faecalibacterium duncaniae; assembly: GCF_010509575.1. Classification (NCBI taxonomy): domain Bacteria; kingdom Bacillati; phylum Bacillota; class Clostridia; order Eubacteriales; family Oscillospiraceae; genus Faecalibacterium; species Faecalibacterium duncaniae. Next base: position 2,644,100 of record NZ_CP048437.1, on the reverse strand, counting down.
CTGGCTCAGGCCAGGTGCATCCCTTTTCCGAAGGACTGGGTGCAGATTGCGGCGGGCATGGGCGGCGCGTTCTGCTTTGCGCTGATTTTTGGCGGCGACCTGAAAGCAGGGCTTGCCGCCGCTGCGGCCGGTGTTGCGGCCAACGCCTACCTGCTGTTCTGCGGGCGGCACGGCGTGGGGGGCGGGTTCCGAACCATCTCCACCGCCGCCCTCATCACCCTATGCTGTATTCTGGGCTGCAGTCTGCTGGGCACTGAAGCCAGTCACGCCATCATCGGTACCCTGATGATCCTGACCCCTGGCATCGCCTTTACCATGGGCATCCGGGACTTTGTGCAGGGCGATTACCTGTCCGGCACCATCCGGATGATCGACGCGCTGCTCATTGCGGCCAGCATCGCCATCGGCACCGGCCTTGTGCTGAGTCTCTATGCCTTTTTGAAGGGGGTGGCCGTGGTATGACAGAGCTTCTTTTCACCGGGGAGCAGCTAGGCCGTCTGGCCCTGCAGTTCCTGCTGGCCGGGGCGGGCACCCTGAGCTTTGCCATCCTCTTTGCCTGCCCCAAACGCACCCTGCCCTATTGCGGGCTGGTGGGCGCAGTGGGCTGGCTGGTATACGAGATCGCGGAGCTGTTCGGGATGGAAGCCTTTGCAGCCTCGCTGCTAGCGGTCATTCCGCTGACGCTGCTGGCCCGCATCCTTGCGATGACCCTCAGAGCACCGGTGACGGTATTCCTGCTCACCGGCATCTTTCCGCTGGTGCCCGGTGCGGGCATCTATTACAGCGCCTACTACTTCATTCAGGGCGACAACGCGCTGGCGCTGGCAAACGGCATCTCCACCTTCAAGATCGCCGTGGCGCTGGCCGTGGGCATTGCCCTGGTGCTGGGCATCCCCCTGCCACAGAAACGCCGATAAAACAAAAACGAGACCGCCCGGTGGGCGGTCTCGTTGGTTATGCGGGAGAATCAGGTGGTGGGAACCATCCGCAGCAGCTGGGCCCCGGTGGTGACATCCAGACGGAAATATGCTTTGTTCAGCTCGGTGTTGTAGGAAACACTGACCGGTGTTTCGGTACCGTCGGCATTGATCTGCATCAGGCTGTAGCCGGAAATGGTATTGGCGGGTACCTCGATGCTGGCAATGACTGGCTGGGCCATCACACGGGCGGGGGTGACCTCCTCGCTCTTTACGGTGCCGCACTTTTCGCAGATGACCCGTTCAATAACAGTGGGATAGTAGAATGCTGCTGTCATTACCTGCTCACCGTTTTTCAGAGTCCCGGTGTGAACAGTCAGGTTGGAAAAGTTGGAGAAGACACCGTTTACCTTGGTCAGCTGGGTGTTATTCTTTACCTTGCCGCATTCGGGGCAAAGTGTAAGGGTCTCGGTGGTGCCATCGGGGAGCTTATGCTGGAAGGTGGTCTCCACACACTCAGTCTTATACTCTGTCGTGGTCTTCCAGGTGTGTTCCTTGCACTCGGTTTTGCCCGGGGTCTCTTCGGCCATGCTGACCACAGAACTGCCTGCCAGCACACAGACGGACAGACCAAAGGAGGCCAGGGCTTTCAGTATACGATTTTTCATAGAAGGATCCTTTCTCCCCACATCCCGGCGGGGCAGCGCGGTTTGAGCTTGGCTGCTTTTACCATGCTTCCAGCCTGATTATACCAATTAGAAGGAAAAGGTGTCAATGTCCGGGATTAAGTCCCGTGGGAAGATTCACTAGCAGAATACAACGGAATGACAGAAACACAGGAGTAAAATGAATATATACACTGAGAATGGGATGTAACCTGTATAAATGTTTTCAAAAGGGTTTCATTTGTTCCGATTTTTTGCACAACACTTGACTTTTTTATTTGTACAACATATACTAATCCTGTTCCTTGATGACACGGTGAAGCGCATCGTGCCGGGAAAGTGAAAAATTATACAATCAACAGAGGAGTGTTTGAATATGAAAAAGATCAATCGCCGCAGCTTTCTGGCTGCCGCTGGTCTGACCGCTGCCGCTCTGGCTCTGACTGCCTGCGGCGGTTCCGCCTCCAGCACCGCTTCTTCCACTGCAAGCAGTGCAGCTTCTTCCGAGGCTGCTTCCACCAGCGCTGCCGCTGAGCTGACCACCGTTGAGGCTGGCAAGCTGACCATGGCCACCAACGCTGCCTTCCCTCCGTACGAGATGACCACCGATGCCGGTGAGTTCGAGGGCATCGACATCGACACCGCCAAGGCTATTGCTGAGAAGCTGGGCCTGGAGCTGCAGATCGATGATATGGACTTCGACGCAGCACTGCTGAGCGTGCAGCAGGGCAAGGCCGATATCGTCATGGCTGGCGTTACCGTGACCGACGAGCGCAAGGCTGTGATGGACTTCTCCGACAGCTACGCTACCGGCATCCAGTCCATCATCGTTCCCGAGGGCTCTGATATCACCTCTCCCGATGATCTGGCAGGCAAGAAGATCGGCACCCAGCGCGGCACCACCGGCTACATCTACTGCTCTGATGACTTCGGCGATGACGCTGTGGTCGCATACGACGACGGCCTGACCGCTGTGCAGGCTCTGAACAATGGCCAGGTCGATGCAGTTGTCATCGACAATGCTCCTGCAAAGGAGTTCGTTGCCGCCAACCCCGGTCTGGTCATTCTGGACACCAGCTACGCCGAGGAGGATTACGCCATCGGTCTGGCAAAGGGTTCCGCTCTGGAGGATGCTGTCAATGCCGCTCTGGAAGAGCTGAAGGCTGACGGCACCCTGCAGTCCATCGTGGACAAGTACATCACTGCTGAATAATTCAGCTGTACCTTGTATCACGGGGAGGCGGCCCCATCTGGGGCACCTCCCCTTTTTTGGAAAGAACAGGTTACAAAATTCTAACAATTTTAGAAAGCGAGGATGCGAATGGCCGCACAATACGAACTGCTGAAAGAGCTGCTCAACAGCGGCACGAAGCTGGACTTCGGGCAGGAAATGTTCTTCAAATTCTATCAGGCGTTCATCCTGAACGACCGCTGGGTGCAGTACATCCAGGGCGTGGGCACCACGCTGCTGGTCACCGCCATTGCGCTGGCACTGGGCGTGGTGCTGGGCAGTGTGGTGGCACTGGTGCGTGTTGCGCACGACCAGCAGCGTCCCGGCCGCAGGAACCCGGTGCTGGGCTTCTTCAATGCCGTCTGTCAGGTGTACACCACCATCATCCGCGGCACCCCCATGATGGTCCAGCTGCTCATTATGAGCATGGTCATCTTTTCCAACAGCCGCAACTTTACCATGGTCGGTGCGCTGGCACTGGGCATCAACTCGGGCGCTTACGTCTCGGAGATCATCCGCGGCGGCCTGATGGCGGTGGACCCCGGCCAGATGGAAGCCGGCCGCAGCCTGGGCCTGAACTACATGACCACCATGGTGGTCATTGTCATTCCGCAGGCCATCCGCGCGGTGCTGCCTGCACTGGGCAACGAGTTCATCGTCCTGCTCAAGGATACCTCGCTCATCACCGTTATCGGCGGCAAGGAGCTGCTGTATGCGGCGCAGGGCATTATGAACCGTACCTACGAGGCCATGTTCCCCCTGTTGGGCGTTGCAGTGGTCTATCTGATCTTAGTCATGCTCTTTACATGGCTGCTGTCGAAGTTTGAGAGGAGGATGGCGCAAGGTGACCGCTAATCATGCTGAAAAGATCCTGGAAGTCCGTGGTCTGACCAAGACCTACGGCGGTGAGGCCAAAAAGGGCGCAAAGCAGCCCACCCCCACCCTGGATGTCCTGAAGGGCATCGACATCGACATCTACCGCGGCGATGTGGTCTGCCTGATCGGCCCCTCCGGCTGCGGCAAGTCCACCTTCCTGCGCTGCCTGAACCGGCTGGAGATCCCCACCGGCGGCTCCATCAAGTTTGAGGGCATTGAGGTGGATGATGCCCACATCGATGCCGTGCGCCAGAAGATGGGCATGGTGTTCCAGCACTTCAACCTCTTCCCCCACCTGACCGTCAAGCAGAACCTCTGCCTGGCCCCGGAGCTGCTCAAGCTCAAGAGCAAGGAGGAGGCTTCCAAGCGTGCCGAGGAGCTGCTGGCCCGTGTCGGCCTGTCCGATAAAGCCAATGTGTTCCCCAAGAGCCTTTCCGGCGGCCAGCAGCAGCGCATTGCCATTGCCCGCGCTCTGGCCATGGACCCGGATGTCATCCTGTTCGACGAGCCCACCTCCGCCCTTGACCCTGAGATGGTCGGCGAGGTGCTGGAGCTGATGAAGGAGCTGGCCCACACCGGCATCACCATGCTGGTGGTCACCCACGAGATGGGCTTTGCCCGCGAGGTGTCCAACCGCGTCATCTTCATCGATGAGGGCAGGATCCAGGAAGATGAGCCCCCGCAGGAGCTCTTCTCGAACCCCAAGCATCCTCGTCTGAAGGCTTTCCTTTCCAGGATGCTGTAATTGGAACTGAAAAAACTGTATTGAAAAGACCGCCAGAGCAAGCGTTTCTACTTGCTTTGGCGGTCTTTTTGCTGTGAGGGAGGTTATCCAAGAATGACAGAGACCTCTACACTTTCACCGGCCTTTGCCAGCGGCAGGAGGGTGCCCGCAATAGGAGCGCCGTTCACGGTGACGCTCTGCACGCCCTTCTGCACGGCGTGGGGGTTCTCCACCCGGATGTGGTACACGGCACCCCGGTAACGGCGGGTGACGGTGTAGCCTGCCAGCGTGTGGGGGATGCAGGGGTCAACGCGCAGGCCGTCCAAAGTGGGCTGGATGCCCAGAATGTACTGGCTCACGTTCACGAAGGTCCATGCCGCCGTGCCGGTCAGCCAGCTGTTCTTGGCCTCGCCGAAGGTGGGGGCATCGCGGCCTGCCACCATCTGGCTGTAAACGTAGGGTTCGGTGCGGTGGATCTCGCTGATGTCCTCGATATAGGCCGGACAGGTCTTTTTGTAGACAGCAAAGGCCCGGTCACCGTGGCCCAGCACGGTCTCAGCACAGCTGATCCATGGGTTGTTGTGGCAGAAGATACCGGCGTTCTCCTTGTAGCCCGGGGGATAGCTGGAGATCTCGCCCAGATTGAGCCGGTAGGTGGTGTAGGCGGGCTGGAGCAGTACCACGCCGTACGGGGTGTCCAGCCGCTCCTCCACGCTCTTCAGTGCGGCTTCGGCCTGACCGGTCTCCCGGCCGATCCCGGCCATCACGCATATACCCTGGGGTTCGATGAAGATCTGCCCCTCGTCGCATTCCCTGCTGCCTACGGGGGCACCAAAGGCATCGTAGGCACGGCGGAACCATGCGCCATCCCAGCCGGCGGTCAGGGTGGCCTGTTCTACTGCGTCAATGGCGGTGCGGGCACTGGCGGCCTCCTCGGTGAGGTGCAGGTGGTCACAGAGTTCGGCGTACTCGCGGCCGTATTTCACGAACATGCCCGCAATGAACACGCTCTCAGCCACGGGGCCCTCGCTGGGGCCGGTGATCTGGAAGCTCTCGCCCGGGTGCTCCGAGAAGCAGTTCAGGTTCAGGCAGTCGTTCCAGTCGGCCCGGCCGATCAGGGGCAGGCCGTGGGGGCCCAGATGGGTATGGGTGTAGCGGAAGCTCCGGCGCAGATGCTCCATCAGGGGCTGTGCTCGGGTCACGTCGTTGTCAAAGGCAACCGGCTCGTCCAGGATCGACCAGTCACCGGTCTCCCGCAGATAGGCGGCGGTGCACGCAATGAGCCAGAGCGGGTCATCGTTGAAGCCGCTGCCCACGTCGCTGTTGCCCTTTTTGGTCAGGGGCTGGTACTGGTGGTAGGCACTGCCGTCCTCAAACTGGGTGGCAGCAATGTCCAGAATGCGCTCCCGTGCACGGGAAGGAATCATGTGGACGAAGCCCAGCAGATCCTGACAGGAATCCCGGAACCCCATGCCGCGGCCGATGCCGCTCTCGTAATAGCTGGCACTGCGGCTCATGTTGAAGGTGACCATGCACTGATACTGGTTCCACAGGCTCACCATCCGGTCCAGCTTTTCCTCGCCGGAGGTCAGCTGCCAGCCCGAGAGCAGTTCCTGCCAGTAGTCGGCCAGTGCCCTGCGGGCGGCATCCACCTGTGCATCGGTGGCATAGCGGGCCATCATGGCCTCGGCCCGGGCTTTGTTGATGATGCCGGGAGCGCTGAATTTTTCCCGGACCGGGTTTTCAATGTAGCCCAGCCCGAAGATGATGCTCTTTTTCTCACCCGGTGCCAGCGTGAGATGGAAATGGTGGGCACCCACCGGAGCCCAGCCGTGGGCAATGCTGTTCGAGCAGTGACCGGCTTTGACCGCTTCCGGTGCGACGGGGCCGCCGTACACGCCGCAGAAGGCATCCCGGCTGGTGTCGAAGCTGGTAACAGGGGCGTTGGCCCAGAACACGGCGTAGTGATCCCGGCGCTCCCGGTACTCTGTCTTATGATAGATGGCACTTTCCACCACTTCCACCTCGCCGGTGGAAAAGTTGCGCTGGAAATTGGAGCTGTCGTCCATGGCATCCCACAGGCAGAACTCCACATAGCTGAACACGTCCAGCGTGCGGGGGGCAGCGGTCTTGTTTTCCAGCGTCAGCCGGTCGATCTCACAGGCATCGCCCCGGGGCACGAACAACTCCTGAGCGGCCGCAATGCCGTTTTTCTCGCCCTGCAGGATCGTGTAGCCCAGACCGTGGCGGCAGGTGTAACGGTCCAGTTCCGTCTTGGCGGGCTGCCAGCCCGGGTTCCAGATGGTGCCGCCATCGTTGATGTAGATGCGGTGGCCGTCCATGTCCAGCGGGGAATTATTGTAGCGGTAGCGGGTCAGCCGCCGCAGCCGGGCATCCCGGTAAAAGCTGTAACCGCCGCCGGTGTTGGACACCAGACTGAAAAAGTCCTCGCTGCCCAGATAGTTGATCCAGGGCAGGGGAGTGCGGGGCGTGTCGATCACATATTCCCGGCGCGCATCATCAAAATGTCCGAATCTCATAGCCTTGTTCCTCCTTATAGGGTAAACCGGAAATGCTGAAATCATTTGATGGCGAAAACGATTTAGGATTTGCGGCCCAAGGGTGGGAAAGGCACTTGTCACCCTAAGAATAGTCTATCCTGCGGGAAAAATCAAGAGCGGACCTGAAATATACAACAAGGGTGCAGCGGGCTGGTTCAGGGGTGGAAACCGGTATGGGAACGAAAAAATTATCGAACGGTAACGAAATGTAACGAAAACGATACAGACTGCATAATTCTGAGGAAATGAAATCTCGCAATCTGCTGAAATGCAGACTTTTGAGATAAAACTTTTCTTCTTCTGCTTGATTTTTAGTGCAAAGTGCGCTATATTGAAATTGCGAAAACGATTTAGGATTCGTTCGGGAGCCCTGAGCGGGTCCCTGTGAGGGAGGGCGGCGAAATGTCATCCTTAAAAGATCTGGCGCGTGAATGCGGTGTCTCGGTGGCAACGGTGAGCAAAGCGCTCAATGGCCAGTCGGACATCTCTGCTGCGACCCGCGACCGTGTCCGCGAGGCGGCCCGTCGGATGGGCTATGTGCCCAATATGGCGGCCCGCGCAATGAAGACCAACCGTACCTACAACCTTGGCGTTCTGTTTGTGGACGAGCGGCAGAGCGGCCTGGCCCACGAGTACTTTTCGGCGGTGCTGGACAGCTTCAAGGTGCAGGTGGAAAAGCTGGGCTACGATATCACCTTTGTCAACCGGAACCTCGGCGGCAGAACAATGACCTATCTGGAGCACTGCCACTACCGGGGCGTGGACGGAGCGGTGATCGCCTGCGTGGATTTCAACGATCCGCAGGTGGTGGAGCTGGTCAACAGTGATGTGCCGGTGGTGACCATCGACCATGTGTTCAACAACCGGATGGCGGTCCTTTCCGATAATGTCAACGGGCTTTCGGCGCTGGTGCGGTACGCCTACGCCAACGGCCACCGCCGCATCGCCTTTATCCATGGCGAGCGCACGGCGGTGACGGAGAACCGGCTGGCAGGCTTCTACAAGAGCTGCGCGGAGCTGGGGCTGCAGGTCCCCGAAGAATATGTGCGCAGCGGTGTGTATCACGATCCCGACCGCTGTGCCGAGGAGACCCGGGCCCTGCTGGCAATGCCCCAGCGGCCCACCTGCATCCTTTTTCCCGATGATTTCTCGGCCATGGGCGGCTGCATCGCTCTGCAGGAAGCGGGCCTGAGCATCCCGGAGGATATTTCCGTGATGGGATATGACGGCATTTACCTCTCCCGCGTGATGAAACCCCAGCTGGTGACCTGGCAGCAGAACACCAGAATGCTGGGCCGGATGGCAGCAGATAAACTGGTGCAGATGATCGAGCACCCCCGTGTGACGTTGGCCGAGCAGATCCCGGTGACAGGAAAACTGCTGGAGGGCGGCTCGGTGCGCAGCATCGAATGAATGGGTTGGATTTGGTTCCGGGCGAACCGGAGCCTTGAATTTGAAACGCTTTTTCACGAAAACCATTGAAGGAGGTTTTTCATTATGAGAAAGATTTCGCGTCGTAATTTCCTGCTGGCTTCCGGTGCAGTTACCATCAGTGCAGCGCTGAGCGCATGCGGCGGCTCCTCTTCTTCTACCGGCGCGGCATCCTCTGCCGCAGCTTCTTCCGCCGCTTCCGCTGCTCCGGCAGCTCAGGGCAAGGTGCTGAATATCTGGTGCTGGAACGACGAGTTCCAGGGCCGCTTCAATAACTATTACCCCGAGGTCGCCTCCATCGCGGAGGACAAATCCACCACCACCCTGAAAGATGGCACCGTTGTCAAGTGGACCATCAACGCCAACGAGAACAACAACTACCAGAATAAGCTGGATGAGGCCCTGCTGAATCAGGACTCCGCCGCCGATGATGACAAGGTAGATATCTTCCTGATCGAGGCTGACTACGCATTGAAGTATGTGGATTCCGATTACGCGCTGGATGTCAAGGCAGACATCGGCCTGACCGATGCCGATCTGGCTGGTCAGTACCAGTACACCAAGGATATTGTCAGCGTGGACGGCAGCCAGCGCGGCACCACCTGGCAGGCGACCCCCGGTCTGTTCGCATACCGCCGCAGCATCGCCAAGGAAGTGCTGGGCACCGATGATCCCACCGAGGTGCAGAGCCATCTGTCCGATTGGGATAAGTTCAACGAGGTGGCTGCACAGGCCTCTGCAAAGGGCTACAAGATGCTGTCCGGCTTCGATGATGCTTACCGTACCTTCTCCAACAACGTGGACGCTCCCTGGGTGGACGGCACGACCGTCAAGGTAGACCCCAACATTATGAAGTGGGTCGATCAGACCAAGGAGTACACCGATAAGGGCTACAACAACAAGTCCAGCCTGTGGGACAGCCAGTGGGCAGCCGATCAGGGCCCGAGCGGCAAGGTGTTTGGCTTCTTCTATTCCACCTGGGGCATCAATTTCACCCTGCTGGGCAACTCTCTGGAGACCCCTGTGGCCGAGGGCGGCAAGGAAGAAGTGGGCAACGGCATCTACGGCGATTACGCAGTCTGCGAAGGTCCTCAGCCCTATTACTGGGGCGGCACCTGGATCTGCGCGGCAGCCGGTACCGATAATACCGATATCATCCGCGACGTGATGCAGAAGCTGACCTGCGACGAAGCCATTATGAAGCAGATCACCCTGGATACGCAGGATTACACCAACAACGAGAAGGCCATGGAAGAGATCGCAAACAGCGATTATGCCTCCGACTTCCTGGGCGGCCAGAACCATATCGCCCTGTTTGCAGAAGCTGCAAAGAAGATCGATATGTCCAATGCAGGCCCGTACGATCAGGGCCTGAACGAGAGCTTCCAGAATGCCTTCAAGGATTACTTTACCGGCACGGTGGACGAGGATACCGCAAAGGCAAACTTCGAGACCGCCATCAAGGAAAAGTACCCCGAGCTGACCGATGTGGTCTGGCCCGCATAAGCGCAGCCGGAACCTGAAAACCTTTTGAACCGAATCTGAATGGGGCGGGCCGGACGCTGATCCCGCCCGCCCCGTTTTGCTTTGGGCAGTGTACGTCAGGAGGGCAGTTACTATGGGAGCAAAACCAAAGAAGAACGGCTCGATCAGCTATGCAAAGTGGGGCTATATCTTCATTGCACCGTTCTTCCTCATCTTTGCGCTGTTCCAGCTCATCCCACTGGGGTCTACGATCTATTACAGCTTTTTTGAATATTACCGCAGCGGCCTGAAGATCATCGGCCCCACCTTTGTGGGCCTGAAGAACTACATCACCCTGTTTGCAACCGACCTGCCCAAATACTTTGGCAACACGCTGCTGCTCTGGATCATCGGCTTCATCCCGCAGATCGCCATCTCGCTGCTGCTGGCGGCCTGGTTCACCGACCTGCGCCTGAAGCTGAAGGGCCAGACCTTCTTCAAGACAGTCATCTACATGCCCAACCTCATTATGGCTTCGGCGTTCGCCATGCTGTTCTTTGCCCTGTTCTCGGATAACGGCCCTGTGAACGCTGCACTGGTGGGCATGGGCATCCTCAAGGAGCCCTTCAGCTTCCTGAACAGTGTCTGGGGCAACCGCGGCCTCATCGGCCTGATGAACTTCCTGATGTGGTTTGGCAATACGACCATCATGCTGATGGCGGCCATCATGGGCGTGGACCCCACCCTGTATGAGGCAGCGGAGCTGGACGGCTGCACCCCGAACCAGATGTTCTGGAAGATCACCATCCCACTCATCCGGCCGATCCTGGTCTATGTGATGATCACTTCGATGATCGGCGGCCTGCAGATGTTCGATGTGCCGCAGATCCTGACCAACGGCAAGGGCGGCCCCGACCGCACCTCCACCACCATGATCATGTACCTGAACAACCACCTGTTCAGCAAGAACTACGGCATGGCCGGCGCGGTCTCGGTGGTGCTGTTCCTGGTGTGCGCAGTGCTCTGCGTGATCGTTTACATGGCCCTGACCAAGGAGGACGACGGCCTGAGCAAGGCCGAGCGCAAGGCCCACAGGCAGGCGGCCAAACAGGTGAAGGGAGGAAAAGCATAATGTCACACGCAGTCAAGACAAGATCCGAAAAAGCGACCCTTGCGGCCCGCCGCACGGTGTGCTATGCGGCGCTGGTGCTGCTGAGCTTTTTATGCCTGTTCTTCTTCTATGTGCTGGTCATCAATTCCACTCGCACCCATTTTGAGATCCAGAAGGGCTTTTCCTTTCTGCCGGGCAGATCCTTGATGACCAACCTGAAAAACGTGCTGTCGGATGCCAACATCCCGGTGCTGACTGGTGTGCGGAACAGCCTGATCGTGTCCGGCTGCTCGGCTGCCCTCAGCGTCTATTTTTCGGCTCTGACAGCCTACGGCATCTACGCCTATAACTTCCGGTTCAAAAAGGCGGCGTTTGCCATCATCCTGCTCATTATGACCATGCCGACCCAGGTCTCGGCGCTGGGCTTCCTGCAGCTCATCACGAAGATGGGCCTGAAGAACAGCTTCATTCCCCTCATCATCCCCAGCATTGCGGCCCCGGCGGTGTTCTTCTTTATGAAGCAGTATCTGGATGCCAGCCTGCCCATGGAGATCGTGGAAGCCGCCCGCATTGATGGCGCAGGGGAGTTCTACACCTTCAACCATATCGTGCTTCCCATTATGAAGCCCGCTCTGGCGGTGCAGGCCATCTTCTCCTTTGTGTCCAGCTGGAACAACTACTTCATCCCCGCACTGGTGCTGGATACGGCAGACAAAAAGACCCTGCCCATCCTCATTGCACAGCTCCGCAGTGCCGACTTCCTCAAGTTCGATATGGGCAAGGTCTATATGCTGGTGGCCATTGCCATCCTGCCTGTGATCATTGTTTATCTGTTGCTGTCCAAGTTCATCGTCCGTGGTGTTGCACTGGGCGGTGTCAAGGGCTGAGCATTCCCTTCTCTCCTTTGAAAAAAGCACCCGCAGCCAGCAGGCTGCGGGTGCTTTTCTATCCTCTCGTGCTCAGTCGGCTTTGGCAATGCGCTGCATCGCAGTGGAAGCAACATGCTTCTCCTTGATGGCGCGGAGCTGGGCCATGTGGTCGGTGTTTACGTGGGCCTGCTGCTGGGCTTCGGAGTCCCACTCCTCAACGATGAGCAGCTCGTCCGGGTCGGCGGCGCTCAGGTAGTAATCGTAGCGCTCAAAACCGTCCTCCTGCTGGACCTTTGCCAGAATGCCGGCAGCGGCAACCTCCTGCAGAAAAGCGTCCCGCTGGCCGGGGAGCATACGGTAGGTGACCAGAAGCATCATGTGTTCCATGGTGAAATCTCCCTTATAATGTTCCAATGTGTGTTCTTTTAGACAAAAGCCGCCGGAAATCGCTTCCCGGCGGCTTTTGCTTATTAGGAGGATCAAAAGATGATCCCTGGAGAACTTAGTTCAGGATGGTCTGCTCGGTCTCGACATCAAAGAGGTGGACCTTGTGCGGATCGAATGCAACGCGGACGGTGTCTCCGTTGCGTGCCTTGGAGGTGGGAGCGACACGGGCGGTCATCTTGTTGCCCTTGTACTCCAGGTACAGGTAGATCTCAGCGCCCATCATTTCGGACACATCGACCTGAGCCTCCAGGTGGCAGTCGGGGTGCTTTGCCATAAACTCGGGCTCGTCGTCGATATCCTCAGGACGGATGCCCATCTTGACCTTCTTGCCAACATAGGAATCCAGCTTGCCGTCAGCGGTCTTTTCCTTGGGCAGGGGGATGGTGTCGCCGCCCAGGTCAATGGCGTACTGATCGCCGTTCTTGGTCACGGTGCCGTCCAGGAAGTTCATCTGGGGGCTGCCGATGAAGCCGGCAACGAACATGTTGCAAGGCATATCGTACAGGTTCTGCGGGGTATCGACCTGCTGGATGATGCCGTCCTTCATAACAACGATGCGGTCGCCCATGGTCATAGCCTCGGTCTGGTCATGGGTAACGTAGATGAAGGTGGTAGCCAGCTTCTTGTGCAGCTTGATGATCTCGGTGCGCATGCTGGTACGCAGCTTTGCATCCAGGTTGGACAGGGGCTCGTCCAGCAGGAAGACTGCCGGGTTACGAACCATTGCACGGCCCAGAGCAACACGCTGACGCTGGCCGCCGGACAGAGCCTTGGGCTTGCGGTCCAGCAGGTGCTCGATCTCCAGGATCTTGGCAGCCTCGTGAACGCGGCGGTCGATCTCGTCCTTCGGGGTCTTGCGCAGCTCCAGACCGAACGCGATGTTCTTGTAAACGGTCATGTGGGGGTACAGAGCGTAGCTCTGGAACACCATGGCGATATCACGATCCTTGGGGGGAACGTCGTTGATCAGGCGGCCGCCGATGTACATTTCGCCCTTGGAGATCTCCTCCAGACCGGCGATCATGCGCAGGGTGGTGGACTTGCCGCAGCCAGAGGGGCCGACGAAGATGATGAACTCCTTATCCTGGATCTCCAGGTTGAAGTCGGTAACAGCAGGAGCAGTAGCGCCCGGATAGATCTTGTAGATGTGCTGGCAGCTAATCGAAGCCATAGGTCATTGCCTCCATTAAAATTTTTCTATGTTACGGCACCTTGACGGTGCACGCTCTCGTTGGTATTATAATAACAGATAACTTTGTGATATAAAATAGCATTTTATTGATTCGAGGTGTCAGATATTGCTTTATGATTGGACAAGCACCGCAGCCCTTGGCGTGGTGCGGGATATCCAGCCCAAAGAACCCCTGACCCTGACCGGCGAGGGGCTGTGGGTCTGCCTGATCTCCAGCGGCAGATGCACTGCCAGCCTGACCGATGCCTCGCCCTCCCCGGCGGGCAGCGCACTGATCCTGCCGCCCCAGAGCGCGGCGGCGGGCCATCTGGTACTGAGCCGTGCCCCGTTGACCCTGACCCCGGAAGGGGAGAGCCACCTGCTCTGCATCCAGCTGACCGGACAGGCGGCGGTGCAGTTCCTTGCCGGGCTGACGGAGCTGCCGTTCCTGGCCCGGGGCGAGACCTGCCCCGCCGCCGCAGAGCTGCTGGGCCGCCTTGCCGCCGAGGCCGACACGCCCCGCAGCCGGGCTGCCAGCCAGCTGGCCTTTGCCCTGCTCTGTGAGCTTGCGGGGGCCGACAGCGCCGCCCCGCCCCTGCCGCCGCTGGTGGAGGCCGCCATTGAGGATATCCGCCAGAACTACGCTGGCCTGTACGGTGTGGAGGAGCTCAGTGAACGGCTGGGAGTCTCCAAGAGCCACCTTGTCCGCACCTTTACTGCCGCCGTAGGGGTGCCCCCGGGGCGCTACCTGACCACTGTGCGGGTGGAAGCAGCCATGCGGCTGCTCCTGCACCGGGAATACACGCTGGATGTCATAGCCAGCCTGTGCGGCTTCTCGGGGGCCAACTACCTGTGCCGGGTGTTCAAAAAAGAGACCGGCCAATCCCCCGCACAGTGGCGGGCCTTGGCCGGTCAGACAGCGCGGCCCCTCAGCCCGGCGGAAAGCCAGCGGGAGCAGGCACTGTATATTTAAAATGTTCAGGAGCCGGGGCAGCACCCGGCTCTTTTCCGTGGTGGCGTTCAGCTGCACACAGACTGCGGGCGCTTGAGCAGGAACACCGTCAGGGCCAGCGTGATGGCCTCGGCGGCGGGGAAGGCCGACCACACGCCGTTCATGCCGAACAGGGCGCTCAGGATCAGCGAGCAGGTGACGATGGCGGCCACGCCCCGGCTGACCGAGGTGATGGTGGCTTCGGTGGGGCGGTTGACCGCACCCAGATAGCCCGCCGCAACAATATTGCAGCCTGCAAAGAAGTAGCCCAGGAAGTAGATGCGCATACCGCTGTGGGCATATTCGGCCATCAAAGCAGAGCTCTCGCTGTTGAAGAGGGCAACAAAGGTATCGGTAAAGCCAAACACGGCACCGTACAACACCGCCGCCAGCGCCAGCGCAGTGCCGCAGCCCAGCAGAAGCAGCTTTTTTGCTCCGGCCATCTCATTTTTGCCGTAGCACTGGCTGATCAGCGGCTGGGCACCCTGGGCCACGCCGTTGAAGATGGCTGTTGCCACCAGCGCAAAGTTTGCCACCACGCCGTAAGCGGCCACGCCCACGTTGCCCGCCAGCCGGAGCAGCAGGAAGTTGAACACGGTGGTGGTCACGGCAGAGGAGAGCTCCCCGACGAAACCGGAGATGCCAAGCTGGCAGCTCTGCACCAGCAGCCGGGCCGAGGGAGCCTGCCGGACAAAGGTGAGCGTGTTGCTCTTTTGAAAGAAGTGGCGGCTGCAGATGGCGATGCTGAGCACCGGCGAGATGGCCGTTGCCAGCGCCGCGCCGGGCAGGCCCAGCCCCATGGGGAAGATGAAGATGTAATCGAACACCACATTGAACAGGCTGCCGCTCAGGGTGGCCACCATGGCAAGGGACGGGTCGCCGTCGTTGCGGACGAAGGCCGAGAAGATGTAGTTGCACATGAAGAAGGGGGTGAACAGCAGGAAGATGCGGGTGTAGTTCAGGCCCAGCGCCACGATGTCCGCATCGCCGCCCATGAGCTGCAGGAGCGTGCCCGGGCAGAACGCGCCCGCCAGCATGAACGGGATGGCGATCAGGCAGGCGCAGAGGATGGCGTTGGAAAAAAACCGCTGCGCCCGCGCCTCGCCCTGCGCCTGCAGGATGGCGTACCGGGTGGCCGCACCCAGGCCGATCATCGAGCCGAAGGCAAAGATCAGGTTGTACATGGGCAGGCAGAGGTTCAGCAGGGTCACGCCGTCGGTGCCCGCCGCCTGGGCGATGAAATAGGTGTCGGCCAGAATATAGCACGATGTGCCGATCAGACCGAAAATATTCTGCGACACATACTTGAAGAACTGCTTTGTCAGGTTCATGGAAGCTTCCTTTCCGCGGGGAGAATAGGGGAGTGAAACGTAAAAACGACTACTACTATATCATAAAACTTGGCATATTTCAACGAAAAAGCGAGGAAACACGCCATCATTTCCCAAACGGAACACTTCTCCCCGGGGCGATGCTGCTATCCGAAAATGCCATACAAACACTATCGCTTTTGTGCAACTTGCCAAAGATGCTTTTGGGTTATTGACAAAAAAAAAAAAAAAAAAAAGTTTTATGATTTTTGTGTAAGATGCCACGTTGAAACAGAAAAAACGGCAAACCAGTCGAAAGGCTGCGACGCAAAGCTACAGGGCCTGTAATATGGCAGCCAGCCGCACTTTCTCAACCATACCGCACATGGGCATCACCTCAAGGGGCGGTAGATTCCCAAAGTACAAAACGCAGAGCGTTGTACCAGCCATTTGGCCGGTGCGGCGCTCTTTTTGCTTTGTGCGGGCATGGTTATATTTTGGGAGTAATTCATAAAAGGAGGATTTTTATGAAAAAGCGTTTCGTCAGCTTGTTGGTTGTAGTATGTATGCTACTTACACTATTTCCGGTGTCAGCGTTTGCAGATAATGCAAAAAGCGGTGAGTTTCATACGGATGGAATAAAAACACAAGATGGAAATTTTGTGTATAGTGTAAATGATGATGACACTGCAACGTTGGTACAATACATTGGCTCGGAAGATGTGCTTGCGGCAAATAATTATGAAGTTGATATTCCTGCCGAGTTTGACGGACATTCTTTGAGTAAAATCGGACAGGCCGCGTTTGCAGCAGAATATCATTCTAATTTTAAGTATTGGAATGCAACCTGTGGCAAGATTCAAAAAGTTAAAATTCCAGAATCGGTGACATATATTTGCTCGGGTGCTTTTTATCATTGTGAGTCTTTGAAAAGTGTTAATATTCCAGAGAATGTTGAAAAGATTGAATGGTGGGGATTTGCAAATTGTACAGGGCTAAATGATATTACTTTTGAAGGTAATAGCAAAATCACAACAATTGAGATGGAGTGCTTCTCGAATTGTTCGAGCCTAGAAAGGATTGATCTGCCAGAAGGGATTACAGATATTCGTTGGGGTGCTTTTGAGAACTGTACTTCACTTATGAATGTTGTCATTCCTTCTAACACTGAAAGAATTTACAGGAAAGCATTTTACAATTGTGCGCTCGGAACGGTTACTTTCCCTGCATCTTTGAAAGGAATTGAAGTTGCGGCATTTGGTAGGCCGATTTCGCTGACAAAAGTTTATTATGCCGGAACAGCCGATCAGTGGAATGCTCTTGTAAGCGCTCCCTTTGTTCCTCTTGATGGCAAGACGGATGGCACTAGCAAAAACTTCACTGGAATTAATTATAAAGAGGATTCGCATGGCGGCAATAATGAGCAGCTTCGTCAAGATGGGCTGGTTATAATCCCTTGCAAGATGGATGTGACCACCTCCAAGAGCGACTACTTGGTCAATACTCCCGTTGATGTGAACATTGCCATTGCCCCCGGTACTGATATGAACAAGATTCTCAATGGCAGTGTTGCTTTCACCTACGGTGATGAAGTTGAAAAGGTAGAACTGAACGGCAAGGAACTGACCGAGAAAGAATACACTGTTCAGAAGTTGGCTCAGATGATGAAACTGACTTCCCGAAGCAGTGATATCAAAGCAACCCTGAATGTGACCTACAAAAAGACCGGCAGCTACACCTTTGGTATTGCAGTGAACGACAGCAATGACGAGACCATCTGCAATGCGGATGCAAAGGTCGTTGTTGGCGAAGAGGCCGCCGAACTGACCCCTGCAACCAAGCTCTACACCCTGACCGTCAAGAATGCTGATGTTACCATTAAGAATGGTGACGAAGAGATCAAGGCTGAGAAGAACGACAAGGGCGAGCTGATCGCCAAAGTGCCCGAAAAGGCTGACGTGACCGTGACCTACACCAGCCAGAGCGATGCCGTTGCATTTGACCAGTGGACGATTACCACCGATGAAACGCTGGATGTGGATGTCAAGAACAACCCCCTGAAGTTCCAGATGCCTGCCGGTGGTGTGACCATCGAAGCCATGACAAAGGATGCCTCCATTGAGGAGGACGAGCCCAACATTCTGGGCACCACCGCAGTGGTTGGCACTGCCGCTGTTGGCACCGCCATTCTGGCATGGCAGGGCTACCAGCTGAGCACGGAGCTGTACCTGAAAACCGCTCTGCCCGCCGGTACTGCCATCCCCACAAACCGTGCCGAGCTGGCCCTGCTGGTGTGGAACCATGCCGGTAAGCCCGCACCCGCCGCAGTTCTGCCCGCCGATGCAACCGATACCCAGAAGGCCATTGCCTGGGCTGTGGAAAACGATCTGCTCAAGGCCGCAAAGGACAACGGCGAGACCTATGTGGATACCGATTCCGTGAGCCGTGTTGAAGTGATCCGCGTGTGGAATAAGGCACAGGAAAAGTAAACCCCACCGTCATCCCTTCGGGATGCCACCGCCCCTAATAGGGGCGGCCTTGGCAAAAAGGTGAAACTATCCGCTATGCCAAGGGCCCCCCTATTAGCGGGGGCTGTCGCTGAAAGCGACTGGGGGGTTGCCCCCATAACCTAACCATTCTCTATTCCCAAATAACCTGTGGAAGCGCCCTGCCGGGGAACCGGTGGGGCGCTTCTGCATAGGGGCGGGAGCCGAAACCGCCGCTTTTTCCGCTCTAGCGCCGTGGTTTTTATTGACAAGCTCCCGGCTTGCTATTATAATAGAACAGTCATAATAGCATTCGTGCGCGGCTTTGCGGCTGCGTCAATCCAATAGACAAGGAGAAGATCCAAAATGGCACAAGAAATCAAGATGTCCGCTTCCGGCCTGAAGGCGATGCAGGACGAACTGGAATACCTCAAGACGGTCCGCCGCAAGGAGCTGGCCGAGGAGATCAAGGAAGCCCGCAGCCACGGCGACCTTTCTGAGAACAGCGAGTACGATGAAGCCAAGAACACCCAGGGTCTGGTGGAGAACCGCATCACCGAGCTGGAGCAGATGGTCAAGAACGCTGTGATCATCGACGAGAGCGAGCTGAGCGTGGACAGCGTTGCTGTTGGCACCCACGTTTCCATCAAGATGATCGGTGACGATGAGGCCGAGGAGTACGATATCGTTGGCCGCACCGAGGCTGACCCCATCAACGGCAAGATCAGCGACGAGAGCCCTGTGGGCCACGCTCTGCTGGGCAAGGCCGTGGGCGAGAAGGCTGAAGTCCTGCTGCCCTCCGGCCAGATCGTCGAGTACGAAGTGCTGGCCATCACCCACGCCGCAAACTGAGCCTGAACGGGAGGAAACCATGGAAGAGCAAAAGAGAAACCCCGCTCAGGGCCTGTCTGAGAGCGAGCAGGTGCAGGTGCGCCGCCAGAAGCTGGCCGACCTGCAGGCTGCCGGAAACGATCCCTTCACCCTGACCAAGTTCCCCCAGGACGCATACTCTGCCGACCTGAAGGAAGAGTTCAAGGATCTGCCCAACGAGACCGACAGCGGCAAGCAGGTCGCGCTGGCCGGCCGTATGATGTCCAAGCGCGTGATGGGCAAGGCAAGCTTTGCCCACCTGCGCGATGACAAGGGCGATATCCAGCTGTATGTCCGCCGCGACGAGCTGGGCGAGGAGGCCTATGCCGCCTTCAAGAAGCTGGACGTTGGCGATATCATCGGTGTCAAGGGCGAGGTGTTCCGCACCAAGACCGGCGAGCTGAGCGTTCGTGCCACCGAGCTGACCCTGCTGGCCAAGAGCCTGCGCCCCCTGCCCGAGAAGTTCCACGGCCTGACCGATACCGAGATGCGTTACCGTCAGCGCTATGTGGACCTGATCGCCAACCCGGAGGTGAAGGATACCTTCGTCAAGCGCAGCCAGATCCTGAAGGAGATCCGCGCCTATCTGGACGAGAAGGGCTTTTTGGAGGTGGATACCCCCATCCTGACCCCCTTTGAGATCGGTGCCTCCGCCCGTCCCTTCTACACCCACCACAACAGCCTGAACATGGACATGGTGCTGCGCATTGAGACTGAGCTGTACCTCAAGCGCCTGATCGTGGGCGGCATGGACCGCGTGTACGAGGTTGGCCGCATCTTCCGCAACGAGGGCATGGACCCCAAGCACAACCCCGAGTTCACCAGCATCGAGCTGTATCAGGCCTTTACCGATTTCCACGGCATGATGGACCTGGTGGAGGAGCTGTACAAGCGCCTGGCCCTCAAGATCTGCGGCAGCATGGTCATTCCCTATCAGGGCAAGCAGATCGATATGAGCCACTGGGAGCGCCTGACCATGGTGGAGGCCGTGAAGAAGTATTCCGGCGTGGACTTCAACGATTGGAAGTCCGACGAGGATGCCATTGCCTCTGCCAAGGAGCATCATGTGGAGCTGCCCGAGGTCCCCACCAAGGGTGCCATTCTGGCCGAGTTCTTCGATGCCTTTGTTGAGGACAAGCTGATCCAGCCCACCTTTATCTATGATTATCCTGTCGAGATCAGCCCGCTGGCCAAGCGCAAGCCGGACGATCCCGCCTTTACCGAGCGCTTTGAGTACTTCATCGACTGCACCGAGTACGGCAACGCCTTCAGCGAGCTGAACGACCCCATCGACCAGAAGGGCCGCTTTGAGCGTCAGGTCGCCGAGCGCAAGGCCATTGAGCCCGACTGCAAGGCTCAGGTGGATTACGACTACGTCAACGCTCTGGAGTACGGTCTGCCCCCCACGGGCGGCCTGGGCTTCGGCGTGGACCGCCTGGTCATGCTGCTCACCGACAGCGCCTCCATCCGCGATGTTCTGCTGTTCCCCACGATGAAGCCGATTGAGCAGTAAAATGCAAAATTAAAACGCAGATACGATGAAATTATGAACAGATTTCAAGCGACATCTGCGGTACTACACCACAACTACACCAATTTTGGGACGTTTTCCCGAAAAAGAGCCTTACAAAGCGGTGTGGTGTAAGAAGTGAATAGACGGATTGGTGTAGTAGGTACACCGAACTCCCAAAACGAAGATACGGCAGCTATGTTGCGAAAAACAACGTAGCTGCCGCTTTTTGTTTCATATAAGGATTTTATGCTACCAATCGGCGTTCCCTGCGGTTAAATCAGCTCGTCGCTGGTGATTATAAAATGCACCTTGATTCAGCATACGCCAAAATTTACGCCAATGATTCATAGCACACGTTCCACCCAACGCAGTGCAGCGTTAAGACGCTCACTTTGCCGGTCATGATGGCCGTAGTCATCCAGCACAGTTTTAGCTCCACATGTCGCTTGCAGGGCAGTGTGGACTCGTTGGGCGTAGCTATAGGCATCACACAGACGGTTGTTGTGGCCTTCGCCCTCCCGGATACCATTTTGCAGATAAACCTGTGCGGAGTAGTTTTTGGGGACATGTTCCTCTATGAAATCGGCAACACCCGGATACCAGAACGACCCACAGAGGGAAAATACTGCAGCAAAGGCATCTGTTTCCCAGAGACTCATGGTTGCAGCCAGACCGCCCAGCGAATAGCCGCCATACGCCAGTTTTTCCGTGTCAAGGGCGTATTCGTCTATAAGCGCCGGGAGAATTTCGTTGTTCAGTTCTCGATGATATTGTCCTAGCTGCCCGCCAAAATCCGGTGTGCCCGGTCGAAAAGCCGGTTCTGGCCACGGGGTATACTCTGAAAGTCTGTTATTGGGGTATACCCCCACCAACACTGCTCGTTCCGTGCGCAGATTCAACTGCTCAATCAGTTCCCCATCGTTGAGTAGGATTGCAGGATTTTTGCCTTTGCGCAGTCCCTTTTCCGGGAACCGGGCTCCAATTCGATGTGAACCGAGGTTTAGAATATCCATCCATAACCACCCTTTTTTGTCAATTATTACGCAGTGTGGGGTGCTCCCCACATAGACAAACGGTAGCATTTTGTGCTATATTAGCATTAACTAACCGCTTTTGCACAAAGGAGCTCCCAATGAATCAAATATCCGCGCTTCCTAATCCGCTGGAAATTTTATTTCAGGAATACAATCAGGGCCGAATCGAGTCTGTCGGCTTCCGCAGCTTTACCCTGCACGCTGGTGAGAGTAATAGCTACCGCACCCTGAAAAGTGCACTGATTGTTCCGGTGTCGGGTCGGGCCATCTTCTCATTTGAGCACGAACCCTTCATTGCCAAGCGAGGACTATTCCTGCACGGATGTCCCGACAAG
The DNA here is from genome assembly GCF_010509575.1 of Faecalibacterium duncaniae. Taxonomy (NCBI): domain Bacteria; kingdom Bacillati; phylum Bacillota; class Clostridia; order Eubacteriales; family Oscillospiraceae; genus Faecalibacterium; species Faecalibacterium duncaniae. The sequence goes on along the minus strand of NZ_CP048437.1, from coordinate 2,622,094 downwards.
ACCCTGACCATTTCGGCCTTGGGCGAGCAGGATTTCCACTACATCAATATGTACTACGAAAACGACCGGCCTTTGCTGTTCTCCCACAAGCTCAAAAATCCGGAACAGACCTTTTCCATTCTGGAGCAGATCCTAAAGCTCCACCCGGACGCTGACATCCGCAGTCAGTACCAGCAGGAAAAGCTGACAGAAGAGTTCTTCGCCCAGATTTTTGCAGATTTTCAGCCCGAGGAAACTTATAACGAGAGCCAGATTATGAACATCCTGCTGGATTTCATCGCAGAGCACTATGCAGAGCCGCTGACGCTGGACGCACTGGCCGAGCAGGTCAATGAGAAAGCTGGACATGTCAGCTATCTCTTTTATAAGTACAAAAACATCCGTCCCATCGATTACCTCATCAATTATCGTGTCCGAATAGCCACTGAGCTTTTGCGTTCCGGCGACTACACTGTGACACAGGCCGCTCATGAGGTCGGCTACCGAGATGCCTGTTATTTCAGCCGCATTTACAAAAAACGGATGGGCTTTCCGCCCACCCGTATTCTGCCATAACCGAAATTTTTGATTTCAGGTTCCGTTAAGATGCACTGTACATGAAGTTGTACAGGGTCTCAGCAGAATCGATGACCCGTGCACCGTAGTCCATTACGTCATCATAATCCATCTCGATGACCTTCTGGTTGGCGATGGCGGGAACTTCCTGCACGACGGCGTTGGAGGTCAGCTGCTCCACCGCGTCGGCATCGGTGGCACCAAAGCGATCTGCGCGGACGTAGACGATGATATCCGGGTTCATGGAGACCAGATTCTCCAGAGTCAGGCCGTTGCCGCCCTTGTCCAGAACATTCTCAGCGTTCAGGGCATTCAGCATACAACTGCTCATCTTGGAATTGAAGGCCACGAAGGTGCCATCGGTGTAGCCAGCCATGAGCAGAACCTTCAGGGGCTCTCCACTCTGGCCGCTGACCTTGTCCATCAGCGCGTCGATTCTATCCTGCAGCTCGTCAGCGTAAGCGTTTGCAGTCTCCTGCACGTTGAAGATCTCGCCGATGTTCCGCACATCCTCTACAATGTTATCCAGCGACTGATCAATGGAAGCGCTAGCCAGCTCAGTGTAGACGGGAATGCCCAGCTCCTGATAGGACTGGACAGTGCCGATGCTGCTTTCAGTGAACATCAGGGGACCCTTGCCAAGGATCAGATCCGGCTCCGTGGCAAGGATGGTCTCCTTGGAAACAGACTTCTTATCGCCAAGGCTGTTTAGAGATGCAACCTCATCGGCGATGTCGCCTTTCAGGGCATTGTCATTATCGAACACGCCGACGATTTTATCCTTGAGCCCCAGCTTGATGAGCAGCTCAGTCATGGACAGCTGTGTGGACAGCACCTTCTCCGGTGCATGGTCGTAGGTCATATCCACAGCATTGCCATCAGCGTCATAAATCTGCAGGGTCAGAGGGTAGGCAGTCTCCTCAGCGGAAGAAACGATGCTCTCGGCCACCGATGAAGCCACCTCAGAGGAGGCGGCAGCAGACGATGCCACAGAAGATGCGGTCTGACCACAGCCAGTGGTCAGCATGACGGCTGCCAGTGCCGCGGCAGCAACACTCAGGGTTTTCTTTTTCATAAAGGTTCCTCTTTCTGCGGGGTACTCCCGCGTTTTTGTTATAGATATTGAATCATCAGTCTTCCGTTGATTGGGCTGGGGTACACACAGGCTTCTACATCAAAGATTCGGCGCAGATTTTCGGGGGTCATCACCGCTTGAGGCTGGCCCTGCGTTACAATTTCGCCTTGTTTCATCAGATAGAGGTGGTCGCAGAATTGTGCTGCAAGGCTCAGATCGTGCAGCGCTGCCAGGACCGTGATCTGCAAATCTTTGATGATTGAAAGGATTTCTAACCGATAACGGATATCCAGATGATTTGTCGGCTCGTCGAGGATCAGGATCTTGGGTGACTGGGTCAGCGCGCGGGCCAGAACCACCCGCTGTTTTTCACCGCCCGAAAGGGACTGGAAGTTCCGGTCGCGGTAGCTTTTCATGCCTACCTTGTCCAGTGCCTCCAAAGCCATCTCATAATCCCGCTCTTTTTCCTGCTCCAGCAGGGAGTGAAACGGATACCGTCCCATCAGGGCGATGTCCAGCACGGTATAGTCAAAATTGATCTGGTTGAATTGTCCCATCACCGCCATGTTCCGCGCCAGCTTTTTGCCGGAAAAGTGTGTGATGTCCTCGTCATCCAGACGAACGATGCCGCTGTCCATCTTTTGTGTGCGGTAGATGGAGCGGAGTAGAGTGGTCTTGCCGCTGCCGTTGGCACCCAGCAAGGCTGAGAATTTCCGGTCCGGCACCTCAATGGAGAGATGCTGTACAATTGGTTTGCCGGAAATCGAAATGTTTACATCTTTCGCTTCCAGTCTCATTCAATTGCCTCCAAATCCATATTTTTTACGCACCATCACATAGACGAAGAACGGCGCACCTACCAAGGCAGTGAAAATGCCCACAGGCAGCTCGGTGTTGGGAATCAGACTGCGGGCGATGGCATCCACCCAGAGCATGAACAGTCCGCCGGATAATGCCGCAATCGGCAGTAGTTTTCGGTGGGCTGTGCCGGCAATGGCGCGGGAAACATGCGGGATGATGAGCCCAACAAATCCGATAGTGCCGCAGACCGATACAAGTGCACCGGTCAGCACCGAGAGCACCAGCAGGTAAACCAACCGACACCGAAAGGTGTTGATGCCGATGGTGGAAGCTGCTTCCTCGCCCAACATCAGGCCGTCCAGCGTCTGCGCCTGCGTCCGGAAAAAGACTGCTGCCGCCAGCACAATCAGTGTGATAAGGCCGATGTTTTTCCATCCGGCGCGGGTCAGGGAGCCCATTGTCCAGAACTTGATGGACATCATACCGTCCGAATCGCCTGCTACCGCAATGATAAAGTTGGAAAATGCTGTCAGCAGTGCATTGACGATCATGCCGGAGAGGATCAGCTTGACTGAGGTGGTTTTGCCATCCGCCGATGAGAGAGCCAATACGAGGAAGCAGGCACCGCCTGCTCCTACAAAGGCCCAGAAGCCGGAAATCACGCCCAGCCCCAGAAAGAGCGAACCAGTGGCTCCCAGCGTTGCACCTGCCGACACGCCAAGAATATATGGGTCTGCCATTGGGTTTTGGACAACTGCCTGCATCACGCAGCCACAGAGCGCCAGCCCGCTTCCGGCCAGAAAGCCCAGAATAATTCGGGGCATTCGGATCTGCCAGACGATCTGTTCAAATGCCAAAGATACCGAGGTGCCTGTGTCTGTCCCGAACAGGTGCCGAAGCAGGATCGATAGTGTATCTTGTACCGGAATGCGGACTGCTCCCATGCAAAGCGTAATAATTGCAGAAACAAGCGTTAGAATCATCAATAGAATGATCGTCAGTCGTGTCTTTTTCATATAGAAATTACCTTCTCAAGTGGTTCGAGGTTAGCTTTGACTACCTGCAAAGTATTTTACAGGCTGCTTGCAGATTTGTCTATGGACAATTCTTTAAAGAATGGACGATTCTTAAAAACCGGATAGCCAGATTACTTTTTGTCAAGAGGGTAGGCGTCGTCCAGCCCTCTCTCTTTTTGCCAAAGTTTTCCTCGCCTTTTCTTGCAAGCTGCCGAAAGTGACGCGTTCTCAAAAGTTCGCGTTTGCGTAGCGCAGCAGAGCAATGAAAGCCCCAGTGGGGCTTTTAAGCGGCAGAACGGTCTTGCGCAGCAAGATGGAGGGGCCTTGCCCCGACAAGTTCACGTTGACACGGCTCGATTTTTGTGGTAATCTATCCCAACAATTTAATATAACATATTTATCTTAGAGTTCCAGCTCGGCTCCCGAAGGAGTCGGCGCAAGTTTTTGACTTTCTTATCGCTACATAACGAACCCGAACCAAGGCCATCCCGGAAGGGATGGTTAGGTTCAGGTTGTTGTGTGGCGATTTTTTATTGCCAGATCCAGCACCGCACCTTGAAAACCGCATGACCGTCTGCATGGGATACCCGGCGATGACCCCGCAAGGGAGAGCCTGGAAACGCCGCCGAGAGGGGGCAGGAAATCCATGCAGGGAGAACGGCAGAATGGTGGACACCATGCCCCTGCGGTGTGAGATCTTCGAGATGATGCGTGAATATGTCGGAGCGAACCTTGCCAAGAAGGTCACCAATGTGGTAGATGTGCTGAAACTGGCGGCACAGGTGGAGGACGGCCATGAGGGCCTCCACCTGTTGATGGTGGATCCCCACATCCCTGCCGGCGCAAAGCTGTACTAAGCTGCCGGAAGCGTCCCCGGAGCGTCCGGAACCTAGAATCAATATAAAAGAGCCGCTGCACCTGTGTGAGGTGCGGCGGCTCTTTTTGCATCTTTTCAGCGAAAGCTGCGGCGCGGGAGCGGCGGTTCAGCGGGCCTTTTTGGGGCCGCTTTCATCCGGGGCGGAGTCGGGGGCGCTGTTGCCGCCGGAATTCAGGATCGCGGCAAACTGCTGCAGCTGCTTGAGGGAGCTGACCCCCAGCTTTTCGTAGATGTTCTTGTTGTGGAAGCGCAGGGTGCTGTCCTTGATGTCCAGCTGCTCCACGATCTCCCGGGAGCGCAGCCCGGCCACATAGCCGTCAAAGATGCGGCGCTCGGTCTTTGTCAGGTTGGGGATGCCCTCCAGAAAGGTCTGGAAGGCATCGGGGACGGATTCGTTGCGGCACACGTCTGCCAGCCGGGAAAGCTCTGTCTGCATCTGCTGGCGCTCCATCTGCAGCTCGTCCATCCGCCGCCGGGACTCCCGCCGGTCCTCCTCAAACTGCCGGAACGCAGGCGAGAGGATGTGCTGGTGGAAGTACATGCAGCAGAACACCACAAAAAAGAGGATGAACAGGCCGATCAGCAGCATTTGCAGGTTGCCGGAAAAGATCAGCCTGCGGTAGTCCGTCATGGGGATGCAGACGGCCAGCCGGTAGGACTGGTTCTCGCTCAGGCGGCAAAGCTCCGAGATGCCTGCATAGGCGCTGTCGGAGCCGATCAATTGGGTCAGGCTGCCGCCCATGCTGCGCAGCACCAGCGTGTCCCGGGGGGCGTGGAAGTAGCCGTCGGTGGTGCCGCTGCTGAGGGCGGCGCTGGCGTTCAGCCCGCTGTCTGCCGGGGCAAGCAGGCAGATCAGGTGGTCAAAGCCGGTGGGCTGGGCAAAGTTCTGCTTGAAAAAGCTCTGGCTGATCTCAAAGCCGCACAGCCCGTACATGGTGCCATCGCGGCCCCGCAGGGGCAGCAAAAACAGCTGTACCTCCTCCGAGGTGCCGGGGAGGCTGAACCGCTCCGTCAGCGTATAAGCCTGGTACAGCGGGGTGCTGCTGGGGGTCATCCAGCGGTCGTAGTCCGGGAACTGGTCGGTTTGGAATTCCATGCGCCATTTGCGGTGGGGCATTACGCTGTGGGTCTTGCCCACATCGGCGCTGCCGCGGTAGAGCAGCAGGGGCACGGTGGGGGTGTCGGCACCGCCTTTCTGCACATAGAGCCCGGCGCGGGAGTACCCGGCCCCCTCCATGCGGGTATTGACGGTGGCATCCAGCAGCACAAAGGCACCGGAGCAGCTGGTCCGGCGCAGGCTGCGGCAGAGCGGCTCGATCATCTCCTCCTCCAGCGCGTTCAGCACCTCGGGGGAGTCGTTCAGCTGGTCAAAGGTCATCTCCCGGCTGGCAAGCTGCCGGTCCACCAGAGCGCCCATATCCTCAGAGAGGTTCACGCCCATGACCGCCAGCTGGTCAAAATAGCGCTCCATATCGTTCTGGAACACCGAATACTGGATCTCCAGGCTGCGGGTGGTGTCCTTTTTGGTGTTGTGCAGGCTGGCAAACAGGAACAGCGCCGCGCCAAAGGTCAGCAGCAGCAGCGCAGCCAGCAGCAGGCAGGGCCACAGCAGCCGGGAACTCATGGAGCTCTGGCGGATATTCTCACGGTGCCGGGCAAAAAAGTGCATCAAAGTTCCCCCTTTTTGGCTGTGCTGCGGGTTCAGGCATTGTCACACAGCAGCTGCCAGGTCTCCTCGGTCAGGGCTTCCAGCGTTTCGCCGTTGGCAAGCCGCTGGGGGTAGTCCTTCTGGCGCAGGCTGTCGTACAAGGCTTTTGCCTTGGCGTGGTACCCCACGATGCCCGGCTCGGACAGGGGGGTGTTCTGGAGACGCATCTCGTTGTAAACATCGTACAGCCGCTGGTAGCTCTGCTGCTCGAACGGATAGTCCGCAATGGCATCAAAGGCGGCGCTGGATACCGGCATATATCCGGTGTCGGCGGCAAATTCCAGATTGCGCTGCTGCTCGGTGAACCAGCGCAGGAACACAGCGGCGGCTTCGGCCTTCTGGTCGGTGGTCTTAAAGGCGCACAGGCCCACACCGGCCTGCGGCATCAGGGGCGTGGTGGTCCCGGCGGCGTGGGGCAGGGGAGCCAGCAGCAGGTCGGTGGGCTCGGTGGTGTTGTCCGGGTAGGTGACGAAATCATTATAATAGAGGATGGCCGCGGAGCTGCCAAGGCCCGCCAGCGTTTCGCCGGTCATCACCTGCGTGTTGGAGTACAGGTCCGAGATTAGAATATCGCCCTGCACCAGCCCCCGGGCAAACTCCATCCACGAGGTACGGAAAGCTTCATTGGTCAGGTCGTACCAGCAGTCCTTGTATAGTTCGCCGCTGCCCTGTTCCAGCGCGTTCAGCTCCACCAGACGCAAGGGGTAGTCCAGCGCGCAGAAGGGCTTGCCCTGCGACCACTGCCGGTAAGCGGCGGCCATCTCAAAAAAGCCGTCCCATGTGGCAAGGGTGGAAAGCTGTGCCCCGGTATCCGCCGCAAATCGGGCGTACTGGGAGCCGTTGAGGAAGATGAGCTGGGTGGATTTGGACACCGGGAACACCACCTGCCGCCCCTCAATGATGCCGTCCTGCACAAAGCCGGGCACATAGGCCGCCATGTCCTCGGCGGTGAACCAGTCGTTCCAGTCCACAAGGGTCTCAATGCCCAGTGCGCTGGCATCCGAGGGGTGGGCCGAGAACAGGTCCGGCAGATCCAGCGCGCCGGGTTTCCCGGCCTTGGCATCCTGCAGCTGGCCACCGATGGCGGCGCTGTTGGTCATGTTGGTCACATTGAGCAGAATGCCCTTCTCCCTGCCCACGGTGTCGTTGAACTCGGTGAGCAGGCGGTTCATGGGCGAGTCTGCCTGTTCGCCGTACACATGCCAGATGCTGAGCATGGTGGGGTCCTTGGCAGAGAGCAGGGTCTTGCTGCCGCCGCAGCCCGTAAGAGCCAGACCGGGGAGAACTGCCGCAAGCTTCAAAAATGTCCTTCGTTCCATGTTCGTGATTCCTTTCCGCATTTTGCAGCCAAGGGGAAAACCGGCAAAAGAAGGGCCGCAGCGGCCTGCCTTGGCGGGCAGCCGCCCCAAATCCCCCCAATTTTGGGCTTTTTGGGGGGATTCTTTGCGGGGAAGGCCCAAAATCCCCAAAATTTATTTTCAAATTGCCCCCCAAAAACGGCTTTTCTGGGGGGGCAATTTTTTTCCGGGTATGGTACAGTACAAACAGAAGAGGTCTCGCACCGGTGCAGAAAGCCTGTCGCTGTGCACAAAACGTGTCGACGGGCAACTGCGGATTCTATTCATAAGGATAGCATAAGATGGAGCGGACTGCAAGTACCGAGAACCCCACGCCCCACAAAGCCCCCCGGAAAAACAGGGGGGGACCAACAGAAAGGAGCACCCCATGAAAGAGATGAACAGACGCGCATTCCTCACCCTTACCGGCGCAGCCGTTGTGGCGCTCTCGCTGGCAGGCTGCGACGGCGAGCCCTCCGTACCTCCCGCACCTCCCGCACCTCCGGCCTCTGAGAGCAAAGAGCTGGCCCTGTTCAAAGCCATCAACGAGGTCTGGTATGAAGTCAACAAACAAGTAGCCCCCAATCCCAAACTTGATATCTGCAAGTCTGTGGTCTACTGTCAGGAGGCTGCCGACCTCGCAAAGTTTACAGCCAGCCCCTTTGAAACCTATGACCCTGAAATGGACGAGGAGGATTTCCGCAAATGGAACCTGCCTGATGATGTATTCTACGACTACAAAGACCGTGAGGCTGAAATGATAGCGGAAATCGATAAAAAATATGGAAGCGGAAGCTATCGGGGGACTGGGGGAGTTTCTAACAGCACCCATGACGGTATGCAATTAACGAAACTGTATCCTCATAGTCAGAGCGAGGTCAGGGAGTTTGTGCGGTATCTGGCCGGGCCTGGACTGGTGAGTCCGCATCCCGAGCAGTGGATGATCGGGCTCTACTGCCCCACCATTAAGGGCAAGACCTATGCGGTGGCGGTAATGGTAAACTATTCACAGCACTGAACCGGGGCAGGGATGCACGGACTTCCCGCAAATCCCGAACCGTAATCTATAATATACTGTATTGAAAGGAGCACCCCATGAAAGAACTGAACAGACGCGCATTCCTCACCCTTACCGGCGCAGCCGTTGCAATGATGGCACTGGCCGCCTGCGGCGACGAGCCCTACGCACCTCCCGCACCTCCCGCACCTCCCGCACCCACTACGTCCAAAGAAGCCGAGCTGGTGGCAGCCATCAACAAGGTCTGGAAGGAAAAGTACGATGCAAAGGCGGTTGTCCATGAGCAGCTGACCCTCAATCAGGATGCGGTGGGTGCCATAAGGTGCTACGGACGTGTTTTTGAAGAGGCCAACGAGACACCGCATACGTTGAAAGACCCTGACCACAAGATCATTTTTGGGGAACTCAATGGACTTGAGGACAAGATACTGAACAAGTATGGCAAGGACAGTTTGGCAGGTATGGCCGGAATCTCCGAACCGTCTCCCGATATGGTGGTGGCTCTGGAGGATGCGTATTCTTGCGAGGATACTGCCGTTCGGACTTTTGTAGCAAAACTGCTGAACAATTCTAATAGCGCCAAGGCAGAGTTCATCAGCATCTACTGCCCGGTGGTTCAGGGCAAGACCTACATGACCGCTGTTGTGTTCCGAAATAACAAGGCATAAGATAACCAGACTTCCCCCTTTTGCCCCGGGCACACTCCCCCTGTGTCCGGGGCTTTATAGAAAGGAGCACCCCCATGAAACGATACGACCGACGGACGTTCCTCAAGCTCTCCGGCGCATCGGCGGTGATGCTGGCCCTGAGCGCCTGTGAGGACGAGGGCTTTGGCGGTTCCGGTGCGTCGGACATCCCGGACTCCGGCAGCTCCCTCCCCCCCTCTGCCTACGACCCCTTTTACAGTGGGGAGATCACCACCCTTGGCCCTCCGCTTCCGGAGGCTCCCGATTCGCCCCCTATTCCGGTGATCCGGGACGGCAGAAAGATCTTTGAGATCATCAATGCCGAGCTGACCCGGCGGAAGGTGCAGTACTTCAAACTGCAGTACAATGCGGGTCTGGAACACTCCATTCAGTCCGAAATGCAGATGTTTGTGGACTACGACACTCCTTCCTTCTCCGCAGAGGAAGGGCTGGAAGCCCGGATGAACGGCGATTATGTGGATGGAATGTGGGCTGGCTTTGATGAGGGCGGTTATGGATGGGGCAGAGGCTCCACCGGCTTCATCCGGAGCATCCACCACAACTGCTATGGCATCCAGCTGGACCATTACAGAGAGAAACGCTACTATCTGGACCGGCCCTACCCGGCCAATCAGGCCCAGTTCAAGGCCCTGATGGATGAGCTGGAAGGAAAATTCAATTATGCCCCGGGCCCCATGGACTCTCAGGAAGTGGACGTGTTCGACATCGGCATCACCGTGGCGGATGTTCAGGGCAAGACCTACTGGGCGGCCTATATCATGCGTACGCCAGAAAACCCCACCAACGATGAATGACGAAAAGGAGACAGCCATGAAACACAAACGTTTTGCTGCTGTGGTTCTGGCGGCGGCTCTCTGGCTGACCGGCTGCGGCGGCGCAGCGGCCCCCGCTGCCCCCGCAAACTCCGGTGCAGCTGCCAAAAGCACCGCAAGCACGGCAGTGCAGACAGCCCAGAAGGAGCGCATCACCGATCAGTTCGCGCTGGAAAAGAACGTTTCGGGCGTGTGGGGAGAGGAAGAGGTGCAGTACATTTCCGTCCATGTGCCGCAGCTGGAATGCGACAGCCCGGATGCCGTAAGCCTGAACAAGGATCTTGCCGCCATCTATGCGGCGGATTTCCGGGAATATGAGGCCTACGAGGAGGCCGGGCAGCCGGGCGGCGAGTACCCGCAGATCGGTGTGGGCTGGGATGCCTACTGGTACGGCGACTGCGTCAGCCTGGTGGTGCGCAGCCGCTACGGCGGCACCGCCCCGTGGCGTTACAGCGGCTGGTGCTTCGATTTTGCCACCGGCCAGCAGATCACCGTGGCCGAGATGCTGCAGCGCATGGGTCTGGACCCGGACACCGTGCAGGAGCAGGTGCAGCGGCAGGCCATGCAGGCCTTTGACCGGGAGATGGCGCAGGGCGCGTATTACGAGGGCCTGCGTCTCGGCGGAGAGCTTTCGCAAATGCGAATGGACACGCTGGAATACAATGAACTGGAAAACCTGTGCCTGCTTTTGCCACAGCAGGATCAGCTGGTGCTCCGTGGAAAGTACAGCTGTGAAGAAGGCTGGCAGCAGCTGGATATGGAGATCCCGCTGACCTCCGCCGCCCCCGCCGATCCCCCGGTGCTGACCGATACCTACGATGGTGTGCAGGTGCAGCTGGAGGGAACGCAGGCCGCCATCACCCTGAGCCCCGCGCCAAAGACCGACCAATGGGGCGACATTGGCATCCGGGTGGAACAGACGCGCACCTACCCCATCCTTGGCGCTTACAATGAATATGTGGACGTGTGCATCGGGGAGCAGGAGGACGGCTTCTTCCGCCCGGTGGTCTATCTGCTGACCAAAGACGGCGTGGTGGAGTATGTGGACGTGCTGCGCTGCCTCCTGTTCGGGGATGCCATGATCTGCCAGGACCCCATCTACTTTGCCAACAACGGTGTGGCGCTGGAACTCTGCGGCAGCGAGGTGAACCTGCGCCGGGCGGATGGCTCTGTGCTGGAGCTGGCTCCCCTGTCGGCAGAGTGGAGCGCGCAGGAGATCCCCTATTCCGTCATCGGCTCCTACAACTATACCGACGAAACCGGCTGGAGCTGGATGGACCTGACCAGTGACGGCAGCGTCCAGATGGGCATGCAGGACAACAGCCGCATGGATCAGGGCGATGCCGCATATCTGGGCGTTGTGCCCGAGGGCGTGGTGCTGGGCATCTCTACGGATGCGGGGCTCAACTTTGTGGCGGCGTTCAAGATGGACCTGTACAACGAGAACCTGACCATGACCATGATCGCCGGGCAAAACCCCTTTGCCGAGGGCGAGACCCAGCTGCAGATGAACCGCAGCTACGGTTGAGAAAACAAGGAGAACCACCATGAAACACAAACGCCTTGCCGCTGCGGTGCTGGCGGCGGCGGTGGTGCTGGCGGGGTGCGGCAGCGCAGCGGCTCCCGCTGCCCCCACAGGCTCCGGCACTGTCCCCCAGAGCACCGCAGACACGGCGGTGCAGACAGCACAAAAAGACCGCATCACCGAGCAGTTCACGCTGGAAAAGACCATCCAGCTGTACGAGTGGGGCAGCGCACAGAAGTTGAACATCCATGTGCCGCAGCTTGTGTGCTACAGCCCGGACGCCGCTTATATCAACTATGAGCTTGCCGCCATGTATGCGGCAGAATTCCGAGAGTACGAGGACAGCCCGGAGATCGAGCCCCAGCAGGACGAGGGGAGCCCGGATACTTATGATACTTATATCAACTGGGATGCCTACTGGTACGGCGACTGCGTCAGCCTTGTGATGTTCCGCTACGACGGCGGTACCGATCCGGGGTATTCCCGGGGCTGGTGCTTCGATTTTGCCACCGGAAAGCAGGTCTCCGTGGCTGAAATGCTTCAGCGCATGGGGCTGGACCCGGATGCCGTGCAGCAGCAGATGCTGCGCGAGGCCATGCAGACCTTTGACCGGAATATGGCGCAGGGCGGCTACTACGAGGGCCTGCGCAGCGGCGGCAATCTGGCAAGCATGCGGATGAACACGCTGGAAAACAACCAGCTGGATGACCTGTGCCTGCTGCTGCCGGAGCAGGACCGGCTGGTGCTCCGGGGCGGGTGCAGCTCCCCCGCCGGGTGGGGCTGGCGGCAGCTGGATGTGGAGATCCCGCTGACCCCCGCCGACACCCCGGTGCTGACCGATACTTACGGCAGCGCTTCGGTGCAGCTGGAAGGAACCCAGGGCACCGTCACCCTCCGCCGCACGCCGGAGACCGCCGCATGGGACGCGGATTACGGCATCCGGCTGGAACAGGACCGCACCTACCCCATCCTTGGCATCTATAATGAGTATGTGGATGTGTGCATCGGAGAACTGGGCGCGTCCTTCCACCCGGTGGTCTATCTGCTGACCAGGGACGGCGTGGTGGAGTATGTGGATGTGCTGCACTGCCTTATGTTCGGCAGCGCTCTGGTCTGCCAGGACCCCATCTACATTGCAAACAACGGCGTGGCGCTGGAACGCAGCGGCAAAGAGGTAATTCTGCATCAGGAGGATGGCTCTGTGCTGGAGCTGGCTCCCCTGACAGCAGAGTGGAACATGCAGGAGATCCCCTCGGAGGCCGTCGGTGCCTTCAACGACATGTCTGACAACCAGTTTGACTGGATGGACGTGGAAAGCAACGGTTCCGTCCAGATGGGCGTGCAGGACAACAACGTTTTCTATCAGGGCTACGCCGACTATCTGGGCGTGGTGCCGGAGGGCATGGTGCTGGGCGTCTCTACCAGCGAGACGGCAGACGGGATGCCGGGCATCACCTTTGTGGCGGCGGTGAAGTACGACCTGTACAACGAGACCCTGAACCTTACCATGATCGCCGGGCAAAACCCCTTTGCCGAGGGCGAGACCCAGCTGCAGCTGATCCGCTGCCCGGATCCCTGACCCCGGCGGGAGCCGCTGAGAACACAGGAGAACCACCATGAAACACAAAGCATTCCGCTGGATACCGGCAGTTTTGCTGGCAGCGCTGCTGGCGGGCTGCGGGGCAAAGACCGCAGCCTCTGCCCGCCCGGCTGGCAGCCGGGAGCTGAAATCGACCCCGCCGGATTCCATGCACGCCACCGGGATGATCACCGAGCAGTACACCCTTGAAAAGGTGGTGCAGGCGGAAAACGGCGGCAAGGTCCGGTTGAACATCCATCTGCCCCGGCTGGAAAGCGACAGCGCCGATGCTGCCCGCATCAACGCTGAGATCGCCCAGCTCTACGAATACGATGTGCAGGAGTACGCAGACTGCCCGGCGGCAGCCGACCCAGATTCGTGGGACATCTGCATTGAGATGAACTGGAACGCCAGCTGGTACGGCGACTGCGTCAGCCTTGTGGTCAGCAGCTGCTATGGCGGTACGGATGCACCCTTCCATTGGGGCTGGTGCTTTGACTTTGACAGCGGAAAACAGCTGACCGTCACCCAGATGCTGCAGCGCATGGGGGCAGACCCCGCTGCGCTGGAAGAGGCGCTTTACCGCGACGTGAAGCGCCGGGATGAGCTGGACCGTCAAGCCGCCATCGAGAGAGGAATGCTGCCCCCCGGCAGCCTGAAAGAGGGAAACACCGCATGGTGGACTTCGCTGGACGAGCTGCCGGTTTCGTTTGACGAAGCGGGGAACGTTACCTTTCTCATCCGCCGGTTCAGCGCCTCCGGGGAGGAGTACGTGACCGATGCCCCGACCATCCCGCTGGACGCACAGCCGCTGCCACCGGACTGGGAGTGGCAGGTGCTGGCCGAGTGGATGGCAGTCACGGCGGTGACGCAGGGTGAAAGCTGTGTCCCCGCCGACCGCAACGAAAGCTTTACCTTGCGGCTGGAAAAGGCCGAGATCACCGGCACGGTGACCGTCTCCTTCATCCGGGAAACATACGTCAGCCCGCAGATCCAGTCCGCTGCCGAGACCCGCACCGGAGAGCTGAATGCCGGCGCTGTGACCGGCTGGGACGGGGAAAAAAGTCAGGGCTGGAACCTGACATGCCTCAGCGAGGACGGCAGAAGCCGCTGGACCATCTCCATGATGGAGGACCGCTCGCTGCGGATGCAGTCCACCGGCCCCAAAAAGGGCAGTGAGGTCTGGTACGTTTTTCAGCGCACCGAGGCGTGGGACGACATCGGCTACACCGCCATCCCCCGCAGGCTGTGGGGCACTTACCGCGCCGGAGACGAGGCCGCAAAGGGCATCCGCTGGATGACCTTCCTGCCGGACGGCAGCTGCTGCATGAGCGTGGAATGGGACGGGTGGAACGGCACCCTGACCGGCACCGCCGAGGGAACACAGGGCCGCACCGAGGACGGTACCGAGCTGTACTTCACGCTGACCGACCAGAACGGCAGGCCCTGCGAGTTCTGGGCCATTTTGCTGAACGATGACGGCAGCCCCAGCGGTTGCAGCCTGAAATACCGCGCCGGAGAAGTGCTGTTTGACCGGGACACGCGTCCCATTTACTGGAAAAACGACTCCCCGGATCTAACCCTTGTACCGTGACCGAAACCGGAAACCGTGCGATAACAAAAAAGTTATCGTTTACACAAATAAAACATACAGGAGGAAATTACTATGGGTCTTATCAAAGCAGGTATGGGTGCACTGGGCGGAACTCTTGCAGACCAGTGGAAGGAATTTTTCTACTGCGACGCTCTGGATAAGGATGTGCTGATGGTCAAGGGCCAGAAGCGCACTTCCCGCCGCAGCTCCAACAATGGCGAGGACAACATCATCACCAGTGGCAGCGGCATCGCCGTGGCAGACGGCCAGTGTATGCTCATCGTGGAGCAGGGCCGCGTGGTGGAGGTGTGCGCGGAGCCGGGCGAGTTCACTTTCGATTCGTCCACCGAGCCCAGCGTCTTCACCGGAAACTTCGGCGACAGTCTGGCGCAGACATTCCAGACCGTGGCCAAGCGCTTTACCTACGGCGGCGACACGGGCAAGGACCAGCGGGTGTACTACATCAACACCAAGGAACTGGGCGAGATCCTGTACGGCACCGCCACCCCCATTCCCTTCCGGGTGGTGGTCAGCGAGGAGCGGGGCTACAAGCTCTCGGTGAACCTGCGGTGCAACGGCAGCTTCACCTGCCGCATCTGCGACCCGCTGCTGTTCTACACCAACGTGTGCAGCAACGTCTCCACCCAGTATGACGCATCGGAGATCGCACCCCGGCTGAAGAGCGAGCTGATGAACGCCCTGCAGCCTGCCCTTGCCACCCTTTCGGCCAACAAGGTGCAGTATTACGAGATCCCTGCCCACACGCTGGAGATCTCCGAGGCGCTCAACGAGCAACTGTCGAATGTCTGGCGCAAAAAGCGGGGCATTGAGGTGTTCTCCTTCAACATCAACTCCCTGTCCATCCCGGAGGAGCAGCAGAAGAAGATCACAGAGTGGGAAGAAAACGCCATGACCACCGACCCCACCACCGCTGCCGCCCGTCTGGTGGGCGGCCAGATCGATGCCATGAAGACCGCCGCCGGCAACACCGCCGGTGCCATGACCGGCTTTATGGGCATGGGCATGGCGGCCGGTGCAGGCGGCATGGGCGGCATGAGCGCCCAGAACCTGTTCGCCATGGGCCAGCAGGCCCATCCGGACAGCGTGGACGCGCCCCAGCAGGTCAGCCGTCCCGCACCCGCCCCGGCGGACAGCTGGCAGTGCAGCTGCGGCGCTACCGTTACCGGCAAATTCTGCCCGGAATGCGGCAGCAAAAAGCCGGAGCCGAAGCCCGCTGCGGACAGCTGGACCTGCAGCTGCGGTGCTACCGTTACGGGTAAGTTCTGCCCGGAGTGTGGCAAGCCCCGCCCGGCGGCAGCAGAAGGCTGGACTTGCAGCTGCGGCGCAGTGAACAAGGGCCGCTTCTGCTCCGAGTGCGGCAAACCAAAGCCCGCCGGTACGCCCAAGTATAAGTGCGACAAATGCGGCTGGGAGCCGGCAGACCCCGCTCACCCGCCCAAGTTCTGCCCGGAGTGCGGCGACCCCTTTGACGACAGCGACCGGACCTGACAATACAGAGCAATGAAAGGAGCATACCATGATGGGATTCTTTTCCAACCTGTTCGCAAAACAGAACTGTGCCGTCTGCGGCAAGGAGTGCGGCACCCTGCACCGCTCCAAGCTCCGGGACGGACAGTTCCTCTGCGATGACTGTGGCAACAAGTGCTCCAAATATATCCGGCTCAGTGAGCTGACGCTGGACGAAGCAAAGGAGCACATGGAGTACATGGCCCGGATGAAGCGGGTGTTCGACGAGGTGTTCGACAAGACCGAGTTCCGGGTCAACGCATACCCCTCCACCCCGACGCAAATGGGGCTGGTGTTCTGCGATGAGCTTGGAATGCTGTACATCGACGACCGCACCGGCGGCCGGGGCAAGATGCCGGAGCTGATCCGCTACGACCAGATCGCCAGCTATGAGGAGTATCTGGACGAGACCCCCGCCAAGGAGCCGGGCCAGGAACCCACCCTCAACGGCGGCGGCCTGAAGATCCGTCTGGTGCAGCCCCGCGGCATCACCGAGGCCCAGACCCAGCGGGGTATGCGTCCCCACCCCTACATCAAGCAGGAGCTGGTCATCTGCTTCAGCAAGCGGGACCGGCGGGAGATCGGCTATGCCCACATCGCACGGCAGCATCTGGACCACATCTTCGGGGTCCACGATAATGAGACCAGCATGTTCGGCCGCCGGATGTCCAAGGCCGAGGAACGGGAGCTGAAGGGCCAGATGGGTATGATCGGTGCCATGGGTGCCGTGGCATCTGCCGCCATGAAGGGCGGGCAGCTCTCTGAGCAGGAAAAGGCCCAGTTCGTGGAGAACATCAATCTGGCCAACGATGCCCAGACCGGCGGCATGGCATTGTACAGCCGCCGTGCTGACGAAGCCTTTGCAAAAGTGCAGTGACCCCAAAAGGAGGAACGGATATGAGAAAGATTCAGCGCAGAGATTTCCTCAAGGCCATGGGCCTTGCCACCGCCGCCCTCGGGCTGACCGCCTGCGGCGGCTCCGGTGCCGCCAGCGCTTCCAGCGTTTCCAGTGCACCGGCTTCCAGCAGCAGTGCCCCGTCCGCTTCGGCACAGCCGGAAGCAGCAGGGGAGAAGGCTGCCCCCACGGGGGCCCTTGTGGCCCAGTTCAAAACCGGGGAACTGACCATCGGCGAATACACCTTCAAGGCGCAGTACATCCCCTTTGATGTCCGCCGCGAGGTAGGCGGTGCCTATCATTTGATCCACGCGGACAGCTACCGGGGCAATTACTTCTTCAGCTTCTACAACGAGGACGATGAAAAGCAGTCTGCCAAGATCTTCGAGTATGCCATCAAGGATGACCGGCTGACCCCGGTGGCAGAGTACAACATTGACGGCAGCAACGCCCTCAGCATCGACCGCAATGGCATCCTGTATGCCATGGACACCTTTGACGTCTACTGCTACGATCTGAACAGCAGCGACCCGGAGGAGCCCGGCGACGCACTGGACTACTCGGGCAGCTGCTATTCCTCCAAGGACCGGGATCTGACCGTGATCTACTGGACCAACTCCGCGCCGGTGCTGGTGCAGGACGGCGAGTACACCGAGCTGACGCTGGAAGGGGATAACGAGATCGGACCCTTCTGCAGCATGTCCTCCCTGAACCTCAGCGGGGACGAGCTGCTGACGGTGGGCGAGCTGGAATCCAGCGGCGATGATTACTTTGCTGCCTTTGATCTGGACGGCAATGAGCTGGCCCGCAGCTCGCAGCCGGTGGGCAGCTTTGACGCCGTGATGATGAAGCGCCCCAACGGCTATCTGCTGGACACGGGCTATGTGTGGGAGCTGTACGGGCCGGACGGCACTTTTTTGGAAAAGTCCCTTCCCGTGGGCGAGCGCGAGACCCTGTGCCAGCTGTGCGGCGACTTCTGCACCTTTGACGTCTTTTTGCCGCTGGAGGAAAACGCTTTCCTGGCAGTGGGCCACCACGGCAAAGCCACCGAGCCGGACGAGCCGGTGGTGTTCCGCATCACTACGGATTTCTGAGCCGACCGCTTCGGCGGGAAGACCAACACAAAAACAGCGGGGCCGGGGAAGAGCCCCCGGCCCCCTTTGGAACAACAGGAGGAAACGC
The DNA here is from genome assembly GCF_010509575.1 of Faecalibacterium duncaniae. Classification (NCBI taxonomy): domain Bacteria; kingdom Bacillati; phylum Bacillota; class Clostridia; order Eubacteriales; family Oscillospiraceae; genus Faecalibacterium; species Faecalibacterium duncaniae. The sequence goes on along the minus strand of NZ_CP048437.1, from coordinate 2,603,886 downwards.
TATGGCAGGAATGCTGGAATACAAGTGCCCCTGCTGCGATGGCGCCATCCAATTTGACAGCGCCACCCAGAAGATGAAATGCCCTTACTGTGACACCGAGTTCGACGTGGATACCCTCAAGGGCTACGACGAGGAACTGAAGGACGAAAAGCCCAGCGAGATGGAGTGGACCACCCCCGGCGGCAGCTGGGCAGAAGGGGAGACCGCCGGTCTGCACACTTACAGCTGCAAGAGCTGCGGCGGCGAGATCGTGGGCGACGACACCATGGCGGCTTCGGCCTGCCCCTTCTGCGGCAACCCCATCGTCCTCACCGGACAGTTTGCCGGGGCGCTGCGGCCCGACCTCATCATCCCCTTCAAGCTGGACAAAAAGGCCGCCAAGGCCAAATTGCAGGAGCACCTCAAGGGCAAGACCCTGCTGCCCCGGGTGTTCCGCAGCCAGAACCACATCGACGAGGTCAAGGGCGTGTATGTGCCCTTCTGGCTCTTTGACAGCGATGCCGACGCTCAGCTGCGGTTCACCGCCACCCGGACCCGCAGCTGGTCGGACAGCAAGTACGACTACACCGAGACCAACTACTACTCTGTCCGGCGGGACGGCACCCTGGGCTTTGACGCGGTGCCCGTGGACGGCTCCTCCAAGATCGAGGATGACCTGATGGAATCCATCGAGCCCTTTGCCATGCAGGATGCCATCCCCTTCCAGACCGCCTATCTGGCAGGCTATGTGGCGGACAAATATGATGTGACCGCCGAGGACAGCATCGAGCGGGCCAACAGGCGCATCCGCCGCTCCACCGAGGAAACGTTCCAGCAGACCGTTACCGGTTACGATTCGGTCAAGGTGGAAAACAGCAGCATCCAGCTCCATGGCGGCAAGGCAAAGTACGCGCTGTTCCCGGTCTGGCTGCTGAGCACCAGCTGGCGGGGCGAGAACTACCTGTTTGCCATGAACGGACAGACCGGCAAATTCGTGGGCGACCTGCCCGTGGACAAGGGCGCTGCCCGCAAGTGGATGCTGGGCCTTACGGCTGCCCTTTCCGCCGCGTCCTACGGCGTGATGTGGCTGCTGTGGCTGGCACGGATCCTGTAAAGGAGGGACGAACGATGAAAAAGACTTCCAAACGCCTGCGCTCCCTCTTTGCGGCGCTGGCAGCACTGGTGCTTGCGGTGCTCCTGACCGTTCCGGCATTTGCGGTGGAGGGCGGCTTTGCCGACCTGTACTACCGCATGAACGACAGCGCGGATGTCCTGACTGCAGAAGAGGACAGCGAGCTGGAGGATGCACTGGAGGAGCTGAGCCTCCGCCAGAGCTTCGATGTGACCATTGCCACCGTTGAGTCGCTGGAAAGCGTGGGGTACGACAGCATGGAGGCCTATGCCGATGACCTCTATGATTACTGTCAGTTCGGCTACGGCCCCGATATGGACGGCGTGCTGCTGCTGGTGAGCGTGGGCGACCGCAAATGGCACATCTCCACCTGCGGCTACGGCATCACCGCCTTTACGGATGCCGGCATCCAGTACCTTGGCGAACAGATGAAGCCCTTTATGGCGGAGGGGGACTACGCCGCCGCCTTCCGCACCTTTGTCCAGTGGTCGGATACTTACATCGACGCTGCCCGGGCGGGCCGCCCCTATGATGTAAAGACCCTGCCCCGGGACCCGCTTTCCCCCATGTACCTGGTCCTTGCGGTGGGCATCGGCCTTGTGCTGGCATGGGTCGTCGTCAGCGTAATGAAAAGCCAGCTGCGCAGCGTGGCGTTCCAGGAGAACGCCGCCAGCTATGTGCGGGAGGGCAGCATGAACCTGACCAACAGCCGGGAGCTGTTCCTGTACCGTGATGTGCACCGCACCGAGCGGCCGAAGGAGTCCAGCTCCAGCGATTCCGGCGGCAGCTCCACCCACACCTCTTCCAGCGGCACCACCCACGGCGGCGGAGGCGGCTCGTTCTGAAAGGAGGAACCTTATGAACCCTTATCTTTCGGAAAAAGCCCGCGGCGAGATTCCCCGTGTCCTCAAATGGCTGCGGAACGCGGGGCTTGCCTTCTGCGTGTTCTGCTCCTTTGGCGGGCTGTATACCCTCTGCCTGAGTTTGCAGGATAAGGACTATTCCTACATCGGAGGCTATGTATTCTGGATCGTGGTGGGGGCTGTGCCCCTGGCACTGTTTGCCCGCGGAGAGGCCCGCCGCTACCATGCAAGAACCATCGCCCGGCGGGTGGAGAGCTACTCCGGGCCGGAGGGGCCCCTGCGGTGGCTGTGCAACAGCGTTGGCATGGATGCAAAGGACCTTGCATGGTATTTTGAAAACGGCTATTTCGCAAACCTCAGTCTGGACTTGGACCAAAAGGTGGTCCGCAAACGGACCGTGCCCCGCTACGACCCGAAACGGGGCTGAACCCTTACAGCTGAAACAGAAAGGAGTATTTTCATGGGACTTTTTGATAAGATGAAACAGGCCGCTGCCACCGCCGGTGGAAACCAGACCGTCACCTTTACCTTTCAGGCTCTGCCGGAAAGCCTTGCCCAGATGCAGGAGCTGCCGGAGGCCAGCCTGGACACCCCCTTCAAGGCCGCAGCCCTCACCGTCTGCGCGCTGTGCGCCTACGGTGCCGACAAGGCCATCGGGCAGGAGATGCTCAACTGGCTGCGCGGCCCCCGCCCGCTGAACGGGCAGGACATCTCCTTTTTGAACGACCGCTTCCGGGACGGCAAGAGCTACATCCCCTTCTCCTACTTTGTGGGCGCGTCGCCGGAAAACGGCTATACCCCCCGCCAGCCCTTCACCCTTCTGGTGGGCAGCAACCACACCTCTTATGTGGAGGATGGCTATTGCAAGCTCTTCATCCCCTGCGGCGGTGCCGATGACCCCCGGCCCATCAAGCTGCGCCGCAAGGGCAACGGGCAGTGGTTTTTGTGGGAGCAGTACCTGATGACCGGCATCCGCATCCCCACGTCTGCCGACCCGTGGGCCTGAGATGAAGGGCCTGACCATGCGGCTCTTTGCCGCCGCGCTGGCGCTGACCCTGAGCCTTGCGGGCTGCGGGCCGGTGGACGGCGACCCCATCCGCTCCGGCGCGGCAGCTTCGGACAGCGCTTCCCGGCCGGACGCTGTGACCGTGGCGCAGCTGCGGCAGCAGGCCGAACAGAACGGCAGCCTTGCCGCAGTGCTCTATCTGGGCAGCGTCCCGGAGCGCACCGCCGATGTGGACGCTGCGCTGGACAGCCTGCAGGAACAGCCGTGGCAGTTTGTTGCGGACATCCCGGCAGACCACCGGGTCGCAGCGCCGGGCGGCGGGCGGGAGTTGTACTGCCTCTTCGCTGTCAGCAGCCGGGACACCCTGTTCCTCTACGAAAAGCAGGACCACCAGTACCCGCACCAGACGGGCCGGGAGCTGTATTGCGGGCGGGATGGTCAACCCGTGCTGCTGCTGTGCAACGGCACCCCGGACACCCCCGACATCATGGCGGTGGTCTACTGCACCACCGGCCGCGCGCTGGACTGGTCGCCCCAGCTTTCCGCCTCCACCGGCAGCCCTGTGCCAGTGGAGGGCGTAGACGATTTTTCCAACCACCCAACGCCCGGCGCTGCCTCCTGAGGCGCGCCCCGGCAGGGCATGAGAAAGGAGAACCCATGAAAAACCTGAAACTTCTGGCCGCCCTGCTGGCGCTGGCCATCGGTCTGGCGGGCTGCGGCAACGGCAGCAGCACCCCCAGCTCCAAGCCCGAAAACAGGCTGGACGGAGACAACATGATCGCCTCCAACACCCAAAAGCAGGAATATGAGGAGCCGGAGGACGTGACCTACATGCGCCTTCTGGCAGGGGAGGACGAATACCGCGCCTGTGTGCTGTATCTGGGCGGCTCCTACGAGATCACCACCGATGTGCAGCAGGTGCTGGATAGCCAGACCGACCTGCGGGAGCTGTGGGGCTTTGTCTACGACATCCCGCAGGATCACTGGGTCGTGGCACCGGATGGCGGGTGCGACCTGTACTGCATCTTCCCGCAGGAGGCGCAGGCCACCCTGTTCGTCTACGAGACGAGCCTGACAGACGATGCCGAAAAACCGCTCCAGCGCGGGAAACAGCTCTATTACAGTGAGGACGGTCAGCCCATCCTGCTGCTGTGCAACATCAGCGATATCGTTCCCAACACCGAGGTGGAACTGTACCCCAGCACCGGCGAAGAGCTGGTATTCAGCCCCTTCCTTTCCGGCGAGAACGGCCATGTGGTGGAAGCCGAGGGCGTGTGCGATTTTACCATCTACCCGGAAGGGGACGACTGGATCTCCGTTGCCGACCCGTGGTCGCTGGAGGGTAACTGGCTGGAGTTCGCCCGCGACACCGACGAGGGCTATTTTGAGACCGACCCGGCAGATGCCGATGCCATGTGCTTCCTGCCCACGGATACCGAGACCGAGGGCGACCAGCTGCCCCTGACCGCCAGCTACATCACCCCCTACCCGGAGCTGAACGTGGAAGAGGCAGAGCTGTTCTACCACGATGGCACCCCGGAGGTGCCCTTCCAGTCCAATCAGGAGTGGTACGCCACCTTTACCGGGGAGGACGGCTCCCGCTACGCCGTTACGCTGGAGGACGAGGACACCCTTGCCCTGAAGTTCTATCTGGAGAACGAGGAAAGCTACATGAGCCTGGTCAGCACCGTTTACTTTGCGCGGCAGGAGGCCATGGGCTGACCGCCGCCGACCCACACCGGGAGGAATGCACCATGAAACACACCAAAAAAATCACCATCCTCCACTCCAATGATCTGCACGGAGATTTTCTGGCAGAGCAGGTGGACGAAAAACTGGTGGGCGGCGTTTCCATGCTGTCCGGCTACATCGAAAAGGTGAGGGCAGAGGAGCCCAACACCATCTACGCCATTGCAGGTGATATGTTCCGGGGCTCGGTCATCGATTCGGAGTACAAGGGCCTTTCCACCATCGAAATCATGAACGCCCTTGCCCCGGACATCGTCACCATCGGCAACCACGAGGTGGATTACGGCATCGCCCACCTGCTGTTCATCGAAAAATGTGCCCGGTTCCCCATCATCAACGCCAACCTCTACATCAAAAACACCCCCACCCGGCTGTTCACCCCCTACAAGATCCTGCGGGTGGACGGCATGAACATCCTCTTCATCGGCATCATCACGCAGGATGTCATCAACCAGACCAAATCCGAATCGCTGGTGGGCTCCTTTGTGGACACCGCCGCCGCTGCCGCCGAGGTGGGCAAGATCTGCAACGCCCACAACAGCATCGACATTGACTTCACCGTGCTGCTGACCCACATCGGCTTTGAGGAGGACCGCCACCTGGCCCGCCAGCTGGACCCGGCCTGGGGGGTGGACCTGATCATCGGCGGGCACAGCCACACCTACCTGGAACACGAGGTGGAGGAAAACGGCGTGATCATTGCACAGGCGGGCACCGGCACCGACCAGATCGGGCGCTTTGATATCATTGTGGACACCGACAACAACTGCATCGATTCCTACACATGGCGCACCGTGCCCATCTGCGCCGAGACCTGCCCCCGCAACCCTGCCATGGAGCAGGTGCTGCACCGCTTCACCAGCCAGGTGGACGAAAAGTACAGCCACATCGTAGGGCGCTTCCGCCGGGAGCTGACCCACCCCCAGCGCACCCGGGAGACCGAGCTGGGCAACCTGTTTGCGGATATCTTCACCCGCAGCCTTGGCATTGATGTCATGCTCATCGGCTCCGGCAGCATCCGGGCCGAAAAGCTGGGCCCCATTGTCACCTACGGCGACCTCATCGAGGGCTTCCCCTACGACGACGGCGTGTTCATGTTCAAGGTGACAGGCCAGCAGCTGCGCCAGATGCTCCACTACATGCTGCGGGAGGAGGCCTACACCGGCCACACCGAGTTCTACCAGCTGCCCTCCACCCTGCGGCTGCGCTACGACCGCGCCAAGGGCGACTTTGATTACTTTACCTACTGCGGCAAGGAGGTGGGTAAGGAGATCGGCGACGATGCCCTGTTCACCGTGGGCCTGCAGAACTACCACTTCAAAAACATCGAGAGCTTTTTCAACATCTCCTACGATACCATCTGCAAGATCCAGAAGCCCCGCAGCGTGGCTACCTCCTGCCAGGATATCCTGATGGAATATTTCCGGGAGCACGAGATGCTGGATGCGGCGGTGGACGGCAGAATGACCATTCTGCCCCCTGCCGGGCAATGACCGCTTTTTGAAAAAAGGGTACCCTTTTTTCGGCAGAAGCTGACGCTTCTCCCGAATGGGGCCCTGAAAAAATAAATTTTACCATAGAAAGGAGCACCCCATGAAACAACGATTCACAAAACGAACGCGCCTGGTCAGTGCTCTGCTGACACTGGCTATGGTGTTCACCTTCCAGCCCTTCAGCGCCTTTGCGGCGAGCACAGGAATTGCTTTTGATTCGCCGGATTTTGTACTGAAATTCAAGGATGCAGAATTTCAGCGCTTTCTCAAAGAAAGATGTGACACAAACCACAATGGCAAGCTCGATGCGCAGGAACTCAGCATCACAGAGATGACGATCCCTGACGATTACAAGATCAAAAATCTTGAGGGAATCCGTTTCTTTGAAGATCTCGAAACGCTGGATTGCCACGGTATCGGCTTGACAACACTTAATGTTGGCAAAAATTTCAAACTGAGGGAGCTGGATTGTTCCTATAATCAACTGAAAGAGTATTATCCTATTCTTTCAAGCGGACTGAAAATATTGAATTGCTCCCATAATAACCTGACCTACATGGATCTGGGCATTCTCCATGGGCTGAAACTTGAGGAGGTAGATTGCTCCTATAACAAAATATGGCGAATCGTAATGCGGAGCGAAGAGGAACTGGTCAAATTTGATTGTTCCAACAACGAACTGATGGCGCTGGATGTTAGCCGTTGCTACCAGCTAAAACAGTTGAATTGCTCTGTAAATCAACTGGTAGAGCTGGATGTCAAAAACCAGACTAACCTGACACTGCTGGATTGTCACCATAATGAATTGACAGAACTGGACGTAAGCCGGAATCAGAATCTGGCATCGCTGACGTGTGATGGAAATCAGCTGACAACGCTGGACTTGAGGAAGAATACCAGCTTGAGCCATCTGAGCTGTTCGGAAAACCGGCTGGCTTGTGTGGACTTTTCCAATATGGTCGGAAGCACTATAAATGCTGATGGAAACAGGCACCCTATCGCAGTCCTTACAAACGGAACGTTTGACCTGAACACTCTGCACGGCTTTAACGTGGGAAAGGCAAGCAACTGGCACGGCGGCTCTGTTTCTGGCACGATTCTGACAGTGGAAGATGGCAAGGATGAGGTGAGCTACCAATACGATTGCGGCAAGGGAGTAAAACCTACATTCATCTTTGAAACCAGTCTGCCCATCAATGAGAAAAATTTCCCTGACCCTAACTTTAGAAAGTACATCAAAAACTACAAAGCAAGTGGCAGAGATGTCCTCACGGTGGAAGAACAAAGAAAAGTCGAAAGTATCGAAGTCAAAGGATGGAACATCAGCAACTTAAAAGGCATTGAGGCGTTCCCCAACCTGAAAGAGTTGAATTGCGAAAACAATTCTATCCAGAAATTAGACCTGAGACAGAATCCAGAGTTGGAAAAATTGATATGCAATACGAATCAACTGACCCAGCTGGACCTGAGCAAGAATCCCAAAATTTACCATCTGATTTGCTCTGGGAACCAATTGAAACAGCTGGATGTATCGCATCTGAAAGATTTGGTGACGCTCGATTGCTCGCACAACGATCTGGCGCAACTGGATGTCAAAAATAGTATATTCCTGGTAACACTCAACTGTTCCGCAAATCAGTTGACAGAGCTGGACGCAGATGTGAAACATAAGACCCGTTTGGTAAGTGTGGAATGCCAAAACAACCAGCTGACAACGCTGATTCTGGGCCAAAATAAACTGCTGAAGAAACTGAATTGTGCCCATAATCAGTTGACCCAGCTGAATTTGGACAATATGAGTGCCTTGGAGGAGCTGAACTGCTTCGACAACCAGCTAACCGTGTTGGACGTAAGCAGCAGTCAAAACTTGACTAAATTGTGGCTTGGGGATAACCATCTCACCAGCCTGAATTTGGACAACAACCCGAATCTCAATTTCAGTTCTACTGATATTTACAGCGGTGAAAACGTTTACACCGTTACCCTGAACCCTGACCGTACGTTTGACCTGCGAAATCTGCCCGGGAACTTTGATGTAACCCGGGTTACAGGATGGGAGCATGGCAAAGCCAACGGGAACATTCTGACAGTCGATGAAGGCACAAACGTAGTGTACTACGCTTATAAGTGCAGAAGCGATATAATGGAAGTAAGTTTCAAACTGAATGTGACTGGCACCGGCGGCTCCACTGGTGGTGGTTCCACTGGCGGCGGCTCTACCGGCGGCTCCACTGGCGGCGACTCCACGATTCCCCCGGAGGCGGGCAAGTACCAGCTGACAGTGACCGACGGTGTTGCCACGGTGAACGGCAGCACCGGTGCTGTGCTGAACGTGAAGCCCGGCGATACGGTGACCCTGACGGCAGACACCACCAAGTTCCCGGAGAACGAGGAGTTTGGCTGGTGGGAGATCACCCCCTATGGGTCTGTTTCCAACACCCTGACGGGCCAGTACCAGCGGACCGCAACCTTTACGATGCCCAATGAAAATGTCTCTGCCCGCGCCATGTCCAAGAGCGCCGGTGTCTCCACCGGTGGCGACGACGGCGGTGGTGGCGGCGGCGCGGCCATCCTGCTGGTGGGCGGCGCAGCCGTGGCCGGTCTGGTGGGTTACGGCGTGTACAGCTATGTTTCCGAGCAGCAGCTGAAAGCCCTGCTGCCGGAGGGCGTGGCCATGCCGGAGAACCGTGCCCAGACTGCCCTGCTGCTGTGGAACACCGCAGGCCGTCCTGAGCCTGCCGAAGCCCCGGCCTTCAAGGACGTTGCAGACCCGGACACCGCCAAGGCGGCGCAGTGGTGCGTGGAGCACGGCCTGATGGACCAGAAGCTGGGCGGCCGCTTTGCCCCCGACAACTCCGACCCGGCCTACAAGACCCTGAATGCCTATCAGCAGCTGGTGGGGTAATTTCTCAGGATAACCCTCGCAGTCATTGCTCCGCAATGCCAGCTCCCCCGAAGGGGGAGCTCATAGCGGCCTTTTGATAAGGTTTTGCGAAAACCAAAACCTAGGCGCAGTGTGACCTCTCCCTTTGGGAGAGGGGGCGCGGCCTAAAAAATAAGCATCCGCAGCGCACTGCGCCTGAGCTGAAACAGCCCGGCCATGCGCTGCGGATGCTTTTGTTGTGCGGCGGGCACGCCGCCTAAAACAAAAGATCCGAACCCTTCTCTTTCGAGAAAAGGTTCGGATCTTTCTTGCTTGGTGCGAGTAGTGATACAGAACTTTTCAGAAACCATCGTAGTACAATTTGTTTTTGAGGTCATCGGATAGCAACTTGCTTGTATCGCACCCCGATGGGCAGCCGTGTTTGAAATACAGTTGCCTTTTATATACCACACAACCTAAAAATTATCAAGTACGCGCAGCGTTCACTTCTCCCATCACCGGGAGCAAATGGACGCTGCTTTTTTTGTTTGCAACGAAAGGAGGCATCCGTGAAATGGCAGTATTTCGGGTAGAAAAGAACAGCGGCTACACGGTCATGTCGAACCACCACCTGCGGAACCGGGCCTTGTCCCTGAAAGCCAAGGGCTTACTCTCCCAAATGCTCTCCCTGCCGGAAGATTGGGACTACACCCTGCAAGGGCTGGCCCGTATCAACCGGGAAAGCATTGACGCGATACGGCAGGCTATCCGGGAACTGGAACAGGCAGGCTACATCCAGCGTTCCAGAGAACGTGACGAGAAAGGACGGCTGCGCGGTGCAGACTATGTGATCTTCGAGCTGCCGCAGCCTGTTCCTGCATCGGTTTCACCTACATTGGAAAATCCAACGTTGGAGAATCCCACGCAGGAAAACCCTACGTTGGAAAATCCAATGCAATTAAATAAAGATAAACTAATTACAGAAAAACAAAAGAAAGAGGGATTAAATACCGATTCCATTCCTATCCATTCCCCAAACCCCTTGCCTTTGGACGAGGACGAGACAGCGGCATCGCTGCCGGAACGGACCGGAAGCCGAAAGGAAGCGGCCTATCAAATCTACCGGGACTTGATTTTGGAGAACATCGAGTATGATACCCTCACCCAGAATCCCCGGATAGACCGGGAGCAGCTGGACGAGATCGTGGACATCCTGCTGGAAACGGTCTGCACCAACCGCAAGTCCATCCGGGTGGCCGGGGACGATTACCCGGCAGAGCTGGTCAAGGCCAAGTTCCTGAAACTGGACAGCCATCACATCGAGTTCGTCATGGACTGCCTGCGGGATAACACCACCAAAGTCCGCAACATCAAGCAATACCTGCGGGCCATGCTTTTTAACGCGCCCAGCACCATCAACAGCTACTATGCGTTCCTTGTGGCGCACGATATGGCGCAGCCCGATTGGGGCCGCCCGCCCAACACCTGACCGAAAGGAGCGTCACCCTATGCGCACTACCTACCTGCGGCGGCTGGTGGTTCCACCCTAGCTGCCGCTCTGAATTTTCTGCAACAAGGAGGGATTCATATTGCAGGAAGAAGTCACCCAGAAAACCATTGCCCTGTCCATGAAAACGGGCAAACTCACCGCCCAAGCGTTGCAAGCTGCGCTGAAAAAATATTTGCAGCACCGGGCCAAGGGGCCAAAGCTGCACCACGGCAAGCAAAGCCTGAAACAGCTGAAAGCCCATGGTGCGGCCCTGACCAACATTGAAGTCACGGAGGCGAACATCGGGGCGTTCAAGCCCTGCGCCAAAAAGTACGGCGTGGACTTCACCTTGCGCAAGGACAAGACCACCCAGCCGCCCCACTATATCGTGATCTTCAAGGCCAAGGATGCAGACAATCTGGAACAGGCGTTCCGGGAGTTCACGGCCAAAACACTTTCCAAGGAGCAGCGGCCCTCTATCCGCAAGGTGCTGGCAGCAGCCAAGCAGAAAGCCGCCCAGCAGCCGAAACGTGCGAAGGAAAGAATCAAGCAAAGGGGGCTGGAACGATGAAGCCTGAACTGAAAAAGCTGCTGGTGCTGAATCTGCCGTATCTGCTGTTCGTGTACCTGTTCGCCAAATGCGGGCAGGCGTACCGTCTTGCGGCGGGCGTGGATGCTTCGGCAAAGCTGCTCCACCTGACAGACGGCATCTCCGCCGCCTTTGCAAACCCGCTGCCCAGCCTGCATCCGCTTGACCTCTGCGTAGGCCTTGCCGGGGCGGTGGCTGTCCGGCTCATCGTGTACAGCAAAGGCAAGAACGCCAAGAAATACCGCAAGGGTGAAGAATACGGCTCTGCCCGATGGGGCACCGCCAAAGACATTGCCCCGTACATCGACCCCAAGTTTGAAAACAATATCCTGCTGACCCAGACCGAACGCCTGACCATGACCGGGCGGCCCAAAGACCCCAAGACGGCCCGGAACAAGAATGTGCTGGTGATCGGAGGCTCCGGCAGCGGCAAGACCCGCTTCTATGTGAAGCCCAACCTCATGCAATGCTTTCCCACGTCTGATTATCCCACCTCATTCGTGGTCACAGACCCGAAAGGTACACTGGTTCTGGAAACAGGCCAAATGTTCCAGCGGGCAGGCTACCGGGTGAAAATCCTGAACACGATAAACTTTTCCAAGTCCATGAAGTACAATCCCTTTGTTTACATCCACTCGGAAAAGGACGTGCTGAAGCTGGTGAATACACTTATCGCCAACACCAAGGGCGAGGGTGAGAAATCAGCGGAAGATTTTTGGGTGAAGTCGGAACGGCTGTTCTACACGGCTCTGATTGGCTACATCTGGTATGAGGCCCCGGCAGAGGAAATGAACTTCACCACCCTGCTGGAAATGATAAATGCCAGTGAAGCCCGCGAGGACGACCCGGAGTTTCAAAGCCCGGTGGACCTCATGTTTGAACGGCTGGAACAGAAAGACCCGGACCACTTTGCTGTCCGACAGTACAAAAAGTTTTTGCTGTCGGCGGGCAAGACCCGTTCCTCCATCCTGATAAGCTGCGGTGCCCGTTTAGCCCCATTTGACATCCGGGAAGTGCGGGAACTGATGGAGGATGATGAAATGGAGCTGGATACCATCGGGGATGAAAAGACGATTCTGTTTTTGATTATGAGCGACACGGATACCACGTTCAACTTCATTCTCGCTATGCTCCAAAGCCAGCTTATCAACCTGCTGTGTGACCGTGCGGATGATAAATACGGCGGCCGGCTGCCTGTCCATGTGCGGCTGATTCTGGACGAGTTCGCCAACATTGGGCAGATTCCCAACTTCGACAAGCTGATCGCCACCATCCGCAGCCGGGAAATCTCGGCATCCATCATTTTGCAGAGCCAGTCGCAGCTGAAAGCTATCTACAAGGATGCGGCCGAAATCATTTCGGACAACTGCGATTCTGTTCTCTTTTTGAGTGGGCGGGGCAAGAATGCCAAAGAGATCTCCGATGCGCTGGGGAAAGAAACCATCGACAGTTTCAACACCAGCGAAAACCGGGGTTCTCAAACCTCCCACGGACTGAACTATCAAAAATTAGGAAAGGCGTTGATGTCAGAGGACGAAATTGCAATCATGGACGGCGGCAAATGTATTTTGCAGCTGCGGGGTGTGAGGCCGTTCTTTTCGGAGAAGTTCGACATCACCAAGCACCCGCACTACAAATACCTTGCGGACGCGGACAAGAAAAACACCTTTGATGTGGACAGGTTCTTATCTACCCTGCGCCGGAAGCGGCAGCAGGTAGTCGCACAGGACGAAAGTTTTGACCTGTACGAAATCGACCTGTCGGATGAAGATGCAGCCGAATAATTTTATTTTTGAGTGTCGCAGAATAAGCGGCAGAAAGTGAGGACCTTATGGAATTTTTCAACAGCGCAGTCGATACTTTGCAGACTATCGTGGTCGGTCTGGGCGGTGCCCTGTGTGTCTGGGGCGGCATCAACCTGTTGGAGGGTTATGGACAGGATAACCCCGGCAGCAAGAGCCAGGGCGTGAAGCAGCTGGTCGCGGGTGGCGGCGTTGCCCTGATCGGCGTGACCCTTGTCCCGCTGCTGTCCGGGCTGCTGGGCTAAGTCCTGCATCGCTGCCCACAATTTTCCGAACAACTAACACTTAAAATCCTACTCCGCGCTCTCCCTCTCACATGGGAGGGCGCGGGAAAGGAGGTATCTTTGCTTGATTAGTGAGATCATCGAGAAATGGATAAAAGGCATTTTGATCGATGGCATCACGGGCAACCTCTCCGGCCTGTTCGATAACGTGAACGCCAAGGTGGGCGAAATCGCTTCGGATGTCGGCTCTACCCCGCAGGCGTGGAACAGCGGCATTTTCAATATGCTGCGCAGTCTTTCCGAAACGGTAGTGCTACCCATTGCAGCGGCCATCCTTGCCCTTGTGATGTGCCATGAGCTTATCCAGATGATTACCGAAAAGAATAATATGCACGACTTTGACACTTCTATGTTTTTCCGCTGGATTTTCAAGTCTGCCTTTGCCATCCTCATTGTCAGCAACACATGGAACATCGTCATGGGCGTGTTCGATGCCACCCAGAGCGTTGTCAACCAAAGCTCCGGCGTTATCATCGGCGAAACATCCATCCACTTTGACCGCCTGATACCCGGACTGGAATTTCAGCTGGAAAGCATGACCATCGGCAGCCTACTCAGCCTGTGGTTCCAGACCCTTGTAGTGGGCCTGACCATGAACATCCTGTCCATCTGCATTTTTCTTGTAACATACGGCCGCATGATTGAGATTTACGTTGTGACCGCGCTGGGGCCCATCCCGCTTGCCACCATGGGCAGCAGCGAGTGGCGCAGCACCGGGCAGAACTACTTGAAATCGCTTCTGGCGTTAGGTTTCCAAGCGTTCCTGATTATGATTGTCGTGGGCATCTACGCGGTGCTGATACGCAATATTTCGGGTGCGGCGGACATTGCCGGGGCCATCTGGGGCTGCATGGGCTATACTGTGCTGCTCTGCTTTTGTCTGTTCAAGACCGGCAGCATCAGCAAGTCCGTATTCGGTGCCCATTGAGAAAGGAGCGTTTGAATGGCGTATGTGACCGTTCCCAAAGATTTGACCCATGTAAAATCCAAAGTCTTATTCGGGCTGACCAAGCGGCAGCTGGTCTGCTTCGGCGGTGCGCTCCTCACGGGCGGACCGCTTTATTTTTTGGCCCGGAACTATCTTTCCAACAGTGCAGCGGCCCTGCTGATGATTTTTGCCATGCTACCGGGGCTGCTGTTCGCTCTGTTCGAGCGGCACGGCCAGCCCCTTGAAGTAGTGATTCAGCAAATGATTCAGTGCTGCTTTATCCGTCCCAAGGAAAGGCCCTATCAGACCAACAATGCTTACGCCGCCCTTGTGCGGCAATACAAAATGGAACAGGAGGTAAAGGCCATTGTCCAGAAAAACGATACCCCGCGAAACCGAAAAGCCCAAAAAGCTCACCCGCGCCCAGAAAAAAGAAATTGATGCCGTTCTCCGCAAGTACAAGGGTGACGGCAAGCCCCGCACGGCACAGGCCACCATCCCGTATGAAGCCATCTACCCGGACGGTGTGTGCCGCATTGACCGACGCACATTCTCCAAGTGCATTGCCTTTGAGGACATCAGTTATCAGCTGGCCCAGCCGGAAACAAGAACCGCCATCTTTGAACACCTGTGCGACCTCTACAACTATGTGGATGCTTCCATCCATGTGCAGCTGTCTTTTCTCAATCGCAAGGTTGACCCGGTGCAGTACGCAAAAAGTTTTGAGATCGCACCGCAGGGGGATGATTTTGACGACATCCGCGCCGAGTACACCGCCATCCTGCAAAAGCAGCTTGCCAGCGGCAACAACGGCATTGTCAAAACCAAGTACCTGACCTTCACCATCGAGGCTGACAGCCTGAAAACCGCACGGGCACGGCTGGCCCGCATTGGCCTTGACCTGCTGGGCTACTTCAAGACCATGGGCTGTGTGGCGCACGTCATGGACGGGCAGGAGCGTTTGGAGGTGCTGCACGGCATCTTCCACCCGGACGGCGAACCGTTCCGTTTTGACTGGGACTGGCTGGCACCCTCCGGCCTGTCTACCAAGGATTTTGTGGCCCCGTCCTCCCTCTGTTTCGGTACGGCCAAAACCTTTGGTTTGGGCGGCAAGTATGGAGCGGTGAGTTTTTTACAAATCCTTGCGCCGGAACTTTCGGACGAAATGCTGGCCGACTTCCTCAAAACGGAAAGCGGGATTCTCGTCAATCTCCATGTGCAGGCCATTGACCAGACCGAGGCCATCAAGACGATTAAACGAAAAATCACTGACCTTGATGCCATGAAGATTCAGGAGCAGAAAAAAGCTGTTCGTTCCGGGTACGACATGGACATCCGTGCGACTCGTTCCTGAACAAAACCTTCGTGGTTGAAGGATAAAATCAGGCACTAACAAAAGAACGAGGTTCTAAAGTTAGGAGAACTAACAATCCAAGCGGTGGAATGATGGAGTAACGCCCTGAAACGCCCCCTTAATACTCCGACTGGCACCAAAGATGGAAACATCCGGCGTCAGAAGCTCGGTGAAGGCGGCCGAGAGCAGCCGTAAGAAATGCTGGAAAGTCACCAGCCCCACGAAAGCCGTCCAGAGGTGGACGGTGCTGCCCATAGGCCGGAGGTCTACAAAATACCCAAGGTTAGAATGTTTGCAAGATAACTGACGAAAACCGCGGATGTACGGGTCTATACCATGACAGCATAGAAATGTGCTGGTAGCGTTAATCGCTAGCCAGTGTGGTGGAGTAAAAATGTACGTTATGAAACACCATAGCAGGTTACAGGCCTGCTCAAGCTGGCAGGACCAAAGCGGAAACCTAAAGGTATATGGAGAGATAGGATTGTTGGAACGAGGAAAGGCAGTGAGCTTTCTCATTTGAAAGCAAGAGGACGAATCATATAAGCCTTTGAATCACTGCTGAAAAGCAGAGGTCGAACCGATAATGCTTTTTGCGAAAAAGAGAAAAGCACAGGAATGGCCTCAAGTCAGTTAAACAGAAACTCTTAGCACTTAGTCGCAATTAGGATTGCGAGTATGACCAAAAGAAGTCACTCGCCGCAAAGGAGAGTGATGCCTAATGCCAAGTGAGAAACATCCCAAAGCAAAAAGCGTGGAATCCCTCCGCCACGCAGAATACTATGACATGCAGCGTACCTTTGATGAACTATATACCAGGAGTCAGGCCAGAGAAGTATTCGATAACCTGATGGAACTGATTTTGTCGAAAGATAATATCATGCTGGCGTATCGGAACATTAAGTCCAATTCCGGAAGTGCAACCCCGGGAACGGACAGACTGCGAATAACAGATATTGGCAGACTTCCTGCTGATGAAGTTGTTGCAAGGGTACGAAAAATTGTCAGAGGAGGAATAAACGGCTATACCCCCAGAAGCGTAAGAAGAAAAGAAATCCCGAAGCCGAACGGAAAGACCAGACCACTGGGAATCCCGTGCATTTGGGACAGGCTGATACAGCAATGTATTAAGCAAGTCATGGAGCCAATCTGCGAAGCAAAATTCAGCAGTAATAGCTATGGATTCCGTCCGAATAGGTCGGTTGAAAATGCAATCGCTGCAATCTATCGCCTTATGCAGAGGTCAGGACTTTACTATGTAGTAGAGTTCGATGTGAAAGGCTTCTTTGACAATGTAGACCACTCGAAACTGATACGGCAACTGTGGTCGATGAATATTCGAGATAAAGAATTGCTCTACGTTATCCGCAGAATCCTAAAAGCCCCAATTCAGATGCCCGATGGACATCTGGAAAATCCCAAGAAAGGAACACCGCAAGGTGGAATAATATCTCCCCTGTTGGCAAATGTTGTGCTGAATGAGCTTGACCACTGGGTCGAAAGTCAATGGCAGAACCATCCGGTTATAGAGAAATACTCCTACAGGGAAAATGCAGCAGGATGCCCGATACACAGTCATGCGTACCGGGCTATGCGGAATACAAACCTGAAAGAAATGTATATCGTGCGATATGCGGATGACTTTCGGATTCTTTGCAGAACAAAAGAACAAGCGAATCGAACGCTGATAGCGGTAACAAAATGGTTGACCGAACGCTTAAAACTTGAAGTTTCACCAGAGAAAACGAGAGTTGTCGATGTCAGAAGGAGCTATTCAGAATTTCTCGGATTCAAAATCCGATTGCGCAAAAAAGGGAAAAAGCATGTTGTGCAGTCGCACATGTGCGATAAGGCATACAAGCGGGTCAAAGCCGACCTTGTAAAGCAGGTTGGAAATATTAAGTTTCCAAGAGCCTGCCGAGGAGAATCGGGTGAAGTCCACCTGTTCAACTCTATGGTCATGGGAATCCAGAACTACTACCGACTAGCAACAGATATTAGTCTTGACTGCAACAACATTGGCAGAGCAGTCGATATTGTTCTTAAGAACAGGCTGAAAGCCGGAAAATCCCATCGTCTGAAAAAAGAAGGCCGCGACCTGACGAAAAGCGAAATCCAACGATATGGAAAATCTAAAAGGCTGAGATACCTTGCTCAATCCAAGGAGCCGGTTTACCCGATAAGCTATATCCGGTGTAAAAAACCGATGGATTTGAAGCGGAATGTGTGCGCTTATACACCGCAGGGGCGAAGTGAAATCCACAATGATTTGCAAATGGACACCACCCTGCTTTTACAGCTTATGAAAGCTACAGCATACAGCCGCAGCGCAGAATATATGGATAACCGTATCTCACTTTTCTCTGCCCAGCAGGGAAAATGTGCAGTTACCGGGAAAACGTTTGAAAGCGTGTCAGATATTCACTGTCACCACAAAAGGCCGAAGAGCCTTGGAGGAACGGACTGCTATGGAAACCTTGTGCTGGTCTTAGCACCAGTGCATGAATTGATTCACGCAACGAACAAAAGTGCCATTGATTCGCGTCTTTCTGTCTTAAAGCTAAATCGGCAACAACTGGCAAAACTGAATAGGCTGAGGATTTCGGCAGAAGTGAAACCTATTGATTCGGAAGAAATCGCTTTAGAACTCAATTCTCACAATGGTATGACTAAGGAGATTAAGAAAACTGTTTAATTGATGGAACGCCGGATGCGGTGAAAGTCGCTTGTCCGGTGTGAAGCGAGGGAAAAATCGGAGATAATTTCAAAGGTTTACCTATCGCTATTGCCCAGCGACCTTGCCACCTACGGCGAGGATGCCAAAAAGCTGCTGAACAAATTGCAGACCCGGAACGAACGGCTTTTCATGCTGACCTTTCTGGTGCTGAACGTAGCCGACACCAAGCAAAAGCTGGGCAACGATGTGTTCCAAGCGGCAGGTGTGGCCCAGAAGTATAACTGCTCCCTTATCCGGCTGGACTACCAGCAGGAACAGGGCCTTGTGTCCAGCCTGCCGCTGGGCATCAACCAGATAAAGATTCAGCGCAGCCTTACCACCTCCAACGTGGCGGTGTTCGTGCCCTTTGTCACGCAGGAGCTTTTCCAGAGCGGTGCGGCCATGTACTACGGCATCAACGCAAAATCTCACAACATGATCATGCTGGACCGCAAGCAGGCCCGGTGTCCCAACGGCCTAAAGCTGGGTACGCCCGGCAGCGGCAAATCCATGAGCTGCAAGTCTGAAATCGTCAGTGTGTTTTTAACGACTGCTGACGATATTTTTATTTCAGACCCAGAAGCCGAGTATTATCCGCTGGTCAAGCGGCTGCATGGGCAGGTCATCAAACTTTCGCCCACCAGCAAGGACTATGTGAATCCTCTGGACATCAACCTGAATTATTCCGAAGATGACAGCCCGCTGGCCTTGAAGTCGGATTTTGTGCTGTCGTTCTGTGAGCTGGTCATGGGCGGTAAAACAGGTCTGGAAGCGATTGAGCGCACCGTGATAGACCGTGCCGTGAAAGCCATCTACCGCCCCTATCTGGCGAATCCCTGCCCGGAGAATATGCCGATTTTGTCTGACCTCCACCAAGCCCTGCTCGACCAGCACTTGCCGGAAGCGGACCGGGTGGCACAGGCATTAGACCTGTATGTGTCCGGCTCGCTGAACGTGTTTAACCACAAAACGAATGTGGACATCCACAACCGGCTTGTGGCCTTTGACATCAAAGAGTTAGGAAAACAGTTAAAAAAATTGGGGATGCTCATTATCCAAGACCAGATATGGGGCCGCGTCACCCAGAACCGCAGCCAAGGCCGGGCCACATGGTATTTTGCAGACGAGTTCCACCTTTTGCTGAAAGAGGAACAGACCGCCGCGTACAGTGCCGAGATTTGGAAGCGCTTCCGCAAATGGGGCGGCGTGCCCACAGGTGCCACCCAAAATGTGAAGGACCTTCTTTCTTCCCCGGAGATTGAGAACATTCTGGAAAACAGCGACTTCATCACGCTGCTGAATCAGGCATCCGGCGACCGCAAAATCCTGTCGGAACGGCTGAACCTCTCCGCAGACCAGCAAAAGTACATCGACAATTCCGAACCGGGCGAAGGACTGCTGATTTTTGAGAATGTGGTGCTTCCGTTTTCCAACCCCATCCCGAAAAACACCCAGCTTTACAAAATTATGACCACCCGGCTCAGTGAGGTGGTGGAGCTATGAGCTTAACGCATTTCAGCTTGTTTTCCGGCATCGGCGGCATTGACCTTGCCGCAGAAGCAGCGGGTTTCACTTCGGTTTGTCAATGCGAGTGGGCAGCATTTCCCGCCGCTGTGCTGGCAAGCCACTGGCCGGAGGTGCCCCGTTTTCAGGACATCACCACCGTAACAAAGGAGGCTTTCTTTGAAAAAACAGGACTTCGCACCGTCACCCTCATTTCAGGCGGCTTCCCGTGCCAGCCGTTCTCCACCGCAGGGCGGCAGCGTGGCTTCCACGATGAACGCTACCTGTGGCCCGAAATGCTGCGGGTCATCCGGGAATTGCAGCCCCGTTGGGTGCTTGGAGAAAATGTTGCTGGCTTCCTCCGTATGGGGCTCGACAAAACGCTCATTGACTTGGAGCAGGCAGGTTACGATGTTCGGGTTTTCGTATTACCTGCTGCTGCCGTTGGCGCGTGGCACGAACGGAAACGGGTATTCATCATCGGTTCTTCTGCCAACACCTCTTGCCAGCGACACCGGGGATGTGGGCAAGGGGCTGAACATCCAAATCTCTGCGAACGGCAGTTACCGCAAGATGAACAAGGATGGCAAGGCGTGGACGGCGCGGCTTTCCCATGTGGTCTACCGCATGACACCTACCACGCTGGAAAAGCCCTACCTCAACCCGGACTGGGTAGAGTGGCTGATGGGTTTCCCGCGCAAATGGACGGACATTCCCTTTGGGCAGAAGAGCCTGCCGACATCCCGCGTCTGACCGAGGATGTGCCGAACCGCAGCAAGCGGATGAAAACACTGGGCAATGCGGTTTCGCCGCCGCAGGTGTTCCCGATTCTCAAATACATTGCGGACATTGAAACGGGCCGCTGTCCGATGGGAGGTGAAGAACCTTGAAAGAATTGCAGGCAAAAGCCAAAGTCACCCAGACCATGACCCGTGACGGTCTGGTGGTGGAAAATCAAGCGGACGCCACTGTAGAGAATGTTTCCAGTCGGGAGGCGGAACAGGACTACTCCACGGATGCCGAGGGCAAGGCTGAAAAAATCTTAGAACGGGCCGAGGACATCAAGGGCGGGCATAAAAATAAAAAGAAAGCGAAAAAGGCGGCAGAAACCGCAGCCACCGCTGAAAGTGAAGATGGTCTGCACGGTTCCGCTGCCCGTCTGGAACTGACCGAGGAAGAACGGGCAGACCCGGCGTTGCAGCCGTATATCCAAAAGGCGGAAGCAAAGGCCGACAAGCTGGATGCGGCCCGCGCCACTCTGCCGAAAAAGCGCGTCCCGGTCAAGGGAAAAGTCTACGATGCTGTCAGCGGCAAGGCAAAATCCACCCTGCGTTTTGAGCAGCAGGACAAAGGCCCACCCAGCCTGAAACCAAACCCGGCCAGCCGCCCGCTATCAGAAGTGTTGCTGTTCGCTCACGGAAAAATCCATGAAGTCGAACACGAAAATGTGGGTGTGGAGGGTGGCCACAAGGGTGAAGAACTGGTGGAGCATCAGACCGCCAAGGTCATCCGCAGCGGCATCCGGCACCACAAGATGAAGCCCTACAAGGCCGTGGAAAAGGCAGAGCGTCAGCTCATGTCTGCCAATGCAGAATACTTTTACCAGAAATCCTTGCGGGACAATCCGCAAATTGCACAGGCGGCCAGCAACCCCATTTCCCGGATGTGGCAGAAACGGCGTATCAAACAGCAGTATGCCAAAGCTGCACGGCAGGCCGGACAAGCCGCCGCGCAGGGTGCAGCCGCCACCGCAGAGAACGGTTTCCGGGTAACGAAGCTGGCGGCCGAGGGCGGCGAACGGGTAGCCGAATTTGCGGCCCGGAACTGGAAAACCATTCTGATCGTGGCGGTGTTCGGTCTGCTGGCTCTGCTCTTGATAACGGGTTTGCAGTCCTGCACCGTGATGGCGGGCACCGCTGGAACCGGCGTGACGGCATCTTCTTATTTTTCCAAGGACAAGGATATGCTGGGTGCAGAGAAAGCCTACGCCAAGCTGGAACAAAAACTGCAACGGTATCTCGACACCTACGAGGCCACCCACAACTATGACGAGTATCATTTTTATCTGGATGAAATCGAGCATGACCCCTATGTGCTGATCTCGATTTTGTCCGCGCTGCATGACGGCGTGTTCACACTGGCCGAGGTGCAGGGCGAACTTGAAATGCTCTTTGAAAAGCAATACATCCTG
The DNA here is from genome assembly GCF_010509575.1 of Faecalibacterium duncaniae. Taxonomy (NCBI): domain Bacteria; kingdom Bacillati; phylum Bacillota; class Clostridia; order Eubacteriales; family Oscillospiraceae; genus Faecalibacterium; species Faecalibacterium duncaniae. The sequence continues at coordinate 2,581,945 of NZ_CP048437.1, read as the reverse complement.
ACCGAGACCGTGACCATGCAGATACGCTACCGTACAAAAATGATGGTCATTATTGGCCCGTATGGTGTGCCGCAGGTTATCACCTATCAAGAACCGTATGAATACTACATCTGCACGGTCAAGCTGAAGAACAAAGATTTGTCCCACCTGCCCGTGGAAGTGCTGACCGAGGAACAGCTCAGTGCCTATTCGCTCTATATGCGCACACTGGGCAACCGGCCGGATTTGTTCGGCAAAGCGCAGTACCCCAATGCGTCCACCATCAAGCAGCCCACCTACTACGATATTCCCCCGGAAGCACTTGAAGATGATAAGTTCGCTGCCATGATGGAGGAAGCCACGAAGTACATCGGCTACCCGTATGTGTGGGGCGGCAGTTCGCCCAGCACCAGCTTTGATTGCAGCGGCTACATTTCGTGGGTTCTGAATCACTCCGGCTGGAACGTGGGCCGTCAGACCGCACAGGGCCTTTACAACTTCTGTACTCCTGTTTCGACGGCGCAGGTCAAACCGGGTGACCTTGTGTTTTTCAAGGGAACCTACGATACCCCCGGCGTGAGCCATTGCGGCATCTATGTGGGCAATTCCATCATGCTGCACTGCGGCGACCCTATCTCTTACACAAACCTCAACTCAAAATATTGGCAGGAACATTTTTACAGCTATGGGCGTTTACCGTAACGCCAGAAAGGATTTTGTATGGCAAAAAGACTTTCCCGCATTGAGCGCGACATCGAACGGCTCAAAGAAAAAATCGGCGAATACCAGCAGCAGTTGAAAGAACTGGAAGCCGAAAAGACCGAACAGGAAAATCTGCAAATCATTCAGCTGGTGCGCAGCATGAACATGAAGCCGGACGAGTTCGCAGCTTTCCTGCGCAGCGGTGCGCTGAACGCTGCACCCACTGTCACCCCGTACCACAAACAGGAGGATGCCGCCGATGAAACCTGATTGGAGCTGCCGTTTTGCAGTTGGGCTGCTGGCTATCCTGCTCTGCCTCTGCTCCTTTTCCATGCCCGCTTTTGCAAGCGGCTCTGACCCTGCCCCGGAACCTCTGCCGGAGATTGTGGACGAGGAAGCGACTACGGGCGGCATGAAGCCGGAGGGCGTGCCCATCACGCCCAAGGGCAATGCAACACTGGTGGATGATTTTTACGGTGACAAGCAGCTTATCACTGTGACCACCAAGGCCGGGAATTATTTTTACATCCTGATTGACCGCGCCAATGAGGACAAAGAAACGTCTGTCCACTTTCTGAACCAAGTGGACGATGCCGACTTGCTGGCCCTGCTGGATGAAGAACCGCAGGAAGCCGAAGTCTGCACCTGCACGGTGAAATGTGAGGCCGGGAATGTCAACGAAAACTGCCCCTTGTGTGAAAAGAGCCTGCGCAACTGCACGGCCCCGGAAGCTGTGAAAACTGACACCGAAACGCCGGAGGAAAAGCCGAAATCCAGCATAGGCAGTCTGATGATCCTGCTGGTACTGGCTCTGGCGGGCAGCGGTGCAGCACTCTATTATTTCAAGTTCCGCAAACCCAAGGCCGACATCACCGGGCACGATGATCTGGACGAGTACGATTTTGGCGAGGACGAGGATGCAGACGAGGAACCGGCTGAAATTGAGATTCATTCGGAGGACGGACAGGAGGACGAAACATGAGTTTTCAGCTGGTGATTGCCGAAAAGCCCAGTGTGGCCCGTAGCATCGCCGCCGTGATCGGGGCCACTGAAAAGCAAAACGGCTATTGGCAGGGCGGCGGGTATCTGGTCAGCTGGTGCATCGGGCATCTGGTGTCCTTTGCCGAGGCGGGCCAGTACGATGAAAAATACTGTAAGTGGCGGTATGAGGATTTGCCCATCCTGCCCCAGCCGTGGCAGTTCATTGTCCCGGACGAAAAGAAACAGCAGTTTGAAATTGTGCGCTCTCTGCTCAACCGCCCGGATGTGGACAGTGTGACCGCCGCGACCGATGCAGGCCGGGAGGGAGAACTGATTTTCCGTTTCGTCTACCAAATGGCCGGCTGCACGAAACCCGTAAAGCGGCTCTGGATTTCCAGCATGGAGGATGCCGCTATCCGGGAGGGCTTTGCAAACCTGCGCCCGGATTCGGATTATGATGCTCTGTATCAATCGGCCCTCTGCCGTGCAAAGGCGGATTGGCTGGTGGGCATCAATGCAACGCGGCTGTTTTCGGTGCTGTACCACAAGACTCTGACCGTGGGCCGCGTACAGACACCGACATTGAAAATGCTGGTGGACCGGGATGCAAAAATCCTGCGCTTCCAGAAAGAAAAATATTACACGGTCGGTATCCAGTCCGGCAGCCTGAAAGCGGACAGTGAGCGAATTTCGGATGCAGAAGCCGCAAATTTGCTCAAAGAAAAATGCACGGGTGCAAATGCAGTCTGCGTATCCATTCGGCGTGAGAAAAAGACGGAACAGCCGCCCAAGCTCTATGACCTGACCACCTTGCAGCGGGAGGCAAACCGCCTGTTCGGTTTCACGGCCAAGCAGACCCTTGATTACGCTCAGCAGCTTTACGAAAAGAAACTGCTGACCTATCCCCGCACAGACAGCCAATATCTGACCGAGGACATGGGCCGGACGGCACAGCATCTTGTGTCTGACCTACTGGGGCTGCTGCCCTTTGCCCAAGGACTTGCGCTGACTGCGGAAGTAGGCCGGGTGCTGAACAGCAAAAAGGTATCGGACCACCACGCCATCATCCCCACGTCCGAATTTGTAAAGCAGGGTTTCACTGGTCTTGCCGAGAGTGAATGCAAGCTGATGAACCTTGTCTGCTCCAAGCTGCTCTGCGCCGTGGCTGCACCCCATGAGTACGAAACTGTGACTGCTGTGTTCTCCTGTGCAGGGAACGAGTTCGCCGCCAAGGGAAAGACCGTGCTTGTTCCCGGTTGGAAAGAGATCGACCAGAGGTTCCGCTCCACCCTGAAAACAGACGGCGAAGAAGAAACGGAAACCCTGAACACCCTGCCGGAACTGACCGAGGGACAGAACTTTTCCGTGACAACTGACATTTCGGAACATTTCACGTCCCCGCCAAAAGCCTACACCGAAGATACGCTCCTGTCGGCAATGGAGCGGGCAGGGGCCGAGGACATGCCGGAGGACAAGGTGAATTGCTCCGCAGGAGCAAGAGAGGGTGGCCTGGGCCAAGCGGAACGTAAGGGGCTGGGTACTCCCGCCACCCGTGCCGCGATTCTGGAAAAACTGGTGCAAATAGGCTTTGTGCAGCGCAAAGGCAAACAGCTTGTCCCCACCAAGGACGGCATCAATCTGGCGGTGGTTCTGCCGGAAAGCCTGACCTCTCCCGTCCTGACCGCCGAATGGGAAAATCGCCTGACCGAGATTGCCAAGGGCAATGCAGACCCGGACGAGTTCATGGCCGAAATTGAAGCGCAGGTGCGTCAGCTGGTCAAGACCTATTCTTGTATCAGTGCAGATAAGCAAAACCTGTTCCAGTCGGAACGGGTTATTATCGGCAAGTGTCCCCGGTGCAGTGAAAACGTCTATGAGGGCAAGAAAAACTTCTACTGCGGGAATCGTAGCTGTCAGTTCGTGATGTGGAAGAATGACCGCTTCTTTGAGCAGCGCAAAAAGGCGTTCACACCGAAGATCGCCGCTGCTCTGCTCAAAAACGGTAAGGCAAAGGTCAAGGGCCTCTATTCCGAAAAGACAGGCAAAACCTATGATGCAACGGTGCTTCTGGCAGATACGGGAGGCAAGTACGTCAATTACCGGGTAGAGCGCAAAGAGTAAGGCAAAAATACGAGGGCCGGTTATGGTAAGGTGAAGCATTCATTTTGCCATAACCGGCTCTCTCTATCCGTAGGATAGCAAAAAAGGAGTGTGACCAAATGAGCGAATTATTTTCCATCCAGCTGCAAAATCGGCAGCAGCAAGGCAGAGATGGCGTTTGGCTGGACCTGCCTACCACAACCGAACAGGTACAAGCAGCCCTGCGGCAAATCGGCATTTCGTCCGATAATCTGCAGGGCCTTTTCATTTCCGGCTATTTTGCCGAGGAAGAAAAGCGTTTTGCGATTCCCTACAACATGGTACTGGCATCCAATGTGGACGAACTGAACTTTCTGGCATCACGACTGGAAACGCTTTCTACCGGGGAACGCACAGAGCTGAACGCCGCCCTGCAAGTCCCGCAGAGTGAGCTTTCCAGCATCGGGAGAATCACCGACTTTCCCGAAAACGTGGACTATTATGTGCATCTGCCGGATGTGCGCGGCCCTGCCCAGCTGGGAGACTACTACTTGAACCGTTCCGGCATGGTGGATATGCCGGAGGAATGGAAAGGAGGCATCGACACGGCACAGTTTGGCCGGTATGTGGCCCAGCAGGAGCAGGGAGTGTTCACCCAGTACGGCTACCTTGTCAAAAGCGGGGACGAGTGGCAGAAAGTCCACGAGGGCCAGCCTGTGCCGGAAGAATACCGGGTGCTGTCCTTTCCTGTGCCGGAAATCCTGCGGGATGCAGCTAACATCCCGCCGCCTATGCAGAGCGAGCCGCAGCCGCAAAAGGTTCTCCCAATCATTCTGAACGGCAAAGATAGCGCAGAGCGAATGAAAGAAATTACAGACCGGCTGGAAACAGGGATTCAAGAGCTGTTCGACAGCGACCGCTACAAAGCCTACCTCACCACGATGGCGAAGTTTCACAATTACAGCTTCAACAACACCTTGCTGATCGCCATGCAGGGCGGACAGCTGGTGGCGGGTTTCAACAAGTGGAAAGACACGTTCCACCGCACCGTGAAAAAGGGCGAAAAGGGCATCAAGATTCTTGCTCCCGCGCCCTACAAGGTCAAGCAGAAAACGGAAAAACTGGACGAACAGGGCAAGCCCGTTTTGGACAAAGACGGTATGCCACTGACCGAGGAAAAGACGGTGCAGATTCCGGCCTTCAAAGTGGTTTCTGTGTTCGATGTCAGCCAGACCGAGGGCGAACCGCTGCCATCCATTGCGGTGAATGAACTTTCCGGCAGCGTGCAGGACTATCAAGATTTTTTCAAGGCATTGGAGCAGGCATCCCCGGTGCCCATCGGGTTTGAGGACATCGAGGGCGGCGCGCATGGGTACTTTCATCTGCTCGACAACCGCATTGCCATCCAAGAGGGCATGAGCCAGTTACAGACCATCAAGACAGCCATCCATGAGATTGCCCATGCAAAGCTGCACGCCATCGACCCCAACGACCCGGAACAGACCAGCCGCCCGGACAGCCGCACCCGCGAGGTGCAGGCCGAAAGCGTGGCCTATGCCGTCTGCCAGCACTACGGGCTGGACACGTCCGAGTATTCCTTTGGTTATGTGGCTGGGTGGAGTTCCGGCCGGGAACTGGCGGAACTGAAAGCATCTCTGGAAATTATCCGCAGCGCGGCCCATGAGCTGATCTCCGCGCTGGACGAACATCTGGCAGAACTTCGCCAGCAGCGGGAAGCAGACCTTTCCGCTGCACAGGAGGCCGCATTTGCACTGGACAATGGCAATACGCTGTTCATCCAGACCTGCGATTCTGGCTATGACTACACTTTGTATGGCCCGGACCACACGGCTCTGGACGGTGGGCAGCTGGACGCGCCCGGTCTGACCCTGCCGGATGCCGGGCAGGAAGCACTTAATCTGCTGGGGCAGACAGCCGCGGTGGCGGAAGTTCTGTTGGGCGATAAGCTGGCGGCGTTCCAAGAGGCGGCGGAAAAGGCCAACGAACTTCCCGCGCCTGTCAAAATTCCAGACCCTGCCGCAGAGCCCACGGTCACGATTCTGTGGAGCGAAAGCGACAAGCTGCAGGACGGCGAAATCATGCCGCTGTCCGTGGCGAATCGTGTTTTTGAAGAACTGGACACTGCTCAGCACACGGACCGGGAAAAGGACGGCTACACGGGCGGCTGGTACGACAAGACCGCATTCCGTATTGATTTTACCCTGAACGGCCAGCCCGACAACTACGAGGGACGGCAGGATTTTGGTGACGGAGAGGGTTCTTTGGTTCAGCATATCCAGAACTACCACGAATACTATGCCAGGGACGAGAACTGGAAAAATTTTGTTCTGCACAACAAAGGCCCGGAAGCGTGGGAGCAGGACAAGGCAGAGCGGGAAATGGTACTGACCGAGTTTATCCCGTACCTCAAACAGCATTGCAATCTTTCCGCTATGGAGCAGACGGCTACCGCCGCTTTGCGAGAGGGTCAGGATATTTCGCCGGAACAAGCCGCCTATTACAATGCCATTGTAACCTATGTGCAGGACTGCCGCCCGCTGCTCAACCAAGGCCAGTATGACTTGCCGGAACCGCCCAAGCTGGCCGACTTTGACCAGAGTTTGCAGGACTACAAGGCGCAGGTACAGTCCGAGATCGCGCAGGAAGCGGCGGCCGCCGGAATGACCGTAGAGGAATACGCGGCGGCAGGCTTTGAGGCACCGCAGCAGGATAGCTTTTCCATCTACCAGCTGCGCAATGAAGATTCCACCCGCGATTACCGTTTTGAGCCCTACGACCGCCTGCAGGCCGCTGGCCGAACCGTGGATAAGGCAAACTATATGGAGGTGTATGCCGCGCCGCTGACTGTTGGTACCACGTTGGAGGACATCTACCGCACATTCAATATAGACCATCCAGCAGACTTCAAGGGACACTCGCTGTCTGTTTCGGATGTAGTGGTGCTGCACCAGAATGGGCAGGACACCGCCCACTACTGCGACAGTGTGGGCTTCCAGCAGGTGCCGGAGTTCTTACGGGAAAATCCGCTGCGCACCGCAGAGCTTTCCACCGAACAGAACGAAAACATGATTGACGGTGTGCTGAACAATGCGCCCTCTTTAGGTGAGTTGGAAGCCAAAGCAAAGGCCGGAGAACAAATTTCTCTGACGGACCTTGCCGCCGCAGTCAAGGCCGAGGAAAAGGCACCGAAAGCCAAGAAGTCCCGCGCCGCAAAACCGAAAAAGCCGTCCATCCGGGCACAGCTGGATGCCGCAAAAAAAGAGCAGAGCAAGCAAACACAGCCACGGGAAAAGACAAAGGAATTGGAGGTCTGACCATGAATTTCAGCGTGGAAGAAGAAAATTTGATCTGTATGTACCACACCTCTGACCGCCGCCGGACGATGGCGCGGATGCTGGCCGCCCTGCCGGATATGGACACCGAAATGCGGCAACTGGCAAACAGCACCATTGCCAAGTTGGAGCGCATGACCGATGCAGACTTTGACGGGCAGAGGTTTGACTTTGCAGGTGAATAATCCTGCCAGCTTGACAGCCACACATTATTTTTAATCAAAGTAATGTGTCTTTGTCGGCATAGAAATAGCCGGACACGGTGGCCTTGTGGCCGCTGTGTCCGGCTATTTTCATGTATCACTCTTTATCTTTTTTCTCGGTGGGATTTTCTGGCAGTTCGGCGGCATCTTCTACAATGTCGGTCACAAGCTGCTGGAAGTCAAACGCATTTTTTTCTGTGATAACGGGTTTGCCGGTTTCCGCTTCAAGAGCCTGCCGCGCAATGCCGGCCACTTTGCCGCCACGCTTGGCAACCTGCTTGTTTTCTTCAAAGGTCTGCGGCTTTGCAGTCTTGGAAATATCCGTGGTGGAGGCTTCGGCCAGCATGGTCAACACAAGTTCCAAATCAGTCATATTGTCCCGGAGATTTTCTTTTGTCAGACCTTTCAGCCGCTTGTACTGCCCCGTGGTCATGCCGGACCATGCGCGGGAGATTTCATCGGTCAGGATAGCATACTCCTTGCCCTTTTGCACTCCACGCTTCTTCCATTCATCCGTCAGTTCGTTTCGGATGCGGATTGCCAAAAGCCGCTGATGAATCCATTCTTCGGAGTAGCCTTTTTTCAAATAGGTATCAAGCGCGCGGTCGATGGCCTGCTCCGGGTCGATGGTTTCCTCGATGCGTTCCTTGCCCACCATTGCCAGCCATGCCTTGAACGGTTCAGCTTTCGGAGACGGAATGGACTGGATAATGCGTAGGAGCTGTTCAGTGTTAGCAACATCCGTCTTATACCGTTTTCCATCAGGGGATAACATTTTCAGTTGTACGATTTTTTCGTACAACTCATTTGCTCCCTCAGTTTTCAGCTTACGTTTCAGGTCACTCCAATATCGCCGTGGATTTGCTGTTCCAGTTAAAACAGAAATAACATCAATAATTGAAAAATACCATTCTTCCTTTTCTGCATCCCATGCAGTACGGATTTTCTGATCTTCAAAAAGCTGGATAGAGCTGTTATCGTTCACTTCTGCCATAGAGGGTTCCTCGCTTTCGTTGTCTAAGTCTATTTTACATGATTTCGGGCGGAAACGCCACCCGGTCTAAGCGTTTTGGATTCAAAAATCCGAACAATATTTTGTGCAGATTTACCGTTCCTGCATCTGCTCCTTTCCCGGTGCTGTCCGCAGAATGCCGTCCACATTCTGCTTGATGATGTCATATTCCTGCATCTGGCGTTTGGCATCATTGTACTGCCGCTGCAGCTGGTCTTTCTGCTCGGCCAGTTGCTTATACTCGGCTTTCAGGGTGTAGAGGTCGGGCAGCTTTTGAAAGCCCTGTTCTTTCAGGGCCTTGGCCGCTGCTTCATAGAGAATCAGGGTGCCTTCATGCTTGCGCCGGAACTGCTTTTTGTCAGCGGCCCGCTGATACTCCTGCAACAGTGGGCGCAGTTCCTTACAGGTGGTGACATCCTTTATCAGCACGGCCATTTCTGCAAGCCGGCGTTCGGCCGCTTTCAGCGCGGCGGCCGCTTCGGTGCTGGCGGCGGCGATCTCGGCCACCCGGCTTTCCAAATCCGGGTAGCTTTCGATTTCATGCTCAGTCAGGAAGTTCAGCGTCCGGGCAACCTGTTTCAAGTTGTGGAGCTTTGCCCACTTCTCGTACCCTGCGGACTGTTGGACCTTGATGCTGTTTTCCAAATCAATCCGCAGCGAAATTTTGCGGTTTTCTTTGGGCTTCCGCTCCACGAACCGCCCTTTGATGCGCTCGGTGATGGCTTCTTCGGTGTAGGCTTCGCCCAGCGTTTTGCAGCGGGTGAACCGTCCCTGTCCGGGCGCACGGAACGAAACGTACTTGCCCCTCTTGACCTCATAGCTTTGCTCCTGCAGGAGCCGCAGAAAATCGTCAAAATCCTTGGCCTGCGGGATGGCTGCATCTATGGCAGCTTTCAGCTTCGCCTTCCAGCTTGTACCCTTGCGGTGTGCGTCCCACTCGGCATAGCTCTTGCCTCTGTCTTGGCCGGGCATTACCACGGACAGGCCGTGTTCCTTGCAAAGTCGGTCACTGGTGCGCCGGATGTAAGCATAGCTCCGCCGGTTGGAAACATACTTCCGCTGGTTCACCATGTCCACAGCACAGAAAATGATGTGGTTGTGGACATGCCCCTTGTCAATGTGCGTGGTCAGTACATAGGGATATTTTCCTTGCAGGACTTCATCTGCAAGCTGTCGACCAATCTCGTGGGCCTGCTCCGGCGTGGTTTCGCCCGGCGCAAAAGACTGTATCAAGTGGTGGGCCAGATTGTTGCCTTTCTGCATGGCCTGTGACAGCAGCAGTTCAAATTCGATGTCGGCGGTTTCGTAGGAGCAGGCAAAGGAGGACACCAGCATTTTTTCGTCCGTCTTGGCCGGATTCTCGATGTAGTCCAATGCCTTTTTCAGCGTTGACTTGATAGGATGTATCTTTGTAACTGCCATATCTGCGCCAATGCTCCCTTGATGTCCGCAACGTCTTGTGTGTACAGCGGCCCCATGCTGTTCAGCCGCCGCGCGATCTGATTGACGTTGACACCAATCTTTTGCAGTTCGGCGGTTTGCGCCCGGATGTCGGTGGTGTCGATGTGGACAACATAACCATCTATCGCCATCTTTCGCAGATAGGCGGCCATATTCCGGGTTGGTATCAATTTCATTTTTTCTCGAATCAACCTCCGTTCTTCTTCCGTCACATAAAATTTGACCTGCACGGTTCGTTTTCTGCTTTCCATTCGTTTTACTCTCCTTTCCGTTTTGAGGGTTTGGGACACTTCCCAACAAGCTGTTTTGCAGAGCAAAATACGGAAGTGGGTACACACTTCCTATGCTTGCTCTGTAAGTTCTCCCCTAAACCGTCCCCTCTACTAATACTACAATTCAAACCCTGTCTTTTGGCTACATCTTGACTGTGATGCAAAAATAAAGTATCATAATTAGCACAGACTAACCAAAATGGGAGGTGAACCTCATCCTATGACGCACGGAAGTCACTATCTTGGTAAGCTATACAACGACCTGATAGCCAATTCGCCCCAAACAATTTCAATAGATATTCCGTCTGATATGGGGAAAGGACGAATTGCACAGACCCAAATCAAGCACGGCATCATCTTTTCGGATTGGCAAATGTGTTACCAGTCGGATATGAATGTACAGGGAACCGTCAGTAAAGATTATATGCAGATTATCTTCTGCCTGAATGATGGAATCTCTTGGGGCATCATTGATGAAAAGCGTTCCATTACGATTCAAAAAAATGAATCCTGTATCTATGCGGGACATGGAGGAACCGAATATGCCTGCTATAAAAAGGATAGCAATTTTTCATTTAAGAGTATAAAAATTCCGATTGCCTATTTCTCGCAGCTGCTCACAGATTATTTTGATGGGCAGGAAGCAGCGGCTTACGAAAAGAAACTTCTTGATGGCATTTCAAAAGTTCCCGTGACCCCCATCATGGACCAAATTCTAGCGGAAACAAGCCAATTTACACAATACCGCGGAGGATTGGGTTACTTATATCTTGACGGAAAACTTCTGGAGCTATTGTCTATTTATTTAGGCGAAGTCCTTGAATTGGATATTCTAATGGGAAAAAATGTTTCCATGTCCAGAACGGAACGGACTGCCATTATGGAAGCTAAACGGATTATAGACAGTCAGCTTGCGTTTGCCCCATCCTGTGAAGAACTTTCCCATCTGGTGCATTTAAGCACAACAAAATTGACACGCGGTTTTTCATCATTTTATGGTATGCCTATTCATCAATACATAATTGAACAGCGTTTGACACAGGCAGCACAGCTGCTATTGGAGGGGGACCGAAATGTAAGCGAGATTGCAGCAATCGTTGGCTACGGAAAGCCCAGCAATCTTGCCGCCGCTTTCAAAAAGCGATATGGCGTGGCACCAAAGAACTACCGTGAAAGCCGATTTGATACCCATAAAAAGTAGCTTCTGACTGTTTTTGGGTCAAAACGGGTAGGTTTTGGGTTGGATTTGATAATCTAAATTGGTACAATTTGCGATATGGTTAGTTTCAAATAACCACATCGCATTTTTTATTTTCCGATAAAAGCGAGGAGGCATAAAAATGAAACAAAAGTTGAATGCGAAAGACTTTATTCTCATTGGCATCCTGACAGCGCTCATGTGGATTATCTGCATGATTATCAGCACTATTATGAGCGTGGCTGGCCCAGTGACCAACGTGTTTTATCCGTCCGTTATGGCTATTCCGAATGGCATCGTTATGATGCTTCTGCTGGCCAAAGTTCCGAAGAAAGGCGTGTTTACCATTTGTGCCGCAATTCAGGCTATCCTGTTCCTGCTGGTAGGTGCTTTCTGGTTCCTTCCCATCGGCTTGGTAATTGGCGGTGTCATCTGCGATTTTCTGATCATGGGCCGAAATGAAATCACAATGAAGTCCATGATGGCGGCCTATGCGCTGTTCAGTGCTATTTTTGCTTTTAGTGCTATCTGCCCCATCAAATTTCTTCAAAGTGCGTTTGTTGGCGCAATGGAGAAAAACAATATTGCCCCGGAGTACATTCAGGGAATGCTCAATATCACTTCTGTTCCCATGCTGGTAGTCATTGTTGCTGCTGGACTGGTGGGCGGCCTGATTGGCGGATTTATCGGCCAGAAAGCATTGAAAAAGCATTTCATCAAGGCTGGACTCGTTTCTGTAAAATAACAAGAACAGCCCCCTGAAAATCCATCATACAAACGCAGGCAAACGGGCTGCCTGATTTCAGAGCGCGGGGCTGGAAGTAGTCCCGCGCTCTGCTGTTGATAAGGAGGCATCAGAATGGATGAAACACAAATCAAACAAATTATTGAGCGACAGCCCCTTCATGGAACTGCGCTTCTGGACCCGCGCTGCAAAATTCTTCTCTTAGTCTGTATCGGTTTTGTCAGTTATTTTCTGGCCGGAGAAGTGGTCAGCCTTGCGCTCATGCTGGTTTATGGGCTGTTCATTGCCTTAGGTAATGGCGGAAAATGGGCCGCAAAAATGATAATAACTTATATCGTTGTGGCTTATCTTAATGCCTTGCTCCGCTATGTTCAAGTTCCAGTTTTGAGCGTGATTATGAGCGTATTTGGCGTGACCGTTCTGAAACTGATTCCCATTGTAATGATGGGGCTCTGGATATTGCAGACCACTTATATGGATGACTTGATGGTAGCCCTCCAAAGAATGCGGCTGCCGCAGGCAGTTACGATTCCGCTTGTGGTCATGTTCCGTTATATTCCTACCCTACGGATTGAATATCGGCAAATCCGAAGCACAATGGATATTCGCGGTATCAGCGATACAGTGTGGAAGCGGGTATGTCACCCATTAGCAACCATAGAGTACATTTTGATACCGTTGCTGATGCGCTGCTTGAAAGTTACCGATGAACTGGCGGCCTCCGGCACAACGCGTGGTCTGGAATTGGAATGTAAGCGGTATGCACTGCGCCCGATTCGTTTTGCATGGCCGGAAATTGTGGTATCACTGCTTGGTATCCTCTTTTTGGTCGGACTGCTTTTTATTGACCAGACTCAAATCGGCAAAATCATTTTATGGAGGGTATGACGATGATCTCATTCCAGAATTTCAGCTTTCGTTATGAAGAAAGCAAAAATTTTACCCTCCGCGGCATTGACATGACTGTACGGACCGGCGAGTTTATTCTTCTGACCGGGCGAAGTGGCTGCGGCAAGACAACGTTGATTCGTTCCCTCAATGGACTTATTCCACATTTTTACCCCGGTGAAATTAAAGGCGATCTGCTTATGGATGGACATTCGCTTTTGGAAATGAAGCCCTCCGAACTGGCCGGACAGGTAGGAACTGTCTTTCAAGACCCACGCTCACAGTTTTTTATGACCGATACCACACGAGAATTGGCGTTCGGCTGTGAAAATCTCGGACTGGCCCGTGAGGAAACCATTGACCGGATTGCACGAGCAGCCAAAGAATTGGAGTTGGTCGAATACCTGAATCGAAGTATTTTTGCGTTATCCAGCGGAGAAAAACAGCAGATTGTGATTGGCTCTGTTTATGCGCTTGCCCCAAAGGTCTACATCTTTGATGAACCATCGGCCAATCTGGACTATGCCGCCACCAAACGGCTTGCTGAAATCATGGAAAAGCTCAAGAGTGCCGGCTATACCATTTTTGTAGTAGAACACCGCTTTTACTATCTGCGAGATTTGATTGACAGAGCTTTTCTGATACAGAATGGAAAAATTGAGCATGAGTTTACAAGGGAACAGTTTTGCTCTTTGCCCGAAGAAACACGAATTTCTTATGGTCTGCGAACCGCATACCCGGAACGTGATGCAGAGCATTATCAGGAAAAGCCGCATTCTCAAAATACAACGCACTTACTAGAAGTCCACGATTTAGGCTTTGCCTACAAGAAAGGTCCAGAAGTATTCCAAAATGTCAGCTTTGAAGCTCATTCGGGGGACGTGATAGGCATTTTAGGCCATAATGGTGCCGGAAAAACAACGCTCCTGTCTATTCTGACTGGCCTGTTGAAACAGCGGCATGGAGAAGTTCGTCTTGATGGAAAAAAGCTCACACCCCGGCAGCGGCGGTCACTTTCCTATCTTGTTATGCAGGATACAGACTATCAACTCTTTGCCAGCAGCGTGGAAGAAGAACTTTCCCTTGGAATGCAGGAAGATTGCAAAGAAAAAATAGATGCAGTATTGAACGCATTGGAACTGTCGGACTATCGGGAAAGACACCCAGCATCGCTTTCAGGCGGTCAAAAACAACGGGTTACCATTGGAGTGGCAATCGTAAAGGACAGCCCCGTAATCTACTTCGACGAGCCCACCAGCGGCTTGGATTATGATTCTATGGTGCGTGTCAGCAAGCTGATTGAACAACTTTCCGATTCCGGGGTAATCGTGTTCGTGGTTTCTCATGATTTTGAATTTATTGTCCGTACCTGCACAGAGGTTGTGCAACTGGATGATGATGGAACAATTCAAAATCAGCAGTTATCGCCAACGGTTTTGAAATCTCTTTCTGAAAAATATTTCACATGATAGGAGGTTGGACTTATGTTCCAAAAAGTATTTGAATATGCCGGACCTCATAAAAAAGGCCTCTATGTTGCAACAGCCATCGTGCTGGTCAGTGTTCTGCTGGGTGTTTTTCCCTTTGTGCTGGCATATCAGGTAATTGCACCGCTGGTCATGGGGGAGGCAATCACTGCTTCCTTTATCATCCAGCATGTCATACTGGTCTTGGTATGTCTAGTGCTGCAAGCTCTTTTCTATGGCTGGGGCCTGAATCTCTCTCATAAAGCAGCTTATGACACGCTGCTCCGTCTGCGGACGGCTCTGCAAAAACGGTTTGAAAAACTGCCGCTGGGTGTTATTCAGGACAAAGGCACTGGCACCGTGAAAAAGCTGTTCGTGGACGATGTAGACAGTCTGGAAGTTCTGCTGGCACACTCTATGCCGGAGGGCATCGCCAACCTGATGGTTCCCATTGCAGTTTATGTGGCAATGTTCTTTGTAGACTGGAAGCTGGCATTGTTATCTTTGGCATCCATTCCGCTTAGCTTAGTTGCCATGATGACGATGTATTCCGTTGGTATGAAGAAAATGGGACCTTACTATATGGCCGGGCAAAAGATGAACAATACCATTATTGAGTACATCAACGGTATGGAAGTCGTCAAGGTTTTCAATAAAGACGCAGATTCTTACGAACGGTTCCGCAAAGATATATCAGATTATCGGAACTATACACTGGCATGGTATAGGGCGGCATGGCCGTGGATGGCGATTTACAGCAGCCTGCTTCCTTGTACCATCATCCTAACCCTGCCTGTGGGTGCATGGTTTGTCCTCTGCGGCTGGTCGGCTCTGCCCAATTTGATTTTGGTGCTGTGTCTTTCTTTGAGTATCGGTATGCCGCTGCTGAAATCTCTTGGCTTTCTGCCAACCATGCCCCAGCTCAACTATAAAATCTCCGCATTGGAGCAGGTGTTGGATGCGCCGGAACTTCAGCAGACGAATGATCTATTCCATGGAATAGATGACACCATTACTTACGACCATGTTTCTTTCGCTTACCAGACAACACAGCCCGGCCCGGATGGAAAGCCCGCGGTGGTTGAGGATGAAGTTCTCCATGATATTTCCTTTACGGCAAAGGCTGGACAAAAAACTGCTCTTGTCGGTGAATCTGGCTCCGGCAAGAGTACCTTGGCAAAACTGCTGATTCACTATTATGACCCGCAAAAGGGCAGCATTTCCATCGGCGGACAGAAACTTTGCGATATGAGCCTTGAAGCATTGAACAGTCGTATCTCCTATGTGGCGCAGGATCAGTATTTGTTTAATACTTCTCTGCTGGAAAACATCCGGCTCGGTCGGTTGACTGCAACGGATGAAGAAGTAATAGAGGCCGCAAAGAAAGCTCAGTGCATGGAGTTCATTGAAAAACTTCCGCAGGGCATTCACTCCATGGCAGGCGATGCCGGAAAAATGCTCTCCGGCGGTCAGCGTCAGCGTATTTCTCTGGCGCGAGCAATCTTAAAGGATGCCCCCATTGTAGTTCTTGATGAAGCAACAGCCTATGCTGACCCCGAAAATGAAGAAAAGATGGAAGCAGCCATTGCAGAACTTGTAAAAGGCAAGACCCTCGTGGTGATTGCTCACAAACTGCCCGCCATTATGAATGCCGATCAAATTTGTGTCATCGACCACGGAAAATTGGTAGCAGCGGGTAAGCATCAGGATTTGATTCGCTCCTGCCCTGAATATCAGAAATTGTGGAAAGCCGCACAGGACAGTGCCGAATGGAAAGTACACACTGCAAAGGAGGGAGCCTAAATGTTTGCGATGTTTTCAAGAATTTTGAAACTCTCCGGCCGTTATAAAGGCCGTATTCAAGGTGCATTCGTTTGTGCGTTTTTGGAATCCATTTTGTCAAAAATGCCAATCGTTCTTGCCTTTGTAGTTTTAAGCCGCTTTGCAGCTGACACACTAACCAGCCAGACTTGCCTTTATATCGGCCTTGGACTTGCCGCAGCAGTGTTGGTGCAAATGCTTGTTCATTACCTCAGCGACAGCCTGCAAAGTGCCGCAGGATATTTGATGTTTGCGGATAAACGCATGGAACTGGGCAGCCATCTGCGGAAACTTCCGATGGGCTATTTTACTTCCGGCAACATTGGCAAAATCAGCTCTGTTCTTAGCACGGATATGGTATTCATTGAAGAAGTCGCTATGAGTACGCTGGGCAACATGATGGGCTATCTGCTGTCCTCCTTGATTCTGCTGGTATTCATGTTTTATTTGAACGTACAGCTTGGTTTGATTGCTGCTGCCGTCACGGTTCTGGCATGGCTGGTGTCAAAAGGAATGAACAAGGTTTCCCTGCGGGAAGCCGCAGAGCGGCAGGAGCAGAGCGAACGGCTGACCGATGCGGTGCTATCCTTTGTGGAGGGCATTGGCGTCATCAAGAGCTACAACCTGCTGGGCGAAAAATCAGAAGAATTGACTGACAATTTCCAGCGTTCCAGAAACACCTCCCTTGCTTTTGAGCAGAAAATGACACCATGGACAATGAGTCTGAATATCCTTTACGGCATTGGTATTGCGGCGATTTTCGGCTTGTCGATTGTATTGGAACAGCGCGGCGCACTTCCGCTGGCCTATGTGCTTGGTGTTCTGCTGTTTGTGTTTGACCTCTTTGGACCGCTGAAAGCTCTTTATGGGGAAGCATCTCGCCTTACCGTTATGAATGCAGCTCTTGACCGCATTGAAGCAGTCCTGAATGAGCCTGAACTTCCCGACACGGGCAAGCAGCATCTTCCTGCACAGGCACAGCCGGGACAGCCAGAAGTTCAGTTTAACGATGTTGTATTTGCTTATCAGGACAAAGAAGTTCTGCATCATATCAGCTTTGCCATGAAGAAAGATTCTATGACTGCTTTAGTCGGACCTTCTGGCGGCGGAAAGTCTACTATTGCCAATTTACTGGCTCGGCTTTGGGATGTAAAATCTGGCAGCATAATAATAAGAGGTATGGACATTCGGAACGTGCCTTTGGCAGAGCTGATGGAGCAGATCAGCATGGTATTCCAGCGAGTGTACTTATTCCAAGATACCATTTACAACAATATCAGCATAGGCAAACCGGACGCCACAGAGGAAGAAGTCTATGCAGCTGCTAAGAAGGCCCGCTGCTATGATTTCATCATGGCGTTGCCTGATGGATTCCAGACCGTAGTTGGTGAAGGCGGTGCTACACTCTCCGGCGGTGAAAAGCAGCGCATCTCGATTGCACGCTGCATCTTGAAAGATGCCCCTATCATCATTTTGGATGAAGCTACCGCAAGCGTAGATACTGATAACGAAAGCTATATTCAGGAGGCCATCTCGGAACTGGTAAAGGGCAAGACACTTCTCGTAATCGCCCACCGTCTGAATACCATCCAGAATGCCGATCAGATTTTGGTCATTGACAACGGCCAGATTGCACAGCAGGGCACGCACGAAGAACTTTTGAAGCAGCCCGGCATTTATCAGGAGTTTGTCAACATCCGAAAGAATGCGGCTGGATGGAGCCTTGCTTAACAAAATTCAGCGTATGCGATGCGGAGGTTCCATTGTGCGTATATCATAATCCGTCCGCATAGAAACAAATAGGTAAAAAATAACGCGGCCGAGATTGATATATCCGACCGCGTTATTCGTCTTTTTGAAATGCTTCCGCCTGTTTGCAAAGCGCAATATATTTTTCAATTTCTGCCTCGCTTTTCCCGGCAAAGAAGTCTACAACTGTTTTTGAAACCGTCTGATTTACCATGTCTGGAAAAATGGCAGCATCCACGCTGATATTTAACTCTTTGGCGACAAGAGCCACCGTTTCAAATTTGGGGTTACTCTGGCAGGTTTCCAAATCTATGATTGTACGGGCGTTCATATTGAGCCGTTCAGCCAATTTTCTCTGTGTCAAATGCTGCCGCTTACGTTCTGACCGCACTTTCCATGCAAACAAGTCAAGAGGATTGTTCACTATACATCACCTCTACCTCATTGTAGGGTGTGCTATCGCTCATATAAATAACCATACAACTCACATTGTGTGAGTTATAGCTCATAATTTGAAGCAAAGAGCTATATGGATAAGAGTATCAAAATAAAGGAGCGCAAAATAAAATGGGGCTTACCGCCCACTCGAAAAGCCCTAACACCAATTAAAAAAATATTCAAATAACGTAGAGGCGAGCCATACTCATAGAAGTGAGTTGTGGCTCGCTTTTTATATACTTCAATTCACATCCGATAAAGCCCCGCATTTTGACAACCTACGATTGGGTATCGGATGCCGTTCTCCGCCTCGTTTTGCTCCGGCCTATAAACCCGAACAGAACGAAAGGAACAATTCTATGAACGGCAGGAAAAATTTTCATATCAATCTTAAAAATCAGCCAAATGAACCCGTTGGTGAACGAGTAGTGAGCGAAAGGGGAAGAAAAGAGCTGCCTCCCAGCACGAGGGGAGGTGAAAACTTGAAACCAAACCGCTACTACGAACACAAGCAGCACGCCTTTGACAGCTACTGCAAAAAGGTGTTGAAATGCGAGGCATGTAACGGCTATCGGCAGATCAGCCGTCATCAAAAACGTTTTGCATCTTTGGAAGAACTGTCCGGGACAGATGTGGCCCAGCTTGCAGTTTACGATCGTTACTCATGGGAGTATACGGCTTTTCCCGTGGGAAATGCTGTTGTGCTAATCGAGAACGACCGATTGGCCACGGCACTTCTACGGCTGTCACCAAAAGACCGGGAAATTTTTATGATGCACTGGTTTCTATGGATGACAGACGAACAGATAGCAAAGTGCATGGGCATGGCCAGAAGAACGGTCAATACTCGCAGGTATAAAGCCTATCGGCTGCTGAAAAAGCTGATGGGAGGTGAAGCGGATGACTAAATCTGCGCACACACGGGCATCGCTGCTTCCTTACCCGATAATCGCTGCCGCTGTTGCAGGAGACGCCGAAGCAGTGAGCCGGGTAGTCCGGCATTATTCTAGCTACATTGCTGCACTGTCAACTCGGACGAGCTATGGCTCTGACGGCTATCCTCGTCTGCAAGTTGATGAAGAACTGCGCAATCGTCTGGAAGCAAAACTGATAATTGCTATCCTTGATTTTGACTTGACCTGATTCAACGTAGGCATCGTGTGCTGTTCCCCTTTCCATACGATGCCTTTTCTAGTTCTTTGACAAAGAAAGCCCGCAGGATAATGGCGGTGCATCATAGGGCAAACGGACACGTTGCTGTCTGTATCGAGCCGGACGGCGGGTGCGCCAAGATACTTTTCTTTGAAAAGTGGAGCGATCATCACCACGCCGCAATGCAAGCGCGGCTGCTTGCGGGCCATGACATACCGACAGGCTGATACTCCCTTACCGTCAAAGTCCGAGCGTTCAGAGCGTCGCAGGCAATGAGTAGGGCTGCATGAGAAATGCAGGGGTGAGATTCCCGTGGGCTGCTGCCAGCAGCCGTCCGTTGGCTCATTTTTTGATTTTTAAGAAAGGGGATTTTACGATGCAAGCGAAAAAGATAAACCCTGAAAAAACAAAAAATCCAGAGGTGCTTACTCTGGATTCAACTTATCGTATTGGCAATCGCTCCTTTATCGTTGAGCCGGTGTTCAAAGAAGAAAGCTCCCAGACCTTAGGAGAAGTTCTTCTCCGGCTGATGAAATCCGAAAGCGAAAAATTATAATGACCTTTCGGGAGGCAGCGGACAGAGAAAGCGGATTGTGTTATAATATAGGTGTACAAGTGAATTTGCTATTCGACTGTCCCAAGAAAGGAGCGAGTATGAAACAGTCGAGTAACAAGAAATCCCGTGAAGCAACCGCTTTTCTCTATGAGCGTCTTTCCCGTGATGATAATTTGGAGGGCGAGAGTTACAGCATCGGCAACCAAAAGAAACTGCTCACCAAAGTTGCAAAGGAAAAAGGCTATACCAATCTGGTTCACTTTCTGGATGATGGCATTTCCGGCGTGACCATGAACCGTCCCGGTTTCGTTGAAATGATGCAGCAGCTCGAACAAGGGAAAGCCTCCGCTGTGTTCGTCAAAGACCTTTCCCGTCTGGGCCGAAACTATATTGAGGTCGGACGGCTGACAGAAGAATTTTTCCCAGACCATGACATCCGACTTGTTGCCGTTTCGGACAACATCGACACGGCCGAGGGAGAAAACGAACTGGCACCCATCCGAAACCTGTTCAATGAGTGGTATGCCCGTGACATCAGCAAGAAACGCCGTATCAGTAATAAAATCAAAGGCAACTCCGGCGAACCGATGGGACTTCCTCCCTATGGATATATCAAGGACCCGAACAATCCCAAGCATTGGATCATTGATGAAGAAGCTGCACAAGTTGTCCGGCGCATTTTTGATATGACGTTGGAGGGCTTTGGCACGGAACAGATTGCCACCCAGTTTGAAAAGGAAGGCATCCTGACGCCGCAGGCCTACTGGATTCAGAAAGGCATCGGCCGTCCCGGAAAGGCCAAGACGCGCCCCGCCACCAAGTGGAATGGCTCCACGATTACCCATCTTCTGTACCAGCAGGAGTATTGTGGTGATGTTCTGAACTTCAAAACCTACTCCAAGTCCTACAAGAATAAGAAGCGGATTCATAACGACCCGGAAAATTGGGTAGTGTTCCAAAATGTTCACGAGCCAATTATTGAGCGAGCCGTGTTTGAACAGGTACAGCAGAAACGCGGAAAAATGCGCAAACGCCGTACCAGCAACGGAGAACACAATATGTTCTCTGGCTTGCTTGTCTGCGCAGACTGCGGCTGCAATCTGCATTTCCACTTCAATCAGGGCAACCCGGAAATCAAGTATTTCAACTGCTCCAACTACAAGGGCAACCGTGGCACCTGCCAATCCACCCACTACATCAGGGTAGACTTTCTGGAAGAAGTGGTGCTGGGCGAGATTCGGCGGCTGACCAAGTTTGCCAGCCTCTATGAGGACGACTTTTTGAAGGCTATTATCGGGCACTCCCAGCAGGCGGACGAAGCCGACCGCAAGCTGAAAGAGAAAGAGTTGAAAGCACTCCTTGCCCGTGATGAAGAACTGGACGGCCTTTTTGAGCGCATCTATGAGGACAATGTTTCCGGCAAAATCTCTGACGAACGCTTTTCCAGAATGTCCCGGAGATATGAGGACGAGCAAAAGGAGCTGACCGAGAAAATCAAACAGCTCCGCTCCGAAATCGAAAAGCAGAGCAGCCGCACCATGACAACGGATATGTTCATCAGTCTGGTTCGCAAGTACACCAGAGCAAAAAAGCTGACACCCCGGATGCTGAATGAACTGGTGGAAAAAATCGAAGTGTTCAATGCAGAAAAGGTCAATGGTGTATGGGAGCAGCGGCTCCGCATTCACTACAACTGCGTGGGCACCATCGAGATTCCAAGCGCACTTCCTTTACCGACACCCGATGTATCGGTGAATACAAGAAAAGGCGTAGTTGTGAACTACGCCCCCTGTGATGTCGCTATTTAGCAAATAAAAAATGACGAATGTTCTTTGACAGCTAAATGCTGTAAGAACATTCGTCATGGTGCGGATAAGAGGACTTGAACCTCCACCGAGTTGCCCCGATTAGAACCTGAATCTAACGCGTCTGCCAATTCCGCCATATCCGCATATTCTGTTTTGTTCGTGGGCCGTTCGGCTCGGAACGTTAGTTATTATACCATGGAATCCGGAATTGTCAAGCGCAATTTCAAAAAAAGTTGTACTTTTCGGCAGAAAGCGGAAAAACAACGGAAATACGTGTTAAAATGGGCCGGAAAAGCAAAAAATCAGACCGGAAACCTTTCGGCTTCCGGTCTGATCTCTAGCAGGGTGCCTTGTGGGACTCGAACCCACGGTCTCCAGATCCACAATCTGGCGCGTTAACCGACTACGCTAAAGGCACCACATAATATGCGCCCGAAGGGACTCGAACCCCCGGCCCACTGCTTAGAAGGCAGTTGCTCTATCCACCTGAGCTACGGGCGCACGTTGTTATCCCATGGGGTACTTATCTGGCGGCAGTGTGCGTTCGGCACACGCTGCGAGAAGTATAATACCATACGCATAGGCTTCTGTCAAGCGGAATTTCAAATTTTTTTGGATTTTCCGGCGCAGGGGGCATTTTGGGGTCACAGCAGCCACATTCCGGCGGCCCCAAGGGCAAAGCCGAGCAGAGCACCGGCGGCCACATCCCGGACATAGTGCGCCCCGGCAAGCACCCGCAGGGCGCAGATGAGCAGGGCCACCACCACCATGCAGGCCCCGGCGGCGGGGTAGAAGTAGCACCACACAGCGGCCAGCACGGCGGCGCTCAGGGCGTGGCGAGAGGGGAAGGACTTGCCGTGGGTCTCCTTGGGCACCAGCGGCGTGAAGCCGGGCTGCTCATACGGGCGGGGAAAGTTCAGCCTGGCCCGCAGGAGCGTGCCGCCCAGAAAGACGAAGGCCGGCACAAAGACTGCCCGGGCAATGAGCTGCATAAAATCCAGAGCGGCGGCGCGGTTTGCGGAGAGCAGCCGGAACCACCGCACATTCAGCAGCACCAGCAGCAAAGGGTAGCAGGCAAAGGGCACGGCAGGCAGCCAGCGGTTCAGGGCGATCACCAGCTTTTTCAGGGCGGGGCGGGCCTCCAGCCAGCGCAGCAGGGCCTGGTAGCGTTCCGGGGTCATGGTATCCCTCCCTCAAAAACAGGTGTCCAGATAGTTTTCAACATCAAACGGCTCGGGTGTGGAATCTTTGCGCAGGTAGAGCGGGTGATGGGGGTGGCCCTTTTTGCTCCGCTTGCCAAAGGTGACCCACGGGATGTCCCGCTCTCTTGTCAGGGCCACCATCTCCCGCATCAGGCCGGGCAGGTAGTCCCGCTTTTCGATCAGGGTGCCCCATGCGGCCCACATGGTGGGCTCGGTCTCGGCCAGAACGGCCCGCAGCCAGCGCAGGTTCTCGTCGCAGAGGGCGCGGTCCGGCACCCGGTCCATGTCGTTGGGGTCGGTGGCGCGCTGGGGATATACGTTGAACATGATCCAGCTGTCAAAGCCGTTGGCGTTGGCCAGCCGCTCCACACTCTTTAAGGTGGGGTCCAGCGCGCCGGGCTGGGCGGTGCTGGGGTTGATGCCGATGCACACCAGCGGGTGCCTGCCTACCCGGCCCAGCACATAGCGGTAGGGCAGGTAGGTGTGGGGCTCGTAGTACCAGATGCCGCCGGGGTATTCCCCCGCTTCCAGGCGGGGCAGCTGTTCAGTCTGCATGAAAATGTACCTCACAAATATGGTTTCCTATTTATCGTACCTGAAAAAATTCTGTAAATCAACACCTTTGCCGGAGAAAGTCTCCCATAAATCCGAATTTCATGTTATACTGTCCTTAGACCTGTGCCGCAAACACGGCGGCGCGGGCCGGGAAAGGAAAACAGGAGCCATTGAAGAAGGGAGTTCTGCTATGGCCATGATAGAAGATTATAGAAGCGCCCTGCGCGCGGGCCAGCGTGCCTACCGTGCCTGTGTGGCGCGCGGCCAGTCGCCGTACCTTGCGGTGCTGGATGATATCCTGAACGGGGTGAACATCGTTGCCCAGGAGCCGCTGGGGCTGGTGGATATCCCCGCCGAGAGCATTGTGGGCACCAAGACCAGCGGACGGCACACAGCCTTTGCGGCCAACTTTATGCCCCTGCTGGAAGAGGACACCGAGTTTGCCGTCAAGTGGTCGAATCTCTGCGAGGCCCATCTGGAAGAGGGCATCCACACCCCCATCATTGCCTACGAATACCTGAACAAGTTCTATGTGCAGGAGGGCAACAAACGGGTGTCTGTCCTCAAATACTACGAGGCGGTCACCATTCCGGGCACGGTCACCCGGCTTGTTCCGGCCCGGAACGACACGCTGGAAAACAAGATCTATTACGAGTTTCTTGATTTTTATAAGCTGAGCAAGATCAACAATGTCCGGTTCTCCCGGCTGGGCGGCTATGCAAAGCTGCAGACACTGGTCTGCAAGGCCGCCAGCGAGGTATGGTCGGATGACGACCGGCTGAACTTCTCGGCCCTGTATACCATGTTCAGCCAGCAGTTCTATGCGCTGGGCGGCTCCGCCCTGGGGCTGACCCCGGGCGACGCGCTGCTGGTGTACCTCTCGGTCTACCGGTATTCGGATGCCTGCCAGTCCACCCCCAGCCAGGTGCGGGAAAACCTGGCCAAGCTGTGGGATGAGATCAAGATCCTGACGGAGCCCCACGCCGTGGAGCTTTCGCTGGAGCCAAAGCCCGGCAGTGAACCGCTGCTGAACAAGCTGAACATCTTCAGCAAGCCCAGCCAGCTCAAGGTGGTGTTCCTGCACGAGTACAATGCTAAAAATAGCGCCTGGGTGCGGGGCCACGAAAAGGGGATCGAGGCCCTGAAAAAGGCATTCCCGGACCGGCTCGTCATCACCAACCGGGAAAACGTCTCCCCCGAGGTGGACGCGGAGCAGATCATGGAAGAGGTGGCCCACGACAACGCGGATGTGGTGTTCACCACCAGCATCCGGATGCGGCCCGCCTGCCTCAAGGTGGCGGCCCAGCACCCCAAGACCCGGTTCCTGAACTGCTGCCTGAACGCGCCCCATCCGCTGGTACGCACCTATTACCCCCGCACCTATGAGGCCAACTACCTGCTGGGAATGCTGGCGGGTATCCTGAATCTGACCGACCGGGTGGGCTATGTGGCGGCCAACCCCGTTTACGGTGTGCCTGCGGCCGTCAATGCCTTTGCCCGGGGCCTGCGCACCGTGCGGCCCAACAGCCATATCCTGCTGCGCTGGGCCTGCCTGCAGGAGCCGGGGAAACCGCTGGATTTCTCCGACTGCCCGGATATCGAGCTGTTCTACGCCTGCAGCCCCTTTGAGCCCACCGGCAGCGCCAGGGAATACGGCCTGTGCCGCCGGATGCCGGATGGCAGCATCCAGCCGGTGGCGCTGCCGGTCTGGAAGTGGGAAGTGTTTTATATCGGCATCATCCGCTCCATCTTCGAGGGCACCTGGGACAGCGGTTCCAGCGGCAAGGCCATCAACTACTGGTGGGGCTTCCGCAGTGACGCGGAGCGGCTGGATTACTACGAGACCCTGCCCAAGGGCACGCAGCAGCTGCTCGATCTGCTGGAAAAGAACCTTGCGGCCAACGAGTTCCCCATCTTCCCGGCGGGCATCTTTGCGCAGGGGCATATCCCCAAGGCACCCACTGCAGACACCTACACCCCCAAGGAACTGATGGAGATGGACTGGCTGGGCGAGTGTGTGGAGGGCAGCCTGCCCCGGTACGATCAGCTGGATGTCAGAACGCTGGGCCTGCTGGAGATCAACGGCCTGAGCAGCCTGAAAGAGACGACACTGTAAAAAGCTCGACAGAACGGAGTGTTGCGGACGTGAAGATACTTGCAATTTCCGATACCCCCTCCAAGGCGCTGTGGGACTATTGCTCCCGGGAACGCCTGGCTGGGGTCGATCTGATCCTCTCCTGCGGGGATCTGCCAAAAAAATACCTCGAATATATAACAAATTTTACGGCGGCCCCCATTTTGTATGTCCACGGCAACCACGATGGCTCCTACCGCACGGAGGGCGAGCCGGGCGGCTGCATCTGTGTGGACGATCAGGTGTATGTCTGGAAAGGGCTGCGCATCATGGGGCTGGGCGGCAGCATCCGCTACAACTGCGAGGAGACCTTCCAGTACACGGAGAAGGAAATGCGCCGCCGGATGCGGCGGCTCTGGTTCAAGGCCCACCGGGCGGGCGGCATCGACCTGCTGCTGACCCATTCCCCGGCGGCCGGCCTGAACGATGGCAACGACCGGGCCCATAAGGGCTTTGCCTGCTTCAACGACCTGCTGGAGGAGTACCAGCCTAAGTGGTTCGTGCACGGACATGTCCACCTGAGCTATAATGCCAATCTGCCCCGGGTGTGCACCCACGGCCAGACCACGGTCATCAATGCAACGGAGCGCTATACGTTTGAGATCCCGGACCCGGACCCGGTGGCCCGGAAGCGCTTTTTCTGGAATGACCCGGCATTTCCCACCAAAAACTGAAAAAGGAGAAACTCCCAATGGAACAAAATGAGAAGCTGCGGGCGCTGGAGACCCTGCAGAAGAAGCTGTACGCCTACAACTGCGCCTCCAACAGCCTGTATCTGGACGCTGTGACCGTGGCCCCCAAGAACACGGCCGAGGGCCGGGGTGTGGCTCTGAGCATTCTGGCCGGTGAACTGCAGAAGCTGATGACCGCCCCCGAGACCCTTGCACTGGTGGAGGAGCTCTATGCCCGGCGGGAGACGCTGGACACCCTCCACCGCCGCGAGGTGGAAGAGCTGCACCGCAGCTGCCGGCAGCTCACCCGCATCCCCGCCGAGGAGTATATGGCATACAGCGAGCTGACCAACCGCGCCAGTGATGTCTGGCACAAGGCCAAGGAAGAAAACGACTTTGCCTCCTTCTGCCCCATCCTGCAGGAGCTGGTGGAGTATAACCGGAAGTTCGCGGGCTATTATGATGCGGAAAAAGCGCCCTACGATGCCCTGCTGAACGAGTATGAGCGGGGCGTGGACACCCAACAGCTGGACGTGTTCTTTGACACCCTGCGCAAGGGTCTGGTGCCCCTCATCCGGGCCATCGGCGAGAAGCCCCAGATCGATGACAGCTTCCTGCATCTGGAATATCCGGTCGAGCAGCAGAAGGCGTTTGCGGACTATCTCATGGAGGTCATGGGTCTGGACCGGGGCCACTGCGGCCTGGGTGAGACCGAACACCCCTTTACGCTGGAGTTCAACAACAAGGATGTCCGCATCACCACCAACTACGACTTGCACAATGTGGCCTCCTCGATGTACTCCGTTCTCCACGAGGGCGGCCATGCTCTGTATGAGCTGGGCATCCGGGATGACCTGCAGTACACCTGCCTGACCGGCGGGGTGTCCATGGGCGTGCACGAGAGCCAGTCCCGCTTCTACGAGAACCTCATCGGACGTTCCCGCGCCTTTATCGGGGCCATCTATCCCAAGGTGCAGGAATTCTTCCCCGCACAGCTGGGAAATGTGACTGCGGAGCAGTTCTACCGCGCTGTGAACAAGGTGGAGCCCAGCCTCATCCGCACCGAGTCCGATGAGCTGACCTACTGCCTGCACGTCATGGTGCGGTACGAGATCGAGAAGCAGCTCATTGCGGGCACCCTGACGGCAAAGGAGGTCCCTGCCGCGTGGGCAGAGCTGTACAAGGAGTATCTGGGCGTGGAGGTTCCCAATGACCGCGAGGGCTGCCTGCAGGACAGACACTGGTCGGGCGGTTCCTTCGGCTACTTCCCGTCTTACGCTCTGGGCAACGCCTACGGTGCCCAGATGCTCCACAATATGGAGCAGGAATTCGATGTATACGGCGGCGTGGCCCACGGGGATCTCTCCGCCGTCACCGGCTGGCTGCGGGAAAAGGTGCACCAGTACGGCCACCTGCTGGAGCCTGCTGAGGTCGTCAGAAACGCCTGCGGCACCTTTGATGCACACTACTATCTGGATTATCTGACCAAAAAGTATGCGGAACTGTACAACCTGTAATTAACCCGCACAAAACAAAGCCCTCCCGGCCAAATCGGCTGAGAGGGCTTTGTTTATATATGCTGTTGCAAAGGGCAGCGGGAAGCTTTCCCGCGCAAGTGAAACGGGCCATTCCATCGCCCGCCCTATTGCCTGCGGCAACAGGGTCCCACCCCAGCGGACACTTGCTTTGGGAAACTTCCCGCCGCCCGTCTGTTACTGCTGTGCGAAGATCTTTACCTCATCCTTGTCCATAAAGGCGGCACCGGCGAAACCGGAAGCCTCCAGCTGGCCCAGCTGCTTGCCCAGCTTCTTGGCCTGAGGCAGAACGGTGACGTTGTAGGTGTCGCGCAGCTGTGCGGCTTTGGCCAGCACGGCGGGGAAGTCCACATCGCTGTTGTAGAGCAGGGCAATCTTCTGCTTGGCACCGGGGATCTGATAACCCTGCTCCAGCAGGATGCCGCAGACGCGCTCGAAGCCGATGGAGAAGCCCACGGCGGGCACCTTTGTGCCCAGGAACTTGCCGATCATGTTGTCGTAGCGGCCGCCGCCAGCCACTGCACCGCTGAACTGCGGGCAGGTGATCTCAAACACCATGCCGGTGTAGTAGCCCTGGCCGCGCACCAGGCTGGGGCAGTAGGCCACATCGAAGCGGCCGTTGGCCATGGCCTTTGCGGTGGCCAGCACATACTTCAGGTCATCGGCAATGGCGGGGTCGGCACAGCGGGAAGCTACGGACTCCAGTGTCACATCACCGGCGGCAATGAAATCGGCCAGCGCGTTGATGGCAGCTTCGGGCAGCTGCTTCTCGGTCAGCTCGGCCTTCACGCCCTCGGCACCGATCTTGTCCATCTTGTCGAAGGTGATGCAGACAGAGTCCAGTGTGTCGGCGGCAAAGCCCATGCTCTCCAGCATTCCGTGCAGGATGCGGCGGTCATTGATGTTCACGGTGAAGCCGGTAAAGCCGATGCCCAGCAGGGCACGGGCGGTCACATCGATCAGCTCCACCTCTGCGTTGGGGCTCTCGTCGCCCAGAATGTCGATGTCGCACTGGACAAACTCGCGCAGGCGGCCCTTCTGGGGGCGCTCGGCGCGGAACACGCGGTCGGTCTGGATGACCTTGAAGGGGTGGGGGAGCTTGTCCTTGTTGGCAGCGTAGAAACGGCTCAGGGGCAGGGTCAGATCATAGCGCAGGCCCATGTCGGAGAGCTGCTTGGGGTCGCCGGATCCCAGCGCGCTGGTCAGCTTGTCTCCACGCTTCATCACCTTGAAGATGAGGTTCAGGTTGTCGCCGCCGTCGGATTTGTCCAGGTTCTCCATATCCTCCAGCATGGGGGTGGAGATGCGCTCAAAGCCGGAAGCACGGTAGGTCTCCAGGATCTTGCCCTGGATGTAGTCGCGCAGGGTCTGCTCAGCGGGCAGCAGGTCGCGCATACCCTTCAATGCCTGTGATTTCATAGTTGGTTCCTCTTTCTGAAAGTTAAACCCCTCCGTCACGCCTGACGGCGTGCCACCTCCCCTGATAGGGGAGGCCTTGGCAGTCCTCACAAAGTTTCCGGTTTCGCCAGAGGCTCCCCTACTAGGGGAGCTGGCGAGCGAAGCGAGACTGAGAGGTTAATATTGATATAACGTATCTATAATTATAAAGAATCATGCCGTTTTGTCAATGAAAAAGGGCACACTGACAGAACGAGGTGATAAAACAGATGAAGCAGTTTACAGCGCGCCACCCCTGGGCGATCCTGGCGGCGGGGGCGGCCATTCAGATCCTGACGGGCCTGCCTGCGGCGTGGGGCGTGTTCCAGCAGCCGGTGATGGACGAGTTCAGCCTGACCGAGGACGGCGCGGGCTATGCGTTCGGCATCCTGATCGCAGCGTTCGGGGTGGGATGCGTCATCGGTGGTTTTTTGCAGGATAAAAAAGGCCCGCGCTGCGCGGCGCTGTGGGGCACCGGCCTGCTCTGCGGCGGGTTCTTTGCGGCGGCCCTCCTGCCTGGGGAAAAGGGGGCATGGTTTTGGGCAGTGTTCAGCATTCCGGCGGGGCTGGGCACGGCGTTTCTCTACCCGTCCATCCAGTCCTGCGCCCAGAAATGGTACGCCGGGCGCAAGGGTCTTGCCACGGGGGTCATTGGCGGCGCGGTTGGCCTGAGCGGTGCGTTCCTGACCGGATTTGTCCGCACGGCGCTGAAGGGATTTGGCCCGGTGCAGGGGATCCGGGGGGCGTTCTGGGCGCTGGGGGCACTCACGCTGCCGGTCTGCCTGGTGGGCAGTGCCCTGCTCACCGACCCGCCTCCGGCAAAGCAGAAGCCCGAGGAGCAGGGCAGGGGAAAAGGCACCCCGTCCCTCGACCTTGCCCCGCTGCAGATGCTCAGAACAAAACAATACTGGCTCTGTGCCGGGGCGGTCTGCTTTTCCACCCCGGCGGTGCTGCTGTTCAGCCCCATCATCTTAAAGCTGGGCATGGAGCGGGGCCTGGACGAGGGCGCTGCCCTGTGGAGCGTGGTGCTGGGCAGCGTGGGCAGCGCGGCGGGCCGCTTGCTGATGCCCCTGCTCAGCGACCGGATCGGCCGCCGCCCCACTGACCTGATCCTGTTCGGCGTGTCGCTGGGGCTTTCGGCGGTCTTCCTGTTCGCGCAGGGGTGGCTCGTTGTGGCTGTGTACGCAGGGCTTACCTTCTGTTATTCGGCGCTGGCGGCGGTGCTGCCTTCCCTCTCCACCGACCTGTTCGGCCTGCCCCATGCCGGGGTGAACTACGGCTTTCTGGCGCTGGGACAGAGCGTGGGCAGCCTTGCCTTCCCCTTTGCGGCGAACCTGTGGGGTCTTGCCACCGGGCGGCACTGGCTGGCTATGGCAGGCGCGGCGGCGGGCTTTGTGTGCATCTGGGCGCTCCGGCCTGTCAGGGCCCAACAGCTGCCCAGAAAAAACTGAACCGGACAGCGCAAGATATTCCTTTTGACAAATATGATAGAAATGTGACGAACTGGGCGGCGAAAGCGGTGAAAGTGCTAGTTAGTAACAAATAACCGTTAAAAATGCTTGTGAAAAAATCCGCAAAACGTCTTGCAAATTCCGCCAAGGTTCTCTATAATAAAATTATGCGTGGTAGTACCGGCGTGGCGCGGAAGAGAGCGGCGCAGCCGGTCAATGCAAACGGCAGGACACCCCCTGCCAATGGCATCAATTTGTCAAAAGGAGAGTATGATTATGACCTATTCGCAGCAAGTACAGAATATGTGCCCGATCACCAAAGGTCCTAAGCATGGTCCGGCTCCCATCCCCGAAGAGGGCGCATGGGTCAAGGCCTATGAGATCAAGGACATCAGCGGCTACACCCATGGTGTGGGCTGGTGTGCACCCCAGCAGGGCACCTGCAAGCTGTCTCTGAACATCAAGAACGGTGTCATCGAGGAGGCTCTGGTGGAGACCATCGGCTGCTCCGGTATGACCCATTCCGCTGCTATGGCTGGCGAGATCCTGCCCGGTAAGACCATTCTGGAAGCTCTGAACACCGACCTGGTGTGCGATGCCATCAACGTGGCAATGCGCGAGCTGTTCCTGCAGATCGTCTACGGCCGTAGCCAGACCGCTTTCTCTGAGGACGGTCTGCCCATCGGCGCAGGTCTGGATGACCTGGGCAAGGGCCTGCGCTCCATGACCGGCACCATCTTCTCCACCAAGGCCAAGGGTGTCCGTTACCTGGAGCTGACCGAGGGCTACATCAACAAGCTGGCTCTGGATGCCAACGATGAGGTCATCGGCTATCAGTTCGTCAAGCTGGGCAAGATGATGGAGGATATCCGTCACGGCAAGACCCCCAACGAGGCTTACGAGAAGAACGTGGGTACTTACGGCCGCTTCAGCAAGGAGCAGGGCGCTGTCAAGTACATTGACCCGCGTGAGGAATAAGAGAGGAGGAACAACTCATGGCAACTTTTGAATCTATGGATCGCCGTATGCCGAAAATCGAGGCATGCCTGAAGGCCAACGGCCTGGAGTCTCTGGACGCTTGCAACGAGATGCTCCTCGCTAAGGGCATCGACTGCGACAAGATCGTGCGCGGCGTGCAGCCCATCTGCTTTGATAACGCTGTCTGGGCATACACCCTGGGCACCGCCATCGCCGTCAAGCGCGGCCTGACCGACGCTGCCGAGTGCGCTGCTGCCATCGGCGAAGGTCTGGAAGCATTCACCATCCCCGGCTCTGTTGCTGAGCAGCGTCAGGTCGGTCTGGGCCACGGCAACCTGGGCGCTCGTCTGCTGAGCGAGGACACCACCTGCTTCGCTTTCCTGGCAGGCCACGAGTCCTTTGCTGCTGCTGAGGGTGCTATCGGTATCGCACGCACCGCAAACAAGGTCCGCAAGACCCCCCTGCGTGTTATCCTGAACGGCCTGGGCAAGGATGCAGCTTACATCATTTCCCGTATCAACGGCTTCACCTATGTGCAGACCGAGTACGATATCCCCACCCAGACCCTGACCGTCGTCAAGGAGATCCCCTTCTCTGAGGGTGAGCGCGCTGCTGTCAAGTGCTACGGCGCAAACGACGTTATGGAAGGCGTTGCCATTATGAAGAAGGAGGACGTTCAGTGCTCCATCACCGGCAACTCCACCAACCCCGTCCGCTTCCAGCACCTGGTTGCAGGTACCTATAAGAAGTGGGCCATCGAGAACGGCAAGAAGTACTTCTCCGTTGCTTCCGGCGGCGGCACGGGCCGTACCCTGCACCCCGATAACGTGGCTGCAGGCCCCGCAAGCTATGGCCTGACCGACTCTCTGGGCCGCGTCCATGGTGATGCTCAGTTCGCAGGTTCCTCCTCCGTGCCCGCACACGTTGAGATGATGGGCCTGATCGGCATGGGCAACAACCCCATGGTCGGCGCTACCGTTGCCTGCGCTGTTGCTGCTGCACAGGCCAACGCCTGATCTTTTCCTAGTTCGGCAAAGGGGGCTGCCTTCCGAATGGGCAGCCCCCTTTTTATGCTGAGATATGTTCGCGCAGGCTAACTGCCTGCAACGTTGCTTCAACTAAGAAGGAAAAAGAAGAAACCATGAAAAACACGAAGATGAAACAGAGCATTGCAGCGCTGGCTATGGCCGCTGTCGTTGCAGTGAGCCTGCTGGGCTACGGCTGCGGCAGCAAGTCCGCCTCCACCACCGGCGCGGGTGCTACCGGCGATTTTACCGGCACTGCCAAGGGCTTTGGCGGCGATGTTACCGTTACCCTGACCCTGACCGACGGCAAGATTACCGGCTGCACCGCTGAGGGTGCCGATGAAACCGAGGGCGTGGGCTCCAAGGCAATCGAGCAGCTGCCCGGCGAGATCGCCGAGAGCGGCAGCATCGAAGTAGATGGCGTGTCCGGTGCTACCATCACCTCCAATGCCATCAAGGAGGCAGCCGCTGCTGCCATTACCGCTGCTGGTCTGAAGCCTGAGGATTTCCAGACCGCTGTGGAGAACAACGCTGAGCCTGCTGAGGACTCTACCGTTGATACCGACATCGTCATTGTGGGTGCAGGCGGCGCAGGTATGACCGCTGCCCTGACTGCCACCAGCGAGGGCAAGAGCGTTGTCATCGTGGAGAGCCAGCCCGTGGTGGGCGGCAACTCCGTGCGCGCTACCGGCGGCATGAACGCCAGCAAGACCGTGTATCAGGATGAGAACGAGTTCGCTG
The DNA here is from genome assembly GCF_010509575.1 of Faecalibacterium duncaniae. Classification (NCBI taxonomy): domain Bacteria; kingdom Bacillati; phylum Bacillota; class Clostridia; order Eubacteriales; family Oscillospiraceae; genus Faecalibacterium; species Faecalibacterium duncaniae. The sequence continues at coordinate 2,548,353 of NZ_CP048437.1, read as the reverse complement.
AGGGCGCAGGTGTCGAAAAGACCCTGAAGGCCGCTGCTGAAAAGTATGCTGACAACGAGACCATCACCGCTCTGGCTGCTACCGTGGCCGAGCAGTGGGCTGCCTACCAGGCCAACCCCACCGGCTACTTTGACAGCGTTGAGCTGATGGAGCTGGATACCATGATCGGCGGCAAGGGTGTCAATGACCCTGCTCTGGTGGAGACCCTGTGCTCCAACAGCGCTGATGCCATCGACTGGCTGGGTGAGCAGGGCATCACCCTGAACAGCGTCTCCTCTGCAGGCGGCGCATCTGTCAAGCGGATCCACCGCCCTGTGAATGAGGAGGGCAAGGTCGTCTCTGTGGGCGCTTACATGGTGCCCCTGCTGGAGGAGGACTGCCAGAAGGCTGGTGTCCAGATGATGCTGAACACCACCGCCACCGAGATCCTGACCGATGACAACGGCGCTGCTGTTGGCATCAAGGCCACCGGCGCTTCCGGTGAGACCATCACCATCAACGCCAAGGCCGTGATCCTGACCTCCGGCGGTTTCGGCGCAAACATGGATATGGTCGTTGAGTACAAGCCCGAGCTGAAGGGCTTTATGACCACCAACGCCCCTGGCATCCTGGGCCAGGGCATCAAGATGGCACAGGCCATCGGTGCTGACACCGTGGATATGGACCAGATCCAGATCCACCCCACTGTCCAGTACGACAGCGCTTCTCTGATCACCGAGGGCCTGCGCGGCGACGGTGCTGTGCTGATCAATTCCGAGGGCAAGCGCTTCATTGACGAAGTCAGTACCCGTGACGTTGTCTCCGCCGCTGAGATCGCTCAGCCCGGCAGCTACAGCTGGCTGATCATTGATCAGAAGATGGTCGATGATTCCAGCGTCATCCAGGGCTACATCAAGAAGGGCTATACCTTCGAGGGCAAGACCTACGAGGAGCTGGCTGAGCAGATCGGCGTGGACGGTGCCGCTCTGGCCGAGACCATGAACACCTGGAACGGCTATGTTGAGGCCAAGAACGACCCCGACTTTGGCCGCACCAGCTTTGCAGACAAGCTGGATACCGCTCCCTACTATGCCATCAAGGTCACCGCAGGCGTGCACCACACCATGGGCGGCCTGAAGATCAACACCAACACCGAAGTCCTGAACGAGAACGGCGAGATCATCCCCGGCCTGTTCGCAGCAGGTGAGGTGACTGGTGGTGTCCACGGTGCAAACCGTCTGGGCGGCACTGCTGTCTCTGACTTCGTTGTCTTTGGCCGCATTGCCGGCGCAGCTGCAAGCAAGTACGCTGCATGAAACGCCTGAAAAGCTGGCAGAAAAATCTGATCTTTGCGGCCGTGGTGCTGGCCGCGGCAGCACTCCTGTTCGTGCTGTACCGCGCCAACGCCCCCAAAGCGGAGCCGCTGGTGGCCGTGGTCGATTTCGGCGACGGCATCACCGAAACGATCCCGCTGGACGAGGACCACGATTATCTGTATGATGTGGGCGATTACATCGTGCATCTGCAGGTAAAGGATGGGGCCATCGCCTTCCTCGACAGTCAGTGCCCGGACCATGTGTGCGAGCAATTCGGCTGGCTGAGCGAGCAGGATGCCTGGGCCGCCTGTGTCCCCGCCGGGGTCTATGTAACGGTGCAGGCCGCAGAAACAGAATAAAACAAAGAGGCCGCCGTGCAGGATCATCTCCTGCACGGCGGCCTCTTTGCATAGGGGGGAAAATGTTATTTCACGTATTTGCCCTCGCAGATATTCTTGCAGCAGGCGCTGATGGGGAACCAGCAGCAATCCCGGCAGATATCGGCCAGCATCTCGGGGGTGGCTTTGGCATCGATCTCCCGGATGAGGGCCTGGTAGTCGTATTCCTTTTCCTCCAGCCCGAAATACTCCACGGTCTTGCGGTCGTACCGCTTGACCTTTTCCTGTGTGTCGCACAGGTCGGTGCCCAGCTTGTTGGGGCAGCAGGAACAGAGGGTGTCGGTGGAGAAGGTGAGCTGGATCTTCGTCCCGGGCACCTCCCGCAGCTGGTGAACGACATCGTTCATGTGCTCCACAAAGGCTTCGCTGTAGCCATGGCCGGAGTAGCCCTGGGTGCAGAGCAGGTGATGCGGGCGCAGTACGATGCTCATGCCTTTTTTACCCCCGGGATCCGCTTCCGGATGTTCAGGCCCAGCACGCAGGCCAGCACAGCCTTGATGATGGCGGTGGGGATGAAGGGAAGAACGCAGGCGGAAACAGCCACAGACACGGTGCTGTGGGCGACGATCACGAACAGGATGACACCCACGATATAGTTGACCACAGTGCCCACGACAACCGCCACGGGGAAAGCACCCTTGAAAGCATCCCTGTGCTCCACGCCCAGGCCGATGATGTAGGCCATGATGGGGAAGGAGATCAGGAAGCCGCCGGTGGGGCCGACAAACTTGTCGATGCCGCCGGAGAAGTTGGCCAGCACCGGCACGCCCACAGCGCCCAGCAGCAGGTAAACGAGCGTGGCAATGGCAGACAGCTTGGAGCCCAGCACCACAGCCGCCAGCGTGATGGCGAAGGTCTGCATGGTCATGGGCACACCCAGCGGCATGGGGATGGAGATCTGTGCCATCACGGCGATGACGGCGGCAAACAGGCCCGCGTAGCAGATATCGCGCACCGAGAACTTACTGGTCTGATTCATGGTAAAAAAATCCTCCTCTGGTTTGGTACAAACAACGTCCCGATTAAACCAGAAAGCGGCGGACAGGTCAACTTGCGATTTGCACAAAGGTTTACAATCTGTGAAAATTTGCTGAAAAGCGTTCAAACGAAATTTGGACGCTTGTGTATCCGGGTAAAATGCGATACACTACACCTATACATAGGAAAGGAATCTGACAGGCCGCCCTATGGCGGGCCTGAATCTGATAGGAGGAACATGATGATCTGGAATAAGAAGAAGGACGGCGCGGAGAACCCGGGTGCGGAAACGCCTGCGGCACAGACAACCAAGGCCCCGGTGCTGTTTTTGCAGAAGAACTGGAAATGGCTCGTGCCGGTGGTCTGTGTGGTGATCGCGGGCGGTGTGTTTTTGCTCAAGCCCAAGAACGCCAGCACCACAGCCGTGGACCCCAGCTATCTGGAGGCCAGCCCTGAAGTGCGGGATGTCTCCAACACCCTCAGCGGCACCGGTACCCTGAACCCTGCCAACACCTACACCGTGAAATCTCTGGTGGAGGGCAAGGTGCTCACCGGCGAGTTTGAGGAGGGCGACGTGCTGGATGAGGGGAGCATCCTCTACACGCTGGACAGCTCGGACGCTTCCACCAATTTTGAAAAGGCCGAGATCGCCATGCAGCAGGCACAGCGCGGCTATGACAAGGTGGTGGACCGCCAGTATGTGCGTGCCGAAGTGGATGGCACCGTGAGCACCCTGAAGGTCGCCAAGGGCGACGAGGTGACCAGCGGGCAGGAGGTCGCCATCATCCGCGACAGCTCCAAAATGCTGCTGACGCTGGAATTCCCCGCCGCCGATGCCGCCAATTTCAGCGTGGGCCAGACCGCCCAGGTGACGCTGGACGGCACCTTTGAGCAGCTGGACGGCACCGTGACCAGCGTGACCGGAACGGATGCCCTGAGCACCGGCAACCTGCTCACCCGCACCGTGACCATTGCCGTGCAGAACGCGGGCGGCCTGACCACCGCGCAGGCGGCCACCGCCTCCATCAACGGGGTCAGCTCCATCGGTTCTGCCACCTTTGGCTATCAGGCGGAGCGCACCCTGACCGCACAGGCTGCAGGCACTGTGACCTCCATCCATGTGCAGGAGGGCCAGACCGTTGCCAAGGACGATATCCTGATCGAGCTGAGCGGCGATGACCTGACCGAGAGCATCCAGTCTGCCTCTGAGACCCTGCGCAGCGCTGAGATCTCCCTGCAGAACCTGCAGGATACCATGGCCAACTATACCGTCACCTCTCCCATCAGCGGCACCATCATTGAAAAGGATGCCAAGGTGGGCGATGCGGTCAAATCCGGCGATACCCTCTGCGTCATCTACGACCTGAGCTATCTGGAAATGGTCATCAACGTGGACGAACTGCAGATCAGCTCCCTGTCTGTGGGCCAGAAAGTGCAGATCACAGCCGATGCCGTGCAGGATAAGAACTATGTGGGCACTGTGACCCGCGTCTCCATGAAGGGCGCTTCCAACGGTGGCACCACCACCTACCCGGTGACCATCCGCATTGACGAGACCGACGGCCTGCGCCCCGGCATGAACGCCAACGCTGAGATCGTGGTGGCTGAGGCTGCCAATGCCCTGACCGTGCCCAATGCGGCCATCGTCCGGGGCGGCTATGTGCTGGTGACCCAGGATTCCCCCAGCGCTTCCAAGGCGGATACCACCATGGAGGCACCCGAGGGCTTTGTCTATGTGGCCGTCAAGACCGGTGTCAGCGATGATGATTACACCCAGATCGTCAGCGGCATCCAGGAGGGGGACGCCATTGGTTACGACCCCAACTCGGTCAGCAGCGACAGCTACTATGACGATGGCAGCAGCATGATGATCTTCTGATGGGAGGATGGAATGAGTGCTCTGATCGAATTTGATGCGGTCTGCAAGTATTACCAGATGGGTGACACCACGGTAAAAGCCGCCGACCACATCACCATGAAAATAGAAAAAGGCGAGTTTGTTGCCATTGTGGGCCAGTCCGGCTCCGGCAAGTCCACCTGCATGAACATCATCGGCTGTCTGGATGTGCCCACGGCGGGCACCTACCGGCTGAACGGCCGGGATGTGGGCAAGATGAGCCGGAACGAGTTGGCCTCCATCCGCAACGAGATGCTGGGGTTCATCTTCCAGCAGTATAATCTTCTGCCCAAATTAAACTTATTGGAAAACGTGGAGGTGCCGCTGGTCTATGCGGGCATCCCCCGCGCCGAGCGCCACCGCCGGGCTCGCGAGGTGCTGGAGCAGGTGGGGCTGGGCGATAAGCTGAAAAACAAGCCCAACCAGCTTTCGGGCGGCCAGCAGCAGCGCGTATCCATCGCGCGGGCGCTGGTGCGCAACCCGGCAATCATTCTGGCGGATGAGCCCACCGGCGCGCTGGACAGCCACACCGGCCGCGAGGTGCTGGGAATGCTGCAGGACCTGCATGGGCAGGGCCATACGGTGGTGCTCATCACCCATGACAACTCCATTGCCGTGCAGGCCGACCGCATCATCCGGCTGGAGGATGGTCAGGTGGTCTACGATGGCGACTCCCGCGCACCGGAAGCCATCGTCCAGCCGACGCTGAACTTTGAACCGGCAGAACAGGAGGGGAACAAATGATCATTGAGACCTTCCGTCAGGCCCTCCAGAACGTGTGGAGCAACAAGCTCCGCACCTTTTTGACCATGCTGGGCATCATCATCGGTGTCATGGCGGTCATCGTCATCGTGGGTCTGGGCAACGGCATGACCCAGAGCATGCGGGACAGCTTTTCGGCGCTGGGCACGAATGCCCTGTCCATTCAGGTCTGGGGCTACGGCTCCCGCACCGCCTCGGTGGAGGATGTGTATAAGATCGCGGATAAGAACAAGGAGCTCATCTCCGCAGTCTCGCCCCAGATCGATTTCAGCAACAACACCCCCAAGGTGGGCACCACGACCTACCGCTACGGCACCAGTGTTTACGGTGTGGACGAGCACTACGCCGAGATGAAAAACTATACCCTCGCCCAGGGGCGCGGCCTGCAGTACATGGACATCAAGGACAACAAGCAGGTCTGCATCATTGGTGATTACCTCAACCGGGCGGCCTACGGCGGCAACGCGGTGGGCCAGACCATCAAGCTGGGGGCCTATAAGTTCCGGATCGTGGGCGTGCTGAACGCCAAGGTGACGGACAAGAACATGCAGCAGGGCTCAGACGATGACTGCGTCTATCTGCCCTACACCACGGCCATGCGGCTCTCCAACCAGTCCAGTGCCAAAAACTTTGTTGCAATTATGACGGACGAGAGCCGGGCCAACGAGGCCAAGGCGGTGGTGGAAAGCGGCCTGTACGACCTGCTCAAGAGCGACAACGCTTATTACATCTACAGCGCCAGCGAGTGGCTGGAAGAGATGAACGAGATGATCAACATGGTCATCATCATCCTTACCGGCATTGCCAGCATCTCGCTGCTGGTGGGCGGCATCGGCATTATGAACATCATGCTGGTGTCGGTGACCGAGCGCACCCGGGAGATCGGCATCCGCAAGGCACTGGGTGCCAAGGAGCGGGTGATCCTGTCGCAGTTCGTGGTGGAAGCTGCCACCACCTCCGCACTGGGCGGCGTGCTGGGCATCGTCCTTGGCTATATCGTGTCCATGGCGGCAAACCGCATCCTGCCCATGATCTCCAGCGACATTGATGTGACCGTCAGCCCCTCGTTCAACTCCGTCGTGGTGGCCTTTGGCATCTCGGTGGGCATCGGCGTGCTGTTCGGCTATCTGCCCGCCAAGCGCGCCGCAAGGCTCAACCCCATTGAAGCGCTGAGATATGATTAAACCTCTCACCGCTTCGGTCTGGCTTTGCCAGTGCCTTGCGGAGCTCCCCTAATAGGGGCAACAACGACGACCGCCGCCAGTGGCGGATGAAGGGAGGAGTTGTTGGGGCCGCGGCCAGCAGGATGCAAGTGCAAGGCTTTGCACGAAGCAGATGCTGGGAGCCGCAACCCGGAATACATTAGAAACTATTTTAAGGAGGATTTTCCATGAAAAAGCGAATCCTTGCATTTCTGCTGGCGGTAAGCATTGCCGTGTCGATGCTGGTGCTGCCGGCATCGGCAGCGGGCAACGCCAACACGGCGGTCCAGCTGTCCATCACGCTGAACGCGATGGACAGCAGCCAGCAGGCTGCTCTGAACGCTGTGGTCACCCGCGGTGCGCTGGCCCGGATGCTGGTGTCCTACTCCACCTACCGCGAGAGCGTGGGCTCTCAGGGCACGGTGGGCACCCTGTTCACCGACCTGCCCGGCACTTCGCCCTATGCCCCCTATGTCCGCATTGCGGTGCAGAACGGTTGGATGAACGGCTACACCGACGGCTCTTTCCGGCCCGACAATGCCGTGACACTGGAAGAAGCGGTCACGGCCATCCTCAAGCTGATGGGCTATAAGATGACCGACCTGAGCGGCTCCTTCCCCAACGCACAGCTGAACAAGGCCAGTGAGCTGGGCCTGCGCAATCAGGTGGACCGCAGCCAGGGCGAGGTGCTCAACTACGAGGAGTGCGCCCTGCTGTTCTACAACGCCCTGACAGCCAACGCCGCCAGCGGCAGTGCCTACGGCAGCAGCCTGGGCTTCACGGTCTCCAACGGTCAGGTGGATACCTCCAGCGTCATGCTCAAGAGCCTGAAGGGCCCCTTTGTGGCGGGCGATACGGTCCAGCTGCCCTTTGTTCCCAAGATGGTCTACCGCAACGATAAAGCGTCGGAATCTGCGGAGCTGAACAAATACGATGTGTATTATTACAGCGAGAGTTTACAGACATTGTGGGTCTACACCCGCCGCGCCGCTGGCCGCATCACGGCAGTTTCGCCCAGTGCCAGCGCCCCCACCAGTGTAACGGTGGCAGGCACCAGCTATACGCTGGGTTCCTCTGCGGTGGCCTCCCAGGTGTCCTCCCTCAACGGCGGCGGCGTGGGCGAGGTCGTCACCCTGCTGCTGGGCATGAACAATGAGGTTGCCGGGATCGTGACCGGCGAGGAAGCCGACAGCGTGTTCTACGGTGTCGTGCAGACCGCCACCCGCAGTCTGGTGGAAGAGAACGGCGCGGATGTTTTGCAGAAGGTCTCCGTCATGTGCACCGATGGCATTGCCCGCACTGTGAACGTGGACAAGAGCCTGAACTTTCCGCAGGGGTGGCTGGTAGAGATCAAGGTCACCCCGGAGGGCGAGAGCGTGGAGCACATCGAGGACCGCCGCGTCAACGGCACCATCAATACCAATGGTACTGCGCTGGGCGCTGCCGCCCTGGCCGACGATGTAGAGATTCTGGATACAACTTCGGAGGGTGTGGCTGGGACGGTTCGTCCCAGCCGCCTATCGGGGGTAACACTGAGTGACCTCGATGTCCGCTACTATACCGTCAACGATGCCGGACAAATCAACCGGCTCATCCTGAACGATGTGACCGGCGACCTGTGGAGCTACGGCGTGCTGGACGATGTGAAAAATTTGGCCATGAATTATTCTGACCTGAAGAGCCTTGTCACCAGCATTGCGGCGGGAGATTCCACTTCCGGCACCACGACCACGACAGGCACCACCACCGGAACGGCCACGGGCGGCACCGACGGCTCCGGCTCCACCTCGGATACCACCACTGTGACCGGTGCCACGGCGGTAGACCGCCTGTCCAACCTGCTGGTGCCCACCACCAGCGAGATCCTGTGGGGCATCGTTTCGGGCGATATCCTGAGCACGGCCTGGCAGAAGCTGACCAGCAACACCGGCTCCCTGATGAGCATTGGCTTCCAGCAGATTGCGGAGATCACGGGCACCCCCTTCAAGCAGATCTTCAATTACATCGGCGGCGGGGCGACCTATATCTGCTACGTCAACGGCGCGGTGGCCAGCTACACCACGGCCATCAAGTATCCGGTGCTGGCGGGCGGCATTGCCGTGCGGCAGGAGACCACCGGCTCTGTCAAGGCCATGATGCAGCTGATGCCCCTGAAGATCGACAAGGTCGGCGCGGCCTCGGTGCTCTCGGGCAATGAACGCTACGAGATGGCAGACAATGTGCAGGTCTACCTGTGGTACAAGGGCCAGTATTACCCCACCAAGCTGGCTCAGGTGGATGCGGACGGCTACCAGCTGACCGGCTGGTACGATAATTTCGGCTGCGCTGCCGGAAAAAAGGTCCGCGTCATCATTGCGGTCAAGAACGACTGATGCTTTATTACAGCGGCCTGAGCCGCACACTGCGGCAGCTGCGCTGGGTGCTTTACCCGCGCCGCTGCCCTTTTTGTGACCGGGTGCTGGGGAACCAGCCTGCCTGCCCGGACTGCGCCGATGGGCTGGCAGAGCTGCGCCGTGCACCCTCCATGCGGCTGCGCGGCTCCGAGCACTACCTGGGGCGGCTGGATGGGGCAGCCGCACCCTACCGATACACCGGCCTTGTCCGCCGCGCGGTGCTGCGGGCGAAATATCAGGGCGCGCCCTGGGCAGCTGTGGAGCTGGGCGTGGAGATGGCCCGCCTGCTCTTTGGCAGCGAGATCAGAATGTGCGGCTCTGAGCCCCTGCCCGAACCGGTGCCGGGCCTGGACAGGGGTTACGACTGCATCCTTCCGGTACCGGCCTCCAGCAAAAAGCGCGGCTACAATGTGCCGGAGCGGATGGCACAGCCCCTTGCCCGGGCGGTGGGGGTGCCGGTGGTCACGGACGCGCTGACCCGTGCCCGCTCCACCCGGCGGCAGGAGGGACTTTCCCTTGACGAGCGGCTGGCCAATGTGGCGGGTGCCTTCCGGGTGGCCCGGCCGGAGGCTGTGGAGGGAAAGCGCATCCTTCTGGTGGACGATGTTCTGACCACCGGAGCCACGGCCTCGGCCTGCGCGCAGGCTCTGCTGGATGCCGGTGCGCAGAGCGTGTTCGCTGTGGCGCTGGCTACGGTGGAGTTTCCGCAGCCGGTGGGCAGCACAACGGCCATTGCCGAAAATGAAGAAGAAATTTGAAAATAGTGCTTGACAAAACACCATTCTTCGGGTATACTGATTGAGCTGTGAGCGACAAGCTCGATCAGATGTCCGGGTGTAGCGCAGTTTTGGTAGCGCGCTTGAATGGGGTTCAAGAGGCCGTGAGTTCGATTCTCGCCACTCGGATTGGAACAAGACCGACGATTTCAAAAGAGATCGTCGGTCTTGATTTTTTATTCGGCTGTTTTCGGTGTGCTGTCCCGGAGGGGCGAGCACCGCTGCAAGGAGGGCGAGTCTATGAATGCTGCACTGCGCCGGGATGCGGATGTGATCCTTCGTTCCAGCCTGAACGCTGTTCTGCCGGATGAGGCGGTGCGCCGCGCGCTGCGGGATCTCCGGCCCGGGAAGGGCCGGGTGCTTCTGGTGGCGGCGGGCAAGGCGGCCTGGCAGATGGCACACGCGGCGGTTGAAACGCTGGGCCGGGTGGACGGTGGTGTGGTCGTGACCAAGTACGGCCATGTGAAAGGTGAGATCCCAGGTGTGGCTTGCTATGAGGCGGGCCACCCGGTGCCGGATGCAAATGGTTTTGCGGCTACCCAAAAGGCGCTGGAGCTGGTGCAGGGGCTGACTGCCGGGGATACGGTGCTGTTCCTGCTTTCCGGCGGCGGCAGTGCGCTGTTCGAGCAGCCGTTCGTTCCCGGGGCAGAGCTGCAGGATATCACGAACCAGCTGCTGGCCAGCGGGGCCGACATTGTGGAGATGAATACCATCCGCAAGCGGCTTTCCGGTGTGAAGGGCGGGCGGTTCGCGCAGCGCTGTGCCCCTGCGCAGGTGTTCAGCATCGTGCTGAGCGACATTCTGGGGGATCCGCTGGATATGATCGCCAGCGGCCCGGCGGTGCCGGATACCTCCACCCGCGCCCAGGCGCTTGCCGCTGCCGAAAAGTATCATCTGGCACTCTCAGCACAGGCCCGGGCCCTGCTGGCGCAGGAAACGCCCAAAACGCTGGACAATGTGACCACCCGGATCACCGGCAGCGTGCGGGAGCTTTGCCGTGCCGCGGCCAGCGCCTGCCGGAATTTGGGATATGAACCGGTTCTCCTGACCGACCAACTCTGCTGCGAAGCACGGGAAGCCGGCAGCTTTCTTGGCTCCATTGTCCGCACCCAGGCAGGGCAGGGGAAAAAGCTGGCCTACATCGCGGGCGGCGAGACCATCGTTCACCTGACCGGAAAAGGGCTTGGCGGAAGAAATCAGGAGCTGGCCCTTGCGGCTGCGCCTGCCATTGCCGGGCTGAACGCGGCGGTGTTCTCTGTGGGCAGCGACGGCACAGACGGCCCCACCGATGCCGCCGGCGGCTATGTGGATGGGGATACCCTTGCCGCGCTGGAGGCCGGGGGCTGGAGCGGATACGCTGCTTTGCAGAACAACGATTCCTACCACGCCCTGAAAGCAGTGGATGGCCTGATCATCACCGGGGCAACGGGCACCAATGTCAACGATGTGGCGGTGGCCCTGATCGGGGAAAAAACACCGCCTGTGAGCCCGGAAGTTTCCCCGGAGTGGTGATTGCATTCCTCCGTTGAGTATGTTATACTGAACAGCGAACTGAATAGAAAACAGCAGGTGCGTACCGCCCGCGGCTCTGACCGGGGGCAGGCACGTTAAAAGGGAAGCGGGTGCAAATCCCGCACGATCTCGTCACTGTGATAAGGGAGTTTACCGCCAGGGTGCAGCTGCACCGGTCACTGGAACCCATGTTCCGGGAAGGCGGCGGTGGATGTTGAGCTTTCAGCCAGGAAACCTGCCCGCTGTTGGTACGGGGGCGCAAGCCCCAGATCACGAGGAATTGGTTGTACCCAAAAAGCCTGAAAAAACTGAAAAGGGCCTTTTTGCTTTGCCATCCCGCAAGCAGAAAGGCCCCTTTTGTTTTGCCGGGCACTCTTTCCTGTACCTTCTGTTCAGCAAAAATCATGTTCAAAAACAGGAAAGGAACGAACAAAAATGAGAAAACGCACCATCCACAAAGCAGCGGCCGCTCTGACCGCTCTGGCCCTCTGCGCCGGTGTACTGACCGGCTGCGGCGGTGCCGCAAGCAGCACCACTGCTTCCAGCACGGCAGAATCTGCTGCCAGCAGCGAGGTTTCCGGCGAGGAGGCTGACGAATTGGCCGCAAAGAATGTTGCAGACCTGATCGATGCCATCTATGTGCAGGAGCGCACCGATGACACCGATGCCCAGTGTGAGGCCGCCAAGGCCGCATGGGATGCCCTGACCGATGCCCAGAAGGAGCTGGTCGAGGGCGAAGAGGCTGACCCTGACTACTTTGGCCGCGACACCGGCGATGCTTCCAAGGACGACAGCCGCAATCAGGACGACATCGGCGAGAATGAGCTGCTGGTGGTCTCCTTCGGCACCTCCTTCAACGACAGCCGAGTGAAGGATATCAAGGGCATCGAGGATGCGCTGCAGGCCGCTTATCCCGATTGGTCTGTCCGCCGCGCCTTCACCGCACAGATCATCATCAACCATGTTCAGGCCCGCGACGGCGAGAAGATCGACAATATGCAGCAGGCTCTGGACCGCGCTGTGGCCAACGGCGTGAAGAACCTGGTCGTCCAGCCCACCCACCTGATGCACGGTGCAGAGTACGACGAGATGATGGAGATGATCGACGAGTACAAGGACAAGTTCGAGAGTGTCGCCGTTGCTGAGCCCCTGCTGGGCGAGGTTGGTGCCGACGCTGCCGTCATCAACGCCGACAAGGAAGCTGTTGCCAAGGCCGTTACCGCTGCCGCTGTGAAGGATGCCGGTTTCGACAGCCTGGAGGCCGCTGCTGAGGAGAAGGTCGCCTTCGTCTTTATGGGTCACGGCACCTCCCACACCGCAAAGGTGAGCTACAGCCAGATGCAGACCGCCATGCAGACCCTGGGCTACAGCAACGTGTTCATCGGCACGGTGGAGGGTGAGCCCGAGGAGACCGCCTGCGAGAACGTCATCGAGGCTGTCAAGGCCGCCGGTTACACCAAGGTCATCCTGCGCCCCCTGATGGTCGTTGCCGGTGACCACGCCAACAACGATATGGCCGGTGCGGATGACGATTCCTGGCTGAGCCAGTTCCAGGCCTCCGGTGACTTCGCGTCCGTGGAGTGCCAGATCGCCGGTCTGGGTGAGATCGAGGATATCCAGCAGCGCTACATTGAGCACACCAAAGCCGCCATTGATTCCCTGAACGGCTAATATTCCGCATTTCAATGCCCGAAGGGAGAGATCTTTTCGGGCATTTTTTATGGAGAGCTTCCCCGCATGAGGAGAAACACTCCCATTTCAAATTCTGAATTTTTGAGGTATTTTGTTTATGCACTGCAAACAGTTTGTTTCCCTGTCCGTTGCTTCTCTGATGCTGGCCGCCGTCCTCACCGGCTGCGGCGGGGCTTCTTCCACTGCTTCCTCTGCTGTCAGCTCGGAAGCCGCTTCTGCCGTGAGCGCTGCCGCCGCTTCCGAAAGCACCGAAGCCGCCCTGCCGGACGGCGTGTACACGGCTGAGTTCGACACCGACAGCGGCATGTTCCACGCAAACGAAGCCTGCAATGGCATGGGAACCCTGACCGTGGAGAACGGGCAGATGACCTTCCACGTCAGTCTGGCCTCCAAGAAGATCGTCAACCTGTACGTTGGCACGGCCGCCGATGCCGAGGCCAACAAGGCAGACTGGCTGCTGCCCACCACCGACACCGTCACCTACTCCGATGGCACCTCGGAGGAGGTCTACGGCTATGATATCCCCGTGGCCGCTGTGGACCAGGACTTCCAGCTGGCACTCCTCGGGACCAAGGGCAAGTGGTATGATCACACCGTGAGCATCCGTAATGCGCAGCCCAAGACGGAAGAAGCCGCCGAGACCCCTGCGGACGGTGAATACAGCGTGAATGTGACCCTGGAGGGCGGCTCTGGCCGTGCCACCGTGGAAAGCCCTGCCGCCCTGACCGTGGCGGACGGCAAAATGACCGCTGTCATCCGGTGGAGCAGCCCCAATTATGATTACATGATCGTGGATGGCGAGAAGTATCTGCCCACCAACACCGAGGGCAACTCCACCTTTGAGATCCCTGTTTCTGCACTGGGCACCCCGCTGGCTGTCACTGCCGATACCGTAGCCATGAGCACCCCCCATGAGATCGAGTATACGCTGACCTTTGCGCTGAACTGATGAAACTGACGAGACAACAATTCCTGCGCGTTCTGCCTGTTACAGTACTGGCCCTGTCGGGTTGCGCCGCCTCCGAGACAGCGCCCGCCAGCACAGAAGAACTGGTCTTTGACCATGCCTGTCCGCTGGATTACGCCACACAGTTTACTGCAGACTGCTATGAGGGCGGCTATACCATGCTGACCCTGACCGAATCGGGGGAGCAGTTCCTTGTGGCCCCGGAGGATGCCGCTGCGGTGGAAGGCCTGCCCGAGAGCGTGACTGTGCTGCGTCAGCCCATCCGGAACATCTACCTTGTCTCCACCTCGGTGATGGACCTGTTCCTCGCGCTGGATGGGCTGGACAGCGTGACCCTTTCCGGTACCCAGGCGGAGGGCTGGTATCTGGATGAGGCCAGAGCCGCCATGGAGGACGGGCGCATTGCCTATGCGGGCAAGTACAGCGCCCCGGACTACGAAAAGATCCTTGCGGCCAACTGCGGCCTTGCCATCGAGAACACCATGATCTACCACACCCCGGAGGTCAAGGAGCAGCTGGAACGGTTTGGCATCCCGGTGCTGGTGGAGCGCTCCAGCTATGAGAGCGGCCCGCTGGCCCGGCTGGAATGGCTCAAGTTCTGGGGCATCCTGCTGGGGAAAGAGGAGCTGGCGGAACAGGAATTCGCCCGGCAGGTGGAGCGCCTTGCACCGCTGGCCGGGCAGGCTTCCACCGGCAAGCGCTGTGCCTTTTTCTCCATCACAGCCAACAACCTTGCCAATGTGCGCAAGGGCGGCGACTATGTGGCCCAGATGATCGAGATGGCGGGCGGTGATTATGTTTTTGCGGACCTGACCGACAACGGCAACAACCTTTCCACCATGAACCTGCCGCTGGAGGATTTTTACGCCGGTGCAAAGGATGCGGATGTGCTCCTTTACAACAGCACCATTGAGGGCGTGGTGCATACCACGGAGGAACTGGTGGCAAAATGCCCCCTGCTGGCCGAGTTCAAGGCCGTGCAGAGCGGCAGTGTCTGGTGCACCACCCAGAGCTTTTTCCAGCAGAGTACGGCGCTGGTCGATTTTGTGCTCGACCTGCACCGTGTCTTTACGGAGAACGACCCCGCCGACCTGCAATTTCTGAGGAAAGTAGAGTAACCTATGACCAGCAAAAAGCGCCTGATCTTCTCTTACGGCATCCTTGCCCTGCTGCTGGCGGTGCTGTTTGCCGCCAACCTGTTCTGGGGCAGTGTGTCCCTGACACCGGGGGCAGTGTTGGCGGCCCTGACCGGCCGCGGGCAGGACGCTTTGAGCGTGGGCATCATCACCCAGCTGCGCCTGCCCCGGGCTGTGATGGTGGTGCTGCTGGGGGCGGCGCTCTCGGCGGCAGGCTACCTGCTGCAGACCTTTTTTGCCAACCCCATTGCAGGGCCCTTTGTCATGGGCATTTCCAGCGGGGCCAAGCTGGCCGTGGCACTGGTCATGGTGGCTTTTCTGAACCATGGCCTGCTCACCAGCTCCCTTACCCTGATCACAGCCGCCTTTGCGGGGGCCATGGCCTCCATGGCCTTTGTGCTGGCGGTCTCCCGGCGGGTGCAGCGGATGAGCATCCTTGTCATCTGCGGCGTAATGATCGGCTACATCTGTTCGGCCGTCACGGAGTTTGTGGTGGCCTTTGCCCAGGATAGCAACATCGTCAACCTCCACAACTGGTCTCAGGGCAGCTTTTCCGGCATGACCTGGGGCAATGTGCGGGCGGCGGCGCTGGTGGTGCTGCCCGCTCTGGCGGCAGCATTCTGCCTTTCCAAGCCCATGGCCGCCTACCAGATGGGGGAGGCCTACGCCCGGAGCGTGGGCATCAATGTCAAAGCCTTTTCCCGGCTGCTGGTGCTGCTTTCCAGTCTGCTGGCCGCCTGTGTCACGGCCTTTGCGGGGCCCATCTCCTTTGTGGGCATCGCGGTGCCCCATCTGGTCAAGCAGCTGTTCGGCAGCGCAAGGCCGCTGGTGGTGCTGCCCGGGTGCTGCCTGGGCGGGGCCGCCTTCTGCCTGCTGTGTGACCTCATCGCCCGCAGCATGTTTGCCCCCACCGAGCTTTCGATCAGTGCCGTAACGGCAGTATTTGGCGCACCGGTGGTCATCTGGCTGCTGGTGCGCCGGGGTCAGGAGGGTGTGCGATGAAATACCGCTGTGAAACGAAAGAACTGGCCATCGGCTATGGCAGCGCGCCCCTTGCTTCCGGCATCACGCTGGGGGCGGTGCCGGGGCAGATCCTGGCCCTCATCGGGCCCAACGGCGCGGGCAAATCCACCCTGCTCAAAACGCTGGCGGGCCAGCTGGCCCCCCAGGGCGGGGCTGTCCTGCTGGATGGCCGCAGCCTGACCGATTACACCGGCACAGCCCGGGCCCGGAAGCTGGCCCTGATGCTGCCCCACACCCGCCGCACCGAGCTGACTTCCTGCTTTGAGTTTGCCGCCGCCGGGCGCATCCCCTATACCGGGCGGCTGGGCATCCTGTCCGATGCCGACCGGCAGGCCGTGCGGGACGCGCTGGAACTGGTGGGGGCTTCCCCTCTGGCGGGCCGGGATTTCAACTGCATCAGCGACGGCCAGCGCCAGCGCGTTCTGCTGGCCCGTGCCATCTGCCAGCAGCCCGGAGTTCTGCTGCTGGACGAGCCGACCTCTTTTCTGGATGTCAAGGGCAAGATCGAGCTGCTGACCATCCTGCAGAAACTGGCCCATGAGCAGGGGCTGGCCGTGATCGTCAGCCTGCACGAGCTGGACATGGCGCAGAAGATCGCGGATGCGGTGGTCTGCGTGTTCCCGCACAGCGTTTCGGGGGTGCTGACCCCAAAGGAGGCCTTTGCCCCGGAGAACATCCGGGCGCTGTACAGCCTGACCAAGGAGCAGTACGAGGCCGTGTTCGGCCCGGAAAAGCCTGCCGGGCCAAAGTTTGAACATTACGTCCGCAGTGGGCAGAAGCTGCTCCGCTGCGGGTACACCACCGGCACCTGCGCGGCGCTGGGTGCGGCGGGGGCCGCGCGGCTCCTGCTCACAGGCCATGCCCCGGAGAGCGTTGCCCTGCGCACGCCGAAGGGCATCGTGGTGGAGGTGGCCCCGCTGTACTGCCGTCCCGCCGGAGCCGGTGCCGAATGCGCCATTGAGAAGGACGGCGGGGATGATGTGGATGTGACAACCGGCCTGCCCGTGATCGCCGCCGTAGAATTGCTGCCCGATACCACCGAGATCCGCATCTCCGGCGGCAAGGGCGTGGGCCGGGTAACCAAGGCCGGGCTGGACCAGCCGGTGGGGGAAGCCGCCATCAACCATGTGCCCCGGCAGATGATCGCCGAGGCCCTGCAAAGGGAAGCCGAGAGCGCCTGCTACACCGGCGGCTTTGCCGTGACCATCTCCATCGAGGGCGGGGAAGAGGTGGCAAAGCGCACCTTCAACCCCCACATCGGGGTCGAGGGCGGGCTTTCGGTGCTGGGAACCAGCGGCATTGTGGAGCCTATGAGCCAGCAGGCGATCCTGGATACCATCCAGCTGGAAATGAATCAGGCCGCTCTCCGGGCGGGCAGCCCCAGGCGGCTCATCCTGGCCCCCGGCAATTACGGGCTGGACTATCTGCACGAAAGATACCCGGAGTTTCATGCTATTCCGGTGGTGAAGATCTCGAACTTTATCGGTGATACGCTGGATATGGCTGCTGCGGCCCGCTTTGAAGAGGTGCTTCTGGTGGGCCATGTGGGCAAGCTGGTCAAGGTGGCGGGCGGCATTATGAACACCCATTCCCACACTGCCGACTGCCGCACCGAGCTGTTCTGCACCCATGCGGCCCTCTGCGGCGCTTCCCGGGAAGTCTGCGCCGCCCTGATGAACGCTGCCACCACCGATGCCTGTCTGGAACTCCTGGACAGCGCCGGCCTGCGGGCTCCGGTGCTGGAAAGCCTGCTGCGGGCAGTCCAGCTCCACCTTGACCGGCGGGCCTGCGGGGCGTTCCGGGTGGGGGCGGTGCTGTTTTCCAACCAGCACGGCCCGCTGGGAGCCACCGACACTGCCGCACAACTGCTGAACGAATGGAAGGAGCATTGAGATGGTACATTTTGTAGGCGCAGGCCCCGGCGCACCTGACCTCATCACCCGGCGGGGCGCGGCCCTGCTGCAGGAAGCCGACTGCATCATTTATGCGGGCAGTCTGGTCAACCCGGCTCTGCTGGGGCTGGCAAAGCCGGAGTGCGCCGTTTACAACAGCGCCGAGATGACGTTGGAACAGGTGCTGGA
Source organism: Faecalibacterium duncaniae (assembly GCF_010509575.1). NCBI lineage: Bacteria > Bacillati > Bacillota > Clostridia > Eubacteriales > Oscillospiraceae > Faecalibacterium > Faecalibacterium duncaniae. The sequence goes on along the minus strand of NZ_CP048437.1, from coordinate 2,530,241 downwards.
CGTGATGCGCCGGGTGGAAGCCGCAGGCGGGACCACCGTGCGGCTCCACACCGGCGACCCCTGCCTGTATGGGGCCATCCGGGAGCAGATGGACGCACTGGATGCGGATGGCATCCCCTACGATGATACCCCCGGCGTGTCCAGCTTTTGCGGGGCGGCGGCGGCGCTGAACGCCGAGTACACCCTGCCCACCATCAGCCAGACCGTGATCATCACCCGGATGGAGGGGCGCACCCCGGTGCCGGAAAAGGAGAAGCTGGCCAGCCTTGCCGCCCATGGAGCAACCATGGTGATCTTCCTCTCCATCGGCCTCATCGACAAGGTGCAGCAGGCCCTGCTGGCAGGCGGAGCCTACACGCCGGAGACTCCTGCTGCCGTGGTCTACAAGGCCAGCTGGCCGGAGCAGAAGGTGGTGCGCTGCACCGTGGGCACGCTGGCCGGGAGCACCCGCGCCAACGGCATCACCAAGACGGCGCTCATCGTGGTGGGGGAATTTCTGGGCACCCGGTATGAGCGGAGCAAGCTCTACGACCCAACCTTTACGACGGAGTTCCGCAAGGGGGCAGACCAGTGACCCGCGCCTATCTCGCCTTTACGGAAAAAGGGCTGGCGCTGGCCCAAAAGCTGGCCGGTGCCCTGCCCGGCACCGTAGACCGCTGCGGCCATGGCGGGCCTGGCCTTGCCGATTGGGCTGCGGAGCAGTTCGCCCATGCGGATGCCCTGATCTTTGTGGGGGCTGTGGGCATAGCGGTGCGGGCCATTGCGCCCCACTGCCGGAGCAAGGCGGTGGACCCTGCCGTGGTGGTGCTGGACGAGTGCGGCCATTTTGCGGTGCCGATCCTTTCGGGCCATCTGGGCGGGGCCAACGATCTGGCCCGGGCGCTGGCGGCGGTCTGCGGTGCGGTGCCGGTCATTACCACGGCCACCGATGCCAACGGGGTGTTTGCTGTGGATGCGTGGGCCAGGCACCAGAATTGTGCCGTGCTGGAACCGGAGCGCATCAAGCGCGTCAGCAGCAGGCTGCTGGCTGGCGGGCCGGTGCGATACCGCGCGGAATTCCCCATCGCCGGGCAGGCCCCTGCCGGGGTGGTCCCGGCGGGGGAGGCAGAGCGCGCCGACTTTGCCCTGACCCTTTTCCCGGCGGGCGGTGCGCTGCACCTGATCCCGAAGATCGGTGTGCTGGGCATCGGGTGCAGGCGGGGGACAAGCGCCGCACAGCTGGAAGCGGCCTTTGCACAGTTCTGCGCGGCCCACGGCCTTGCGGCAGCGTGCATCACGGCGGCAGCCAGCATCGACCTGAAAGCCCATGAGCCGGGCCTGCTGGAATTTTGCAGAGCCCACGGCTGGCCGGTGCAGTTCTATTCTGCCGCACAGCTGCAGAACGCCCCCGGGCAGTTCACACCTTCGGCCTTTGTCCGGAGCGTGACCGGTGTGGACAATGTCTGCGAGCGGGCGGCGGTGCTGGCGGCAGGCGGCACGATCATTCTTCCCAAACAGGCGGGCAACGGCGTGACCTTTGCGCTGGCGCTTCGTCCCTTTGCCCCGGATTGGAGGTGGCAGGATGCCTAATGTTGTTTTTGTTGTCGGGCTTGGGCCCGGGGATCCCCGGTTTCTGACCGCACAGGCGCAGAGCGCCTTAACGCAAGCCGAGGTGCTGTGCGGCTATACGGTCTATCTGGATCTGGTACGCCCCTACTTCCCGGACAAGCTCTATTATTCCACCGGCATGACCAAGGAGATCGACCGCTGCCGCTGGGCGCTGGAAACGGCCCGGAGCGGCAGGGCGGTGGCGCTGGTCTGCTCGGGAGATGCCGGGGTCTACGGCATGGCAAGCCCTCTGCTGGAGCTGGCCGAGCACTTCCCGGACGTGACGGTGGAGGTGGTGCCCGGCCTGACCGCCGCCCTGAGCGGCGGTGCGGTGCTGGGTGCCCCGCTGGCCCACGATTTCTGCGTGCTCTCCCTCTCTGACCGGCTTACGCCGTGGGAGGTCATTGAGCGGCGGCTGGCGGCAGCAGCCATGGGGGATTTCTGCATCGCGCTGTACAACCCCTCCTCCAAGGGGCGGCCGGACTATCTGGCGCGGGCGGTGCGCATCCTGCTGGCAAACGGCAAAGCACCCGGAACGGTCTGCGGCATTGTGCGGAACATTGGCCGGGAGGGGCAGGAAAGCCGCGTTCTGACGCTGGCCGCGCTGGAAACCACCCCGGTGGATATGTTCACCACCGTGTTTGTCGGCAACGCCCAGACCCGCCAGCTGAGCGGGCGGATGGTCACGCCGCGGGGGTACCGCGCATGAGGGCCGTAATATTCAGCGGCACCACCGAGGGCCGTGTGTTTTCGAAGCAGCTGGCCGCACTGGGGGCCGAGGTACTGGTCAGCGTGGCCACCCCGCTGGGGGCCGAGGAACAGGGCGAAAGGTCCGGCATCACCGTCCACTGCGGGCGGCTGACCCCGGAGGAGATGACCGCCCTGCTGCAGGGGGCTGACCTCTGTGTGGATGCGACCCATCCGTATGCCGTGGAGGCCACCCGGAACATCCGGGCAGCCTGCAAAACAGCAGGCACGGAGTACCGCCGCCTGCTCCGGCCCGAAAGCCCGCTGCCTGCCGGGAGCATGGTGTTTGCCTCCGCGGCCCATGCGGCGGGGTTTCTGGCCCGGACGCAGGGAAATGTCCTGCTTGCCACCGGGGCCAAGGAGCTTTCTGCCTTTGCTGTGCTGGAACCGGCACGGCTTTTTCCCCGTGTCCTGCCCACCCGGGAGGGCATTGCCGCCTGCGAGGGGGCAGATATCCCCCATAAGAACATCATCGCCATGCAGGGGCCGTTCTCCTATGCGCTGAACCGGGCACTGATGGAGCAGTTTGCCATCCGCTTCCTCGTTACCAAAGATGGCGGCGCGGCGGGCGGCTTTGAAGAAAAAGCCCGGGCAGCGCAGGACACCGGGGCACAGCTCATCGTCATCCGCCGCCCGGCCGAGCAGGGCGAAACGGCGGAACAGATCCTGACACATTGTAAGGAGATGCTGCAATGATCACACTCATCGGGATGGGGTCGGGCACGCCGGAAAGCCTGACCGCGCAGGGCCTTGCCGCCCTGCAGAACGCCGGACTGATCCTGGGGGCAAAGCGCCTGCTGGAACAGCTGCCGCAGGGCTGCACGGATCACCGGAAGGCCCTGTATCAGCCTGAGGATGTCCTTGCCGCGCTGGCGGCTGACCCGGAGGTGGATGCTGCCCTTGTGTACAGCGGCGACACCGGGTTTTACTCCGGTGCGGCCCAGCTGCTGCCGATGCTGCGGGCCTTTGGCATCTCCTGCCGGGTGCTGCCGGGGCTTTCCAGCGTTCAGCTGCTGGCCGCTGCGGTGGGCCGCTCCTGGCAGGAGTGGAAGCTGGTCTCGGCCCACGGCTGTGCCTGCGACCCGGTGGCCGAGTGCCTGACAGCCGGGGGAAAGCCTGTGTTTTTCCTGACCGGCGGGGCAGAAACGCCTGCCTCCCTCTGCGGCCGATTGGCTGCTGCCGGGCTGGGCGATGCCCATGTGCTGGTGGGCGAAGAGCTGGGCCGGGCAGAGGAAAAGATCCTGTTCGGCACGGCGCAGGAATTTGCGCAAAAGCAGTTTGCAAGCCTGAGCGTTCTGCTTGTGGAACACGTTCCTCAGCCGCCCCGGCGGGTGCCCGGCTTCCCGGATGAAGCCTTCCACAGGGGAGAGGTGCCCATGACCAAGCAGGAGGTGCGGGCGGCGGCGCTGGCCAAGCTGGCCGTGCAGCCCGGCGATACCTTGTGGGATGTGGGGGCGGGCACCGGCAGCGTGAGCGTGGAGCTGGCGCTGGCCGCACCCCGGGGGCATGTGTATGCCGTGGAGTGTGATCCGGAGGCCTGCGGGCTCATCCGGCAGAACCGGGAAACGTTCCACGCCTGCAACCTGACACTGGTGGAGGGCCGCGCCCCCGCTGCGCTGGCTGACCTGCCCGCTCCGGATGCCGTGTTCATCGGCGGGACCAAGGGGGGCATGGAGGCTGTGGTGGACACGGTGCTTGCCCGGAATCCGAACGCCCGCATCTGCATCTCTGCCATTGCGCTGGAAACGCTGAGCGCCGCCGTGGCCGCACTGACTGCCCACGGCCTTGCTGCGGAGGTGACGCAGATCTCGGTCAGCCGCACCCGGCCTGCGGGCAGGCTCCACCTGCTGATGGCCAATAACCCCATCTTCCTTATCACAGGAGAACGTAAATGATCCAATTTCTTGTGGCCGCGCCCTGTTCCGGCAGCGGCAAAACCACACTGACCTGCGCCCTACTGGCGGCGCTCAAGCGGCGGGGGCAGGACCCCTGCTCCTTCAAGAGCGGGCCGGACTATATCGACCCCATGTTTCACCGGGCCGTGCTGGGGGTGGAGAGCCACAACCTCGACCTGTTTTTCTCCGCGCCGGAGACCGTGCGCGCGCTCTATGCGCAGGCCGCCGCCGGGCACGGGGCAGCCGTGTGCGAGGGTGCTATGGGCTTTTACGATGGACTGGGCGGCGTGAGTGATACCGCCAGTGCCTGGCATCTGGCCGATACGCTGGGCCTGCCGGTGCTGCTGGTGGTCCAGCCCAGAGGGGCCAGCCTGACGCTGGCGGCCCAGATCAACGGACTGAAGCAGTTCCGCACCCCCAGCCATCTGGCGGGCATCCTGCTCAATGACTGCGCCCCCCATTTGTATGCTCTGCTGGCTCCCATGCTGGAACGGGAGACCGGCCTGCCGGTGCTGGGCTATCTGCCCCACCTGCCGGATGCTGCCCTTGAGAGCCGCCACTTAGGCCTGAAAACTGCCGGGGAGATCGCGGACTTACAGCAGAAGATCAGCCGGATGGCCGATGCGCTGGTGGTGGATTGGGAGAAGCTTTTTGCCCTGACCGAAGGCGCAGCGCCTTTGGCGTACACCGACAGGCTCCCCCCTGCGGGAGAGTTGCCGCCCCAGGGAGCAGAGGAACAGCGCCCCCGCGTTCCCATTGCCGTTGCAAGGGATGCGGCGTTTTGCTTCACCTACGCCGAAACGCTGGAAGCACTGGAGTGGGCGGGGGCGGAGCTCTGCTGGTTCAGCCCCCTGCAGGACCCCGCCCTGCCGGAGCAGATCGGCGGGCTCTATCTGCCCGGCGGCTACCCGGAGCTGTATGCCGGGCAGTTGAGCGCGAACCGCTCCATGCTGGCCTCTGTGCGCCGGGCTGTGGAGCGCGGTCTGCCCACGGTGGCCGAGTGCGGGGGCTTTCTCTATCTGGGCCAGAGCCTGGAGGATGCCAACGGGGAACGCTGGCCCATGGCAGGTGTCCTGCCGGGGCAGGGCTTCCGGGTGGGGCGGCTGGTACGGTTTGGATACGCGGCATTGACTGCCCACGCCGACAGTATGCTGTTCCGCGCCGGGGAGCGTCTGCCCGTGCACGAGTTCCACCACTGGGATTCCACAGACAACGGCACCGGCTTTACCGCCGCAAAGCCCAACGGGAAACAATGGGACTGCGGCTTTGCAAACGAGCATTTCTATGCGGGCTTCCCGCATTTGTATTGGGCGGGCACGGCCCTGCCCCGGCGGTTCGTGGATGCCGCAGCACACTATCATCAAGAGGAACAGGACCAATGACAGAGCTTGAACTGAAACAGCTTCTTTCCAAGATCACCCGGCCGGACGAGATCGCACGCACCGCCGCCCATGCTCACTGGGCCAGCCTGGCCAAGCCGCTGGGCGGGCTGGGCAGGCTGGAGACCATGCTGGAGGATGCCGCCGCCCTGACCGGTACGGCAGAGCTGGCGTTTTCCCGCCGGGCCGTGCTGGTGCTCTGCGCCGACAACGGCGTGGTGGCGCAGGGCGTGAGCCAGACGGACCAGAGCGTGACCCGGGCCGTGGCCGAGAACCTTGCCGCCCGGCGCACCAGTGTCTGCCAGATGGCAAAAACGGCCCGCTGCGAAGTGGTGCCTGTGGACCTTGGCATGGCCGGGGAGCCGGTGCCCGGGGTGCAGAACTGCCGCATTGCCGCCGGGACGGCGGATTTCACCACCGGCCCTGCCATGACCCGTCAGCAGGCGGTGGATGCCATTGCGGCGGGCATCGGGCTTGTCCGGGCGCAGAAGGCGGCGGGGGTGCAGCTGCTGGCCACGGGGGAGATGGGCATTGGCAACACCACCACCTCCAGCGCCGTGGCTGCGGTTCTGCTGGGTCAGCCCGTGGAGCGGATGACAGGCCGTGGTGCGGGCCTTTCCGACGCGGGGCTTGCCCGCAAGCTGGATGCCATCCGGCGGGGCATTGCGCGGAATCAGCCCGATGCCGCTGACCCTCTGGATGTGCTCTCCAAGCTGGGCGGGTTTGACATCGCCGGGCTGTGCGGTGTTTTTTTGGGCGGTGCGCTGGAAGGCCTGCCCGTGCTGATGGATGGCTTCATCAGCGGGGTGGCGGCGCTGTGCGCGGTGCGGCTCTGCCCCGCCGCAGAAAAGGCCGTGTTTGCCAGCCACTGCTCCACCGAACCGGCAGCAAGGCTGGTGCTGGAAGCGCTGGGCAAAGTGCCCCTGCTCACCGCCGGGCTCCATCTCGGCGAGGGCACCGGAGCGGTGGCAAGCATCCCGCTGTGGGATATGGCGCTGGCCGTTTACCGCGATTGCTATTCCTTCACGGAGGGCGGCATTACGCCGTACACCCCCCAATGCTGACGCTGGTATTGGGCGGTGCCGCCAGCGGCAAGAGCGGGTATGCCGAGAGCCTGGTGATGAAAACCGCGCTCCCGCGCTATTACATCGCCACCATGCAGGTGTGGGATGCGGAGTGTGCCGCCCGGGTGGAAAAGCACCGGAAGATGCGGGCGGCAAAGCAGTTTGAGACCGTGGAGTGCCCCCTGCATCTGGAGAACATCCGTCTGCCTGCCCGGGGAACTGTGCTGTTGGAGGATCTGGGCAACCTGACCGCCAACGAGCTCTACGACCCCGCCGGGGCGGGAGAAAATGCGGCTTCGGCCATTTTGGAAGGACTGGACCAATTGGCCGGACAATGCGCGCACCTCATCGTGGTCTCCAACGAGGTGTTCAGCGGCGGTGCCGACTATGCAGGCGACACCGGGCGCTACCTGAAAGCGCTGGCGCAGGTGAACAATGCCCTTGCCGCCCGGGCTGACCATGTGGTACGGGTGGTGTGCGGCATCCCGGTCTATTATAAAGGAGTGGAAAAATGATTGGATTGCAGACCATTGCAGTGGCCTTTGCCATGTTTTCGGCTCTGCCGGTGCCGCAGTTCGCGTGGAACCAGAAAAACATGCGGTATGCCATGTGCGCCTTCCCGCTCATCGGGGTGGTCATTGGCGGGCTGTGGTGCCTGTGCGGCGCTCTGCCCCTGCCGATGCCCGCAAAAGCGGCGGGGTTCTGCCTGATCCCGGTCTGGGTCACGGGCGGCATCCACCTGGATGGCTATGCCGACACCTGTGATGCCCTTTCCAGCTATGGCGACCGGGAAAAGAAGCTGGAGATCCTCAAAGACCCCCACTGCGGTGCCTTTGCGGTGATCCGGCTGTGCAGTTATTTTGCGGCCTACCTTGCCCTTTGCGCCTGCGTGGACTTCACGCCCCGGGTGGGCCTGTGCTGGACACTGGCCCTTGTGCTGGAACGGGCCCTCTCGGGCCTGGCCGTGGCATCGTTCCCGATGGCAAAGAACACCGGCCTTGCCCACACCTTTGCCACGGCGGCGGATCGAACTACTGTCCGCCGGGTGCTGATGGTGCTGGCCGCTCTGCTCAGCGCCGCCCTGCTGGCACTGGGCGGCTGGGCGCTGGTGCTGGCGGCGTTGCTGGTGTTTGCACGCTATCATGTTGTTTCGGACAAGCAGTTTGGCGGCATTACCGGCGATCTGGCCGGGTGGTTTTTGCAGAAAGCCGAGCTGTGGATGCTGGCGGCGCTGTGTGCCTGCCAGTGGGGAGGACTGTTATGATCTTTATCACCGGGCCGCTGTACAGCGGCAAGCGCACCTTTGCCCAGCGCCTGCCCGGCACCCGCATTGCGGAGGTGCAGGCCCTGGCCGCAGAGGCCGAGGATCTGGAAAAGCTTGCGGAGGAGCTCTCCGCTTATGATATCGTGATGGCCACCGAGGTGGGCGGCGGCGTGGTGCCCATGGACGCAGGGGAGCGTGCCGCCCGGGAAGCCGCCGGGCGGCTGGCCTGCCTGCTGGCGGCCCGGGCCGGGTGCGTGGTGCAGATGTTCTGCGGCATCCCCACAGTATTGAAAGGAGAACTGCCCCCATGCTGATCTATCTTCTGCGCCACGGCCTGACGGCCTACAACGCCGAAAAGCGCTATCAGGGCCAGCGGGATATCCCTCTGTGCCCCGCGGGCCGCGCCCAGCTGCGGCAGGCTGACCTCCGGCCGGAAACGGTCTATATCACCCCGCTCTGCCGCACCCGGCAGACCGCTGAGGTGCTCTTCCCGGGTGCAAGGCTCGTGGAGGTGAAAGACCTGCAGGAGATGTGCTTCGGCAGCTTTGAGGGCCGCAATTTCATTGAGATGGAGCACGACCCGGATTATCTGGCTTGGGTGAATGCCAACTGCGAAAGCCCCTGCCCGGACGGCGAGACCAAGGCTGTCTTTTCGGAGCGGGTGTGCAGGGCCTTTGCCGCACTGGTGGACAGGGCCCTTGCCGATGGGGAAGAGACACTGGTCATTCTGGCCCACGGAGGCACCCAGATGGCTGCCATGGAGCGCTACGCCCTGCCCCATGCGGATTATTACCACTGGTGCGCCCCCAATGCGGGCGGCTACGTTCTGGATGCAGGAGATTGGGCGGAGCAGCGGGTGCTGCACCTGCTGAAAACTGTGCAGTACACAAAGGAGGATGCCCGATGATCGAATACGCAGTACTCGGCGGTTTTGTGCTGGACTGCCTCTTTGGCGACCCGGCCTGGCTGCCCCACCCGGTGGTGTACATGGGCAAGGCTATCTCGGCGCTGGAAAAGCGCCTGCGGGCCCGCCTGCCCAAAACGCCTCAGGGGGAACTGCTGGGCGGGGCCATTGTGGCCTTCTGCCTGCCGGTGGGTACCTTTCTGCTGACGAGCCTTGTCTGCCTGGGGGCTGCCCGCATCAGCCCGTGGCTGGGGCTGGCCGTCCAGATGTTCTGGTGCGGGCAGGCACTGGCCGCAAAGGGGCTGGCGCAGGAGAGCACCAATGTCTACCGGGAGCTGGTCAAGCCCGACCTGCCTGCCGCCCGCAGGGCGGTCAGCCGCATCGTGGGGCGGGACACCCAGGATCTGACGCTGGAGGGTGTGACCAGGGCTGCTGTGGAGACGGTGGCCGAAAACGCCAGCGACGGCGTGATCGCGCCCCTGCTCTATATGCTCATCGGCGGGGCACCGCTGGCCCTGACCTACAAGGCCATCAACACGATGGACAGTATGCTGGGCTACAAAAATGAAAAATACATCTATTTTGGCCGCATCCCTGCCAAGCTGGACGATGCGGCAAATTACCTTCCCAGCCGCCTTGCCGCCCTGCTGTGGGTGGCTGCCGCGGCCTTTACGCACAATGACGCAAAAGGGGCGTGGGAGATCTGGCGGCGGGACCGCCGGAACCACGCCAGCCCCAACAGCGCCCAGACCGAGAGCGCCTGCGCCGGTGCGCTGGGGGTGCAGCTGGCCGGGCCCGCCTATTACTTTGGCGAATACTACGCCAAGCCCACCATCGGCGATTCGCTGCGTCCCATTGAACCGGCGGATATTCTGCGTGCCAACCGGATGATGTACGTGGCAAGCGCCTTTGCACTGGCATGGGGCGTGGCAATACGGGCTATTTTGTAACGACCTCGCCCTCTCAGTCATGCTTTGCATGACAGCTCCCCCAAAGGGGGAGCCAAGAGCTGGGATCCAGAACCATCCAGGAAAAGGAGAACGAACATGCAACTAGTACATGGCGGCGATTGGGCCGGTTACCGGGCCGAGTTCGGGCGGGATGCGCTGGATTTTTCGGCCAACGTCAGCCCGCTGGGCCTGCCGGAAGGGGTGGCCCGGGCCATCACGGCGGCATTGCCCACGGCCGACCGCTACCCCGACCCCCTGTGCCGGGAGCTGCGGGCAAAGCTGGCGCTCCATGAGGGCGTGCCGGCGGAGCAGATCCTCTGCGGCAATGGGGCGGCAGACCTTATCTTCCGGCTGGTCTGGGCCAAAAAGCCCCGCCGGGCGCTGGTCACCGCACCCACCTTTGCGGAGTATGCCACTGCTTTGGAAAGTGTCGGCTGCACGGTGGAACGCTTCTTTTTGCGGGAGCAGGAGGACTTTGCAGTCACGGATGCGTTCTGTGCGGCCATCCGCCCGGGGGTGGATATGGTGTTCCTCTGCCAGCCCAACAATCCCACCGGCCAGCTGACGGCCCTGCCGCTGATGGAGCAGATCCTCCGCCGCTGCGCGGCGTGTGGAACCCTGCTGGTGGTGGACGAATGCTTCCTTGATTTCCTGCCCGACCATGCCCTGCACACGGCAAAAGGCCTGCTGGGGGAGGGAAATCTGGTCATCCTGAAAGCCTTCACCAAGCTCTACGGCATGGCGGGCGTGCGGCTGGGCTATGCCCTGAGTGCCGATACAGCGCTGCTGGAACAGATGCAGGCCTGTGGCCAGCCTTGGGGCGTGTCCAGTCTGGCGCAGGCGGCGGGCCTTGCCGCGCTGGAGGAGACAGCGTATGTGGAAAAGGTCCGGGCCCTCATTGCCGAACAGCGGCCCCGCCTGACGGCCGGGCTGCGGGCGCTGGGCCTGCGGGTGCTGGACGGCAGGGCGAATTACCTGCTGTTTCAGGCCCCGGAGACGCTGGGAGAAGCCCTGCGGCAAAGGGGTGCTGTGCTGCGCAGCTGTGCGAACTACCCCGGGCTGGGCTCCGGCTGGTACCGCACTGCCGTGCGCACCGGGCCTGAAAACGAACAACTTTTGAAACTTCTTGCGGAGGTGCTGGAATGAGCAAGGCAAAGTGCATCATGGTGCAGGGAACCATGAGCGGTGCAGGCAAAAGCCTGCTGTGCGCCGCCCTCTGCCGCATTTTTGCGCAGGACGGTTACCGCGTGGCTCCCTTCAAGAGCCAGAACATGGCGCTGAACAGCTTTGTCACCCGGGATGGGCTGGAAATGGGCCGGGCACAGGTGGTGCAGGCGCAGGCCGCAGGCATCGAGCCGGATGTGCGGATGAACCCCATCCTGCTCAAGCCCAGCAGTGACGTGGGCAGTCAAGTCATCGTGAACGGCGAGGTGCGGGGCCAGATGCCCGCCGCCGCCTACTTCAAAATGAAAAGAGCGCTCATCCCGGAGATCCTCTCGGCCTACAACAGTCTGGCCGAAACTGTGGATATCATCGTCATTGAGGGGGCCGGAAGCCCGGCGGAGATCAACCTGAAGGCAGACGATATCGTCAACATGGGCCTTGCCCGGCTGGTGGATGCCCCCGTTCTGCTGGCGGGAGACATCGACCGGGGCGGTGTGTTCGCCCAGCTGTACGGCACGGTGGCGCTGCTGGAGCCGGAGGAGCGCGCCCGCATCAAGGGGCTGCTCATCAATAAATTCCGCGGCGATGTGGAGATCCTGCGCCCCGGCCTTGCTATGCTGGAAGAAAAAACGCAGCTGCCGGTGCTGGGGGTCGTGCCCTACCTGAAGGTGGACATTGAGGACGAGGATTCCCTTTCCACCCGGCTGGATGCGGGCAGAACGGTCCACCCGCTGGATGCGGCCATCCTCCGCCTGCCGCACATCTCCAACTTTACCGATTTCATGCCGCTGGAGCAGCACCCGCTGCTGGGCGTGCGGTATGTGCAGAATACCCGCCAGCTGGGCACACCGGATCTCGTCATCCTGCCCGGCACCAAGAACACAGTGGATGACCTGCTCTGGCTGCGGCAGTCCGGGCTGGAAGCAGCCCTGTTGAAGCTGGCGGCCAACGGCACGCCGGTGCTGGGGGTCTGCGGCGGGTATCAGATGCTGGGCGAGACGCTGGCCGACCCTGAGGGCACGGAGAGCGGTACGGCGCAGACCGTGCGGGGGCTGGGGCTGCTGCCCACCCGCACGGTCTTTACCGGCCAGAAGCACCGCACCCAGGACACTGCCGCCGTGACCGCAGCTCCCTTTGGGGGCGCGGCCCTGACCGGATATCAGATCCACACCGGCCGCACCGAGGTGCAGGGTGTGCCCTTCTGCACACTGGCAGACGGCACACCCGAGGGCTGCGTGCAGGACAATGTGTTCGGCACCTACCTGCACGGTCTGTTTGATACCGGGGAGCTCACCGAGAAGCTGGTGGACCTGCTCTGCCGGCGCAAGGGCATTGCGCCGGACAGCGCGGCCCTCATCCCGATGGAGCAGTACCGCCAGCAGCAGTTTGACCTGCTGGCCGATGGCGTGCGCGGCGCGCTGGATCTGGATGCCGTTTACGCGGCCATGGGGTTGGAGAACCCGCGGAGGAATGCACAATGATCCCACAACATCATCTGCCCGCCGACATTGAGCGGACAAGCCTTTCCATCATCACGGCAGAGCTGGAAGCGTTGGGTCTGACCCCGCCGCCCGAGACTGCCGCTGTGGTCAAGCGGGTCATCCACACCACCGCCGACTTTGACTATGCGAAAAATCTGCGCTTTACGCCGGGGGCTGTGGCAGCAGGTGTGGCCGCTCTGCGGGCCGGGACTCCCATCATCACCGACACCAACATGGCGCTTTCGGGCATTTCCAAGCCTGCCCTTGCCCGGCTGGGCGGCAGTGCCCTCTGCTATATGGCGGACCCCGAGGTGGCGCGGATCGCAGCCGAGACCGGAACCACCCGGGCAGTGGCCTCCATGCACCGCGCGGCGCAGGAGCACCCCGGGGCCATTCTTGCAGTGGGCAATGCCCCTACCGCCCTGCTGACCATTGTGGAGGAGATCGAGGCCGGGCTGCGGCCTGCCCTGGTCATTGCCGTGCCGGTGGGCTTTGTGAATGTGGTGGAAAGCAAGGAAGCGCTGTTTGCCGCCTGTGCCGCCAACGGCGTGCCTGCCATCGCGGCCATGGGCCGCAAAGGCGGAAGCACCGTGGCCGCCGCAGTCTGCAACGCCCTGGTCTACTCCGCTGCCGAGATGCTGGACCCAGCGGCAAGAGGGTGGAAATAGGGCGAAACCGGTAAAAACGCCCCTTTTTACGCTTTTGCTTGACTTTTTGGCAGAAACAAGGTATCGTTTAACTGTATGACGATTGATCTATGCGTTGAAGCTTTGCGTGAAAAAGGAAACATTATGGCACAGACGATTTTAGAAGAAAAGAAAAAATCACGGCTAATGACAGAGGGCAGCATCTGGAAGAGCATTCTGCTCTTCTCGGTGCCGCTGATCCTGGGCAACATGCTGCAGCAGCTGTACAACACCGCCGATTCCATCATCGTGGGCAACTTTGTGGGCAGCAACGCGCTGGCAGCCGTCGGCTCCAGCGGCTCGCCCATCTTCCTGCTCATCGGGTTCAGCCAGGGTATTGCCGTGGGTGCCGGTGTCGTGGTGTCCCAGTTTCTGGGAGCCAAGGACAGCGAGGGCGCGCACACTGCGGTGCACACCTCGCTGGCCCTTTCGGCCATTCTGGGTGCGATCCTGACCGTGTGCGGCATTGCCGTCAGCCGTGCCCTGCTCACCGCCATGAACACCCCCGCAGAGGTGCTGGAGGATGCGGTGCTCTATATGCGGCTCTATTTTGGTGGTGTGCTGTTCAGCGTGGTGTATAACATGGCGGCCGGTATCCTGAACGCCGCCGGCAACTCCAAGCGGAGCCTGCTTTACCTGGGCGTTGCCTCCATCACCAACATCGTCCTCGACCTTGTCCTGATCGCCGGATGCAAGATGGGCGTGGCCGGTGCGGCCATTGCCACCGATATCAGCCAGCTGGTGTCCTGTGTGCTCTCCCTGCGGTTTCTGATGCGGGTGGAGGACGATTACCGCGTGACGGCAAAGGAAGTGCGCGTGCACAAAAAGATGGCGGTCCGCATCATCAAGGTGGGCCTGCCCACCGGCATCCAGAACATGGTCATCTCCCTTTCCAATGTGCTGGTGCAGGTCAGCGTCAACGGCTATGGTGCCGCTGCCATGGCAGGCTTTGCCGCCTATATGAAGGTGGATGGCTTCAACATTCTGCCTGTGCTGAGCTTCAGCATGGCGGCCACCACCTTTGTGGGCCAGAACTTTGGTGCGGGCAAGATCGACCGTGTCAAAAAGGGCACCTTTGTCACCCTGGGCATGTGCATCGTTTACACCATCCTGACCGGTATCCTGCTGCTCGTCTTCCAGGATTCCATCATGCACCTGTTCACCGGCGATGAAACGGTCATTGCCTACGGCAAGATCTGTATGCTCTATTTCTGCCCCTTCTACTGGATGCTGGGCATCCTGCAGGGCCTTGCCGGTACGGTGCGCGGCACCGGCAAGAGCGTGCCGCCCATGGTGGTGCTGCTGATCTCCCTGTGCCTGTTCCGTATTGTCTGGATCCAGTTTGCCCTGCCCCTGTTTGCAGGCATTGAGGGTGTGCTGTTGGTCTACCCGGTGTCCTGGGCTGTGGGTGCAGTGTTGATGGTGCTCTACGCCTGGAAGGGCAAATGGATGCAGCTGCCGGAAGCAATTTCGTAAATCAAGCGCACCCGATCCCCCGGTAAAAGCGCATTTTATACAAAAAGTGACGTATGAATGCGTAAAAATATTCGGGGGGGGGGGCTAAAAATCTGCGAAAATCAGTTGATTTCTGCCGAAAAATGCCGTATACTGAATTATAGTTTCAAATCGAACGACGGACTTCGACAAAAGGGGCTGATAAGATGGAGTGCACACAGGCAGAGGCCTTTGAACAGTATATTCGGGATCTGCGCGTTGTGCGCTCGATCTCCCGGCCCAGCTTTCCGGAGGGCAAAGCTCCCACTGCCGTGCTGGAAGAGATCCAGACCAATGCGCTGAGATGCAACGCCCTGATGCGGCAGAATGAGGCACTGCTGGCGCAGTTTGTCTACGACCGTGACCCTGCCTCCCTGACCGAAGAGGATATCCAGGGACTGAGTGCCTTTGCAGGCAGGCTGTTCAACTACGCGAACAGCGAGGATATGGGCGTGGCGTTCAAGGTGCATCAGCTGCTGCTGGCAGCGGCCCGCAGCCGGGAAGACGTGCCCATGATCGTCAGGGAGCTGTACTACACAGGCATCACCCTGCATTATATGAACGTCCGGGATGAGGGAACTGGCATCAACCTGTTGGGAGATGCGATCCAGGTCTATTTTACGGAAGCTGCTGAATACATGTCACGGTATGAACAGCTGGACAGGAATACCCGGCAGTATCTCATCCGCTGTGTGGGCAACACCCGGCTGGGGATGTCCCGCGGCACCCATGCGGAAAGCTGCCGGTATCTGGAGCGGTTCCGCCGCGCAATGGATATCATCCAGTCTGCACATTACCATGCGCTGGACCCGGAGTTCCCCTGGGAAAGCTACATCTATTCCATGCACATGGACCGCATGACCCTGCTGACCCATCTGCGGCAGGAGGAGGATCCCGAGGTGGCGCGGCAGGTGCTGGAATCGGCGGAATACATCTGGGGGCACAAGAAGAAGTACAAGGGTCAGGATGCGCGCCTGCAGAACTGGCGGGTGCCCTATTTTTACGCCGCTGCCCGCTACCATGCCGGGGTGGGCAGCCTGGAAGACGTGGTCAAGATCCTTCTGGAATCGGCGGGAAGCGTGGCGCAGGATGATTATTCTGCCGAGGCCATCAACCGGAAGCTGGTTCTGGCGGCCTATCTCTCGGTCTATGCAGAACGTCTGGACGAGGCGGGAGCACAGAGGTATCGTGCAACCGTGGAGCAGGTACGCCGTTCTGCGGATCAGTATCTGGAACAGATGCCGGCCAGCCAGTATCCCCGTGTGGTAAACTCTGCCGCTTGGGAGTTGAGCAAGATCAGCACCAGCTCAGATGAAACGGCGAACCGCCGGATGCTGGGCAGCATTCTGGCTGGGCACAAGCCGACCTATGTCCACTCGCTGATGGTGGCAGAGCTGACCCGTGCCCTGCTGCAGCGGCAAATCGAGACAAGGCCCGAAACACTGGTTGGCCTGCTGGGCTGCAGGAGCGCGGCCGAGGTGCAGGTCCGGCGGGAAGAGCTCTGCCAGACGGCCTATGAGTGCGGCCTGTACCACGACCTTGGCAAGTGTGCCGTTCTGATGTACATCGACAACAACGCCCGCCGCCTGCTGGATGAGGAGTTTTTCTGCATCCAGAGCCACCCAAGGACCGGCGCTGACATTCTGAATAGAATGGGCTGCGGAAGAACGCTGGCCCTGGCGGCGCTCTATCACCACTGCTATTACAACGGCAAGGGCGGATATCCCAATGATGTACCCTCCTGCCCGCCGGAGATCAAGGGAATCGTGGATGCGCTGAGCGTGGCGGATTCGCTGGATGCCGCCACCGATAATATCGGTCGGTGCTACAACCTTGCCAAGCCCTTCCGCACGCTGCTGGAAGAGCTGCGGGCCCAGAGCGGCACCCGCTATGCGCCCAATGTGGTCGCCCTGTTCGAGGATGAGCGTTTCTGCCAGCAGCTGGCAGAGAACACGGATGACGAGCGCAAAAGGGTGTATCTGCAGGTGTATCACGCCGGAAGGGAAGAAAAATAAATATCATAAGCAAAAGGAGCCTCTTGGGCTCACATCCCCTGTCTCTACAGGGAAATAGGTGTGAGTGCCAAAAGGCTCCTTTTCTTTTGCTCTTATGATATTAGATGCAAAAAGCTTTGTCAAGCACCGGCGGCTGCATCGCTTCAGCCGGGGTACTTAGCCACTTCCAGCAGTTCCTCCGCCCGGCGGACCTGTTCCGCCGTGGGGGGAACAGCATCGGGCAGGGGATAGGAGATGCCCAGCTTCTGCCACTTGAACAGCCCCAGCGTGTGGTAGGGGAGCACCTCCACCCGCTGCACCGTTTTCAGGCTGCGGATGAAATCTGCGGTCCTGCGCAGGCCCTCCTCGTTATCGGTGAGGCCGGGCACCAGCACATGCCGGATCCAGAGCGGAACGCCCAGATCGGAAATATGCCGTGCCATGGCTAAGATGTTGGCATTGTCCCTGCCGGTAAGCTGACGGTGCTTCTCCGGGTCGATCTCCTTGAGATCCAGGATCACCAGACTGGTGGAAGCCATCAGGGTATCGAAGGCGGCCAGGTAGGCGGGGTCATCGGGCTGGAACGGCTGACCGGCCGTGTCCAGCGCGGTGTGTACCCCCTTGGCGCGCGCCAGCTGGAAGAATTTTATCAAGAAGTCCATCTGCCGCAGCGGCTCGCCGCCGCTGACGGTGATGCCGCCCTTCTTGCCCCAGTAATTGCGGTAGCGCCAGACGTGCTGGAACAGCTTCTCCGGAGACCATTCCGTGCCGCCCTCAGCGCTCCACGTTTCGGGGTTGTGGCAGTATTTGCAGCGCAGGGCACAACCCTGCAGAAAGACAACGAACCTGACACCCGGCCCGTCCACCGAGCCGAAGCTTTCCAGCGAGTGGACGAGACCGACAGGATCACAGTGCGGCATGGCAGGTGCGGGAGATCACGTCCATCTGCTGCTCGCGGGTCAGGTCGATGAACTTGACCGCATAGCCGGAGACGCGGATGGTGAAGTTGGCGTATTCTTCCTTTTCGGGGTGCTCCATGGCATCCAGCAGCTTCTCCTTGCCGAACACGTTCACGTTCAGGTGGTGTGCACCCTGATCGAAGTAGCCGTCCATCACCTGCACCAGGTTCTCCTTGCGCTCCTCCTCGCTGTGGCCCAGAGCCTCGGGGTTGATGGTCTGGGTGTTGGAGATGCCGTCCAGAGCCCAGTGGTAGGGCAGCTTGGCAACAGAGTTCAGGGAAGCCAGCAGGCCGTTCTGCTCCGCACCGTAGCTGGGGTTTGCACCGGGTGCAAAGGGGGTAAAGGCGGCACGGCCATCGGGCAGAGCACCGGTGTACTTGCCGTACACCACGTTGGAGGTGATGGTCAGGATGGAGGTGGTAGCCTCGGAGTTGCGGTAGGTGTGGCGCTTCTTGATCATCTCCAGGAAGGTGCGCAGCAGCCAAACGCCGATCTCATCGGCACGGTCGTCATCGTTGCCGTACTTGGGGAAGTCGCCCTCCACCTCATAGCCGGTGGCCAGGCCGGTTTCATCGCGCACGACCTTGACCTTGGCGTACTTGATGGCGCTCAGGGAGTCGATGACGTGGGAGAAGCCTGCAATGCCGGTGGCAAAGGTGCGGCGCACATCGGTGTCGATCAGGGCCATCTCAGCTTCCTCGTAGTAGTACTTGTCATGCATATACTGGATCAGGTTCAGCACGTTGACGTACAGGCCGGCCAGCCAGTCCAGCATCTGGACATACTTGGGCAGGACCTCGTCATAGTTCAGGTACTCGCTGGTGATGGGAGCGTAGTTGGGGCCGCACTGCTCGTGGCTCTTCTCGTCCACGCCGCCGTTGATGGCGTACAGCAGGCACTTTGCCAGGTTGGCGCGGGCACCAAAGAACTGCATCTCCTTGCCGGTCTGGGTGGCAGACACGCAGCAGCAGATGGAGTAATCATCGCCCCAAACGGGCTTCATCACATCATCGTTCTCGTACTGGACAGAGCTGGTGTTGATGGACACCTTGGCAGCGTACTTCTTGAAGTTCTCGGGCAGGGCAGAGGAGTACAGAACGGTCAGGTTCGGCTCCGGTGCGGGGCCCATGTTCTCCAGAGTGTGCAGGAAGCGGTAGCAGTTCTTGGTGACCATGCTGCGGCCGTCCATGCCGATGCCGCCCACTTCCAGGGTGGCCCACACGGGGTCGCCGGAGAACAGCTGGTTGTAGCTGGGGATGCGGGCAAACTTGACCATGCGGAACTTCATCACCATGTGGTCGATCAGCTCCTGGGCCTGGCTCTCGGTCAGGGTGCCGTTCTCCAGATCGCGCTGGATGTAGATATCCAGGAAGGTGGAGATACGGCCCACGCTCATGGCAGCGCCGTTCTGGGTCTTGATGGCGGCCAGGTAGCCGAAGTACAGCCACTGGCAGGCTTCCTTGGCGTTCTTAGCGGGCTGGGAGATATCGCAGCCGTAGGCCTCGGCCATCTTCTTCATGCCCTTCAGGGCGTTGATCTGGCGTGCGATCTCCTCGCGCAGGCGGATCACGTCATCGGTCATGGTGCCGTCGCCGCAGTTGGCGAAATCTTCCTGCTTGAACTTGATCAGGGCATCGATGCCGTACAGGGCCACGCGGCGGTAGTCGCCCACGATGCGGCCGCGGCCGTAGGTGTCGGGCAGGCCGGTGATGATGTGGGTGTGGCGGGCAGCCTTCATCTCAGGGGTGTAGGCATCGAACACAGCCTGATTGTGGGTGCGGGTATAGTCGGTAAAGATCTTGTGCAGCTCCTCGCTGGGCTGATAGCCGTAGGTGGTGCAGGCCTGCTCTGCCATCTTGATGCCGCCGTAGGGCATGAATGCACGCTTCAGGGGCTTGTCGGTCTGCAGGCCGACGATCTGCTCCAGATCCTTCAGGGTCTCGTCGATATAGCCGGGGCCGTAAGCGGTCAAGCTGCTGACGACTTCGGTCTCCATGTCCAGCACGCCGCCCTTGGCGCGCTCTTCCTTCTGCAGCTTCTGCAGGGCACCCCACAGCTTATTGGTGGCTTCGGTGGGACCGGCCAGAAAGCTCTCGTCACCATCGTAGGGGGTGTAGTTCTTCTGGATGAAGTCGCGGACATTGACTTCCTCTTTCCAGATGCGGCCCTCAAAGCCTTCCCACTGTTCAAAATTGATCATTGGAACCTCCTTGCTCCATTCCATGCGCGGGTTAGCGCATTCTAACTGTTGAGCCTTTGAAAAACCGCACTGTATAGGCGGCTTTCTGGGGGCGAAACGGTCTTGAACTGCCGTCTGCGGCAGTTCTAACTACAAGGTGTAGACAAAAATGAAAACCTGCCCACAAAATCTTGCGTTACTATAATAACAAGAACCACTTTAAAAAGCAATAGAAAACAAGTGGGTTTTCTTCCAAAGCAAGGGGGATTCTTTGGGCAGAATGTAGAAAAAAAGCTGAAACCCCGGCGACACACACCTTTTTCGCGGAAAATTGCAAATTGAGGGTTGACAAGACTAACCATCTATGGTATTCTGTTCTCGCAGCGGTGGTTAGCTAATCCTAACCACGATGCACCAAAAAACGGAGCGTCTGCAAGCGCTCCGTTCCATTCCTCCATTCCATACTCTCTTTTTCTTGGCAGGATGCAGCATTCTGGTTTGCTCTGCATCCGCTGCGCGGCACACAGGGCTCTGGTACGGCACTGTGCGCAGATGAAAACAAAAACGGGACACTCAGCTTGACCACCTGAGTGCCCCGATTTTTGTTTTGTCCCGGTCGTTGATCAGCCGCATCCCGGGGAGCGGGCAACATTCTTTACACCACCGCATCCCGCAGCAGCTGGTAGATCGCCTCCGCGTTTCCATCGGGGGAGCGGAGGAAGACGAATTTTCCGTTTACCTGGCAGACCCCGTCTGAATAGACGGTGAAAAGCAGGTTTTGGCTGGCATCGTCTGCAAAGCGCAGGGTGATGGAATGCGCTTCGTAGTCGTGGGAGTAGGAGCGGGCATTCTGGCTGAATTTTTGGTAGCAGCTCGCGTTTTGCAGGATCTCGAAAAATGCCTGATAGGTGTCATCGCTAGCAGAATAGGCGCGGGTGGTGACCACAGCGGGGCTCAGGCTGACGGTATCCTCCACACTGACGGAGACGGAAGTGCTTTTATTGATGTCAGTTTTCAGGTCAACGCGGCGGTTGGAAATGAACAACAGCACGAACAACACGACCCAGAGGGCCATGATGGCATAAAAACGGAGACTTTTGTTTTCCATAAGGCGTTCTCCTTTGGCGGGCCGCACAGCTGGGCGGCCAGAGATCTTCAAAGAGTACGCTTTCATTATAGTGCCGGAATGCGCAGGATGTCAACTGTTCTCCAGATGCTTCTGCGCCGCAAAAGTGCCTGCGGCGCTGGCGGCAAACACAAAATAGTAGCTTGCGATGCGGAAGAGCATCAGGGTGCTCATGGCCTCGCCGCTGGTCATAAAGCTGCTGAACACCAGCAGAAAGGCTGTTTCAATGGAGCCCATGCCTGCCACATTGGGCAGGGCGTTGGAAAGGAAGAGCATCAGGCTGGTGAGCAGCTGTACCTGCCAGAAGCTCAGCCCGCAGGAAAGCCCCATGAACCGGATGCAGAACCACGGCAGAGTGAACATCAGAAACAGCTTGAGGGTCTGCACGGCAAGGATACGGGCACAGCGGCCCTTGTCGGCCAGCAGGAGGCGGCTCTCGGTGGCCAGAGTGTCCAGCTGCTCCAGCCACTTTTCCCGGCGGGTCTGCCACGGTTCTGTTTTGGGCAGAAAGCCCATGGCCCAGCGGGCCAGCCGCTGCACCAGCGGCGAGACACAGAGCAGCACCAGCGTCACGATGACCAGCGCCACTACGCAGTAGGCGGCTGGCAGATAGTGCATCACGCCGGAGGTGTTGGCGGCGAGCCAACGGTGCTGTAGCAGGAGCATCACAGTGGCATAGAGCAGAACGGTGGTCTTGTGGAATACATATTGCAGGGTCATCAGGCCCACACCGGGGCCCAGCGGCAGGCCGCAGTGGTAGAGATAGTAGGACTCCATGGGCACAGCCCCGGCACCCAGGCCGACCACGTTGCCAAAGATGCCCACAAAGGCGGCATCCAAGCCGCGCCGCAGGGTGAAGCCCGGCAGGCGGCAGCGGATGATGAGCCAGCAGACGATTCCCTCAAGCAGGGGGTATGTCAGGCCGATGGCCAGCACCAGCAGCACCTGCCAGAAGGAGAGCTGGGCCAGCGCGGTCGAGATCTCGGCCCAGTGGCTGCTGAAGATGAAAACCACAACGCAGGTCAGCGCCAGCAGCACCAGCAGAGAAAGGATCGCCTTTTTGCGGGAGGGCTGCTGGGGGGTGTTGGTCTGTTCCATGGGACAAGGCTCCTTTCACGATACTGCTTGCAGTATAACACAGCGGAACCTTGTTTTTGTGAACTGAAACAAAATTTTTCTCGTCACTTTGTGTGATATGATAAAAAAAGAACCTCTCAGGCTTACTTCGTTCGCCAGGTTCGGGTTGCGGCTCCCAGCATCCACTTCGTGTTGGAAACAACACTTGTGTCTTGCTGGCCGCGGCCCCAACAGCAACGCCCTTTATCCGCCACTGGCGGCGGTTGTTGCTGTTGCCCCTATGAGGAAAAGTGGCATTGCGAAGCAATGACGGAGAGGTTTTGTGTTACTTTTTCGCTGTCAGATCTTCCACAGCAGCCCGGAGCGTCTGCTCAAAAGCCTCCTTGGAATAATACTGCTCGTACATTTTGCGGCATTCTGTCCGCATGGAGGCCAGTTCTTCCGGGTGTTCAATGGCGTGCTCCAGCAGGACAGCCAGCTGCTGCGGGTCGTCGTCGTGGTAAACGAAGCCGTTCTGCCCCTCGGAGATGAGCCCGGCGGTGCCGGTGTGCTCCGATACGATGGATGGCTTGCCGAAGATCAGACCCTCGGTGACAAAGGTGGGCATGGGATCATCGCGGGAAGCACAGACCAAACCGGTGCACTGCTCCATCAGGCTCTTGATCTCGTCACGGGTGAGCCGCTTGCAGTAGTACACGTTTTCCGGGTAGTCTGCGGTCAGGGCGCGGACGGAGTCCATCATCTCCTTGTCAGCGGCCTGGCCCACAAAGAGGAAGGCGGCCTTCTCCCGTACCTCGGGCGGCAGCAGGCGGATGGCCTTGCAGAAGATATCGTGGCCCTTGCGGCGCTCAAAGGAGCCCACCGTGGCAAACAGCGGGCGGCCGTGGTTGTAGCCCAGATCGGTGCGGACAAAGTTCTCTGCCGCGTAATCAGGCAGGCCGTAGATGAGCGGCCGGATCTCGAACTCGGGCCGCACGGCGTGCATGGCGTTGGCGGCGTGGCTGCCCACCGAGTAGACCCGGACATTCTCTCCCAGCTGGGTGGGGATCTGGTGGGCAATGTGGGGATAGCCTGCAAAGGCATCGTGGAGCCACCACAGCACCGGCACGGCGGTGCCGCTCAGGGCACGGACAGCCCGGGCCATGACCACCGTGTTGGCGATGACGAAGTCGGCACAGAGAGCCATGCCCCAGGCATCGGAGACATTGCGGCAGGACGACCGGGTGATGACCGAGGCCCCGGCATCCAGGAAGAGATGCAGGGAGCCGCCATCACTGGGGCCCAGCACAAGTACCTCATACCCCATGCTGCGCAGCACCGGCACGGCACTCACCAGCACGATGGGCGCACCGGTCATATCCAGCACATGGCTCATAATAAAGGCACGTTTGCCATGGGCCGAAAACGCATCCTCGGCGCAGATGCCGCGCTCGTAGTGGAGCAGGGCCTGCTGAATGAGAGTGGGCTTAGTGCAGAGCTGCGCGGCCAGCGCCAGCAGCTCGGGCACATTTTCGGGGTCATGGGCGGCGGCGCGGCAGCGCTCCAGCAGGGTGCGGCTGACCACGGCGCAGCGGTTCTGCGCCTGCAGCGGCTGGCTCTGATAGAGGGCAGTCGCCCCGCCAAAGCCGAACACAGCGTTGCAGACGACGTAATCCGCCCCATCCTGCAGGGCTTTGGCAAAGTACATCAGGGCGGTGGACATCAGCTCCACGTCCTCGGCGGCCAGAAGCACGCCGTCCACGCTTGCGGTCAGCTCCCCGCCCAGCCGGTCCACCAACCGGAACTTGCGGTGGAGCTGGTCAGTCAGGGTGGCTTTCAGGGCCGTGCTGCGGACCGGTGCGTAGACCAGCAGATAGGTGCTCTGGGTGTTGCTGTACTCCTGCAGGGCCAGCTGACGCTGCTGCAGGGGGGTGTAATTGTTATACATGGCTGTTCCTCCGTTCCGCTTCTCAGTTTCCACGGTGGAACAGGCGCATCAGGCTGCGGATGGGAGCAGTGAGCTTCCAGCTTTTACTGGAAAACACGCTTTCCAGCGAGGTCTCGTAGGCAGTGCTCCGGGCCTGCAGATCGGCGTTTTTCTGGTGCAGCTGTGCGATCTCCTGCTGCAGGGCGGCCACCGTCTGCTGCTGGGCCGCGGCATTCTGCTCCAGCTGCTGGATATGCTGCTTTTCGCAGTCCTTGCGCAGCTGGAGCTGCTGCACGCCCTGCAGCACGGCGCAGAACAAAGGCTCGTCCGTCAGGGTCTCCAGCGGGAAGTAGCCATAGCTCACCACCAGCTTCATCCCGGCGGGGTAGTGGGTGGTGCCCTCCAGCCGGTAGTTGGGGTCATCGCCCAGGAACAGGGTGCTTCCACCGGAAAGGTTCAGGCCGTTGGTGGGCACGCAGATGATGCGGTCGTCTGAAAAGATCAGGTTGGTGATGCAGCAGGGCAGCTCACCCGGGTCGAACCGCAGGGCCTGCACGGCCACCGGCAGCTCAAAGGTCGCGGTCACAGCACCGGTCAGCTCGTCGGTGGTGCAGTCGGGCGCGGTCAGGGTGTCCTTTTCCGAAAAGCCGAAGCCTGCATCATAATAGAGCAGCGGCTGCAGCAGAGTGGGCGAGTCAGTGTGCATCTCGCGCTGGGGGTGTGCCGCAAGGTAGGACTGCACCTTCTGTTCCAGGGAAAGGCAGCGCTCTGCCAGATGGGAAGCACCTTCGTCCGAAAGCTTGAGCTGCTGTTCCAGCTCGGCGATCTTTTCCTGCAGAGCCGCAGTGTTCTCAGGAGCTGCGTTGTTCATAACCGGATTCTCCTCATAATATTATTTCACTTCAGCAGAGGGTGCACCCTCTGCAAAAAATCAGTGTTTTGCCGCAAAATGACGCTCAGGCGCTTCGGTGCGGGCGCTGCGCCGGCGGGGCGCTTCCGCCGCCTTCTGCTCCCGGCGGGAGGTGAGCCAGAACTTCAGGTCCCGGCGGCGCACCAGCAGTTCGCAGATGAGCAGGGTGGAGCCCAGCGAAAGGGTGAACTGCAGCACCATGCCCAGCACCGGGTGAGCCGCAAACTTCTGGGGCATCAGATACCAGGGAATGGCCGTAAGCTCCACGGTGTGGACGCAGAAGATGAACAGCGAACGGCGGCCAATGGCCTGGATGGCGTGGGTGACAACGTTCTCCACCCTGCGCTGGAACCAGATGACGATGGAAAGGATGCCCAGGCCCGTTACGGCATCCAGCAGGATGCTCACGGGGCCGAGGGTCCACTCGGCCATCGAGACGCAGTCGGTGCTCTTGGTAAGAAGCACCAGTGCGGCCACAGCCAGCGCCGCCGCGATCATCCCGCCGCGCAGACGGGGCGAGAGGGGCTGCTCAAAGATCTTATACTTCTTGGCAAGGTGTCCCACATACAGAGCCGGAACAGTGACCATGCCCTGGCCGATGCAAAAAGGGGCCTCCCAGGTGATGCAGATGCCCCAGCCTAACAGCATGGTACCCAGCACCGCCCAGTTTATGTACTGCTCCGGGAAGATATTCAGGATGAGATCCAGCAGGATCCATGCGATCATCAGCGAGAGCAGATACCACATGGGGCCGCAGGAGAAGAACAGCTGGCCGAAATAGGTGGCCGTGTGGGGCAGGCCCAGTGCAAAGCCGCCCAGCACCTTGTAGGTCTCGTAGGTGGCGTTGTGCAGGCTGCCGAACAGGCTGTAATGGATGATAAAATGGAACACGGTGGTGGCAATGCCTGTATAGATGTAAGGCTTGAACAGCGTTTTGAACTGCTGGTCGATACACTTGCCGATGGAGCGCTTGCGGAAGCCGTAGCCGCTGGCAATGTAAAAGGCCGCCATCAGGGATTCGCGGTAGGCGAACATGCAAAAGGTCAGCGGGTTGATGTGGCTGGCATCGCCCATGGGGTAAAGCTCACCGGTGTGGGCAAAGACGATGGTCAGCATGCCGACACCCTTGAGCAGATCGAACATGCCCAGCGAATTTGCGGCACGGCGTTTGGTTCCCTCCATAAAAAGGTCCTCCTCTGCGCCGCACCCCGCCCCGGGATGGCAGAATTGCCGGATTTTTGGCGCATCATGTTAAAAATTAGAGATATTTATAATAAGTATAATGCTTTTTGCCCTTGCTGTCAATCAAACGCAGGGAGAAAGCACGGTGGGCGGATACCGGGAAAAGTGTACCACACTCACGGCCTGCCCGCAACAAAAGGCAGGATTTACATCCGGGTGCACAGATTGACTGCAAGCTTAGGTTGCATATTTGTGCAATTAAATCTTGCATTTAAGCCCTCTATGCGGTATACTCTAGGCTAGAGTGCCCAGAAGATTCCATTTGGAGGAAACAAAAGGGAATAATTTAACAAAAATAAACAGGGAGTGTAAAATAATGGCAAACAAGGCTTGTAACGAAGTTGTGACCGTGGCAAATATGCCGATGACCGTTTTTGATATGATCTCTGCGATGCAGAATAAGTATGCTGACCGTGTGGCGTTCCGCTATGTGGAGGGCAAGGACACGGTGGTGGAAAAGACCTACGCTCAGTATGTGCAGGATATCCGCAAAGCGACCGGCTACCTGCAGCAGGAGCTGGGCGAGCCCAAGGGCAAGAAGATCGTCATCCTGAGCCGCACCAACTATGAGTATGGCGCGGTCGTTTTCGGCACCATGATGGCAGGCGCTGTCATCGTGACCCTGAACCAGGGCAAGACCTGGGCCGAGCTGGAGTATGAGCTGGGCATGGTGGAGCCGGACCTCATCTTCAATGACGGCATCGATTACGGCTATCGCGCCCAGCTGGAAGCACTTTACGGCGCTCGGCTCCGCCCCATGGATGCCTGGACCGCTGCCCCTGAGGCTGAGATGGTCAACCGCATCGACCACGAGGGTCTGCTGATGCTGATGTTCACTTCCGGCACCACCGGCCGCAGCAAGGGTGTGATGCTGAGCGAGAAGAACTACTTCACCGCCTGCCAGATGTACATCGATGGCCTGAAGTCCGTCCTTGACCATGAGGAGCGGCTGGTACCCCAGTACCTCGACCAGACCTTCAGCCACTTTACGCTGGTGCCCATGTTCCATCTGGCCGGTTTCATCTGCTACTTTGTCTATGGCGTGCAGGGCTGGACCCTGAATCTCTGCTGTGATGCCCGCGACCTGCGCCGGGATATGAGCCTGATGCACAGCGATGCCATGTCTACCCCTCCGGTGCTGGTGGAGATGATTTGCAACGAGGTCAAGCGCGGCCATGCCGACCGCCTGAACGGGCTGTGGAACCTGAGCTGCAGCTCTGCCATCCTCGATCCCGCCATCCTGAGCGATCTGGTGAAGAATGGCTTCTACATCAACCAGTGCTACTCCATGACCGAGCTGGCCGGCTATGGCCTGCTGAACGTGACCCAGGAGGGCGACCACCTGCGTGCCCTGGGCAAGCCGGACGGCTTCTGTGAGGTCAAGGTGGACGAGACCGGCGAGATCTGCGTCCGCGGCGGCTGCGTGATGCTGGGCTACTATAAGGACCCCGAGGCCACTGCCGAGACCATCGACAAGGACGGCTGGCTCCACACCGGCGACCTGGCCCGCGTGGACGAGGAAGGCTACTACTATATGACCGGCCGCAAGAAGAACCTCATCATTCTGGACAGCGGCGAGAACGTCAGCCCCGAGGAGCTGGAAAAGCTGCTGGGCAAGTGCGATGCCATCAAGGAGTGCATCGTCAAGGAGATGGGCAAGAAGATCGGCACCGTGGTCTGCTGTGAGGATGACAGGCAGCAGCAGGTGAAGGCTTTTGTCACCGAGCTGAACCGCACCCTGCCCATGTACAAGCGCATCTCCGTGGTGGAGTGCAGCGCCGAGCCCCTGCCCCGCAACGCGCTGGGCAAGCTGCTGCGCAAGTAAAACCAAACGGGAGAAAAAAGGAGCAGACCATGGTAAACAATGTCTATGATCTTGTTACCCGGACAATGGAGCAGGAATTCCCCGGGCGGGTGGCCTTCCGCTGGGTAGAGGATGCCACCGGCACCGTGAAGGAAAAGACCTATGCCGAGTATGCACAGGATATCCGCCGCGCCGCTGCCTGGTTTGCCCGGAACATCCCGGAGGTGGAGGGCAAGCGGGTGGTCCTGTTGAGCCGGAACTGCTATGAGTACGGCGTGAATACCTTTGGCGCTGTGCTGGCCGGGGCTGTTCTGGTAACGATGAACCAGAAAAAGGCCTGGGATGAGCTGAGCTGGGAGCTGGAGCTGGCAGAGCCTGCCCTCATCCTGAACGATGGGGTGGACTACGGCTGCCGTGACCAGCTGGAGGCTGCGTATGGGGAACGCTTGCGGCCGATGGATGTCTGGAAGGACACCGCGCCCGGCGGGCTGGAAAAGAAGATCGACCCCAATGCCCTGATGGTCATGCTGTTCACCTCCGGCACCACCGGCCGCAGCAAGGCCGTGATGCTGGCAGAGCGGAACTTCTTTACCGTGATGCAGATGCACGTTGCCATGGGCGACCACTTGCTGGACTTCAAGCACCGGCAGCTGCCCGAGGACAAAAACGATGTCCTGAGCAACTTTGCCATCCTGCCCCTGTTCCATCTGGGCACCTTTATCTGCCTGTTCTCCTGGCCCTTCAAGGGCTGGGCCCTGAACCTTTGCAGTGATCTGCGGAATTTCTACCGGGATCTGGGGCTGATGCACAGCGATTCCATTGCCGTGGCCCCGGTGCTGATGGAGAGCATCTACAAGGATGTCAAGCGCGGCCGCGCCGATAAGCTGAACGGCCTGTGGAACCCCTGCGGCAGCTCTGCCATGTTCGACAGCGAGATGCTGCTGGGTCTGGTGGAAAACGGCATGTACATCACCCAGTGCTACGGCATGACCGAGACCTGCGGCGATGGTCTGGTGAACTACGCCCAAGCAGAGCCCCATATCCGGGCGCTGGGCAAGCCGGACAGCCACTGCGAGTACAAGCTGGATGAGACCGGCGAGATCTGCATCCGGGGCGGCTGTGTGATGCTGGGCTACTATAAGGATCCCGAAGCCACCGCCGAGATCATCGACAAAGACGGCTGGCTCCACACCGGCGACCTGGCCCGTGAGGACGAGGACGGCTATTACTACATGGTGGGCCGGAAGAAGAACCTGATCATTCTGGGCACCGGCGAGAACGTCAGTCCCGAGGAGCTGGAAAGAAAGCTCAACGCCTGCCCTGAGGTGCAGGAGTGTGTGGTCAAGGAGATGGGCAAAAAGATCGGCGCGCTGATCTGCTGTGCCGAGGAAAAGCAGGCAGAGGTCCGGGCCTTTATCACTGGGTTGAACCGCACCCTGCCGCTGTACCAGCGGATCACGGCGGTGGAGTTCAGCACCGAGCCCCTGCCCCGCAACGCCATGGGCAAGCTGCTGCGCAGGTAAGCGCGGAAATTGTAAAAAAAGCGCAAAACCGGGCGGCCGGTGTGTTGCATTTCCTCCATAAAACAGGTATTATAAAACACAGGAATGCCCCGCCCGCTGGCTAAACCGGCCCGGCGCGTGGCATACTGAAACTGCGCCCTTGCAGGCGATAAAAAATCCCTCACGGAAAGGAAGATTTTTTGATGGAAAGAGCAGAAATCATGTCTCAGATCCTGGCAATTCTGGAGGATGTGGCAGAGATCTCGCCCGAGGATGTCAACGAAAACAGCGTGATGATGGATGATCTGGATCTGTCCTCTATGGAGATCCTGACCGTCGTGGCCGATCTGGAAGAGACCTTTGGTCTGCGCATCCCCGAAAAGGAGCTGCGCAACTTTGTGACCATCGGCGATCTGGCCGATTATCTGGCCGAGAACGCGGGGTAAATTCCGGATGAATGCAGAGCAGCGTGCGGTGTTTCAGGGCATCGTCTACTACTACCGTGAAAATCAGGTCCTCTGCCGCTATCAGGCCACGCTGAAGGAGGCCGTTGACCCGGCCCTTCTGCAGCAGGCACTGGATGCGGCCCGCCCGCTGGCAGAATATTATTTCTGCCATGTGGTGTGGGAAAAGCGGGAGGCCCGTCTGGAGCCCAACACTGCCCCCTGCCGTGTGCGGCAGGGCAGCACCCAGCCAAAGATCCCCGAGGAGACGAACGATTATCTCTTCTCGCTGGGCTATGAGGGGAACACGGTCTATCTGGACTGGTTCCACTTCCTGGCCGATGGCCGGGGCAGCGCGCCCTTTTTCACCCTGCTGCTCAAGCTCTACTGCAACCTGCGCTCCAACGCCGGTTTTGTGTGCGAGGCCCTTGCCTCTGACCCGCCCTACGATGTGGAACAGCTGCTGGCCTGCTACCCGGAGAGCCAGGTGGCCAACGACATGCAGAAGGACGTGCTGCAGATCCACGAGGGCACGCCCCATTTTCAGCGGCTGCGGCTGGACAGGCAGAGCCTTGTGGATCTGGCGCAGAAGGAGGGCGTGAAGCCCTTCAGCGCCCTCATGGGGCTGACCTGCCAGGCAGCGCAGCGGTATCTGGAAAAGAATGATCTTGTGTACAGCTATGCCGCCGACACCCGCGCGGCGCTGGGGGTGCCGCATGCCTTGTACAACTGCATTGCGTCCTTTCAGCTGTCCCTGCAGCTGGAGCCGCAGGCCCGGCTCCACAGCTTTGCAAGGCGGCTCGACCATGAGATCCGGGAAAGCCTGACCCCGGAGCGCCGCCTGTTCCGCATGGCCGAACAGATGGGCTGGGTGTATCAGGTGTTCCGGCAGAAGGCCGCGCTCAAGATCAAGAAGCGTGTGTTCCAGATGGGCGAGTACATCAGCGGCTTCCCGGCAGATTTCTGGGTCAGTTACATCGGCAGCCCGCTGCTGCCGCACAGCCCGGAGCTGGAAGCGTACCTGACCGATTTCCAGACCTGGGTGCTGCCGGACGGTGCGTCCCTTGCAATGGAGGTCACCAGCCTGCACGGCGTGCTGACCTGCTGCATTGAGAACAAGGTGGACAAGCCCGGCTACCTCGAGGCCCTGCGCGACGTGATGGAGCAGGAGGGCATCAGGGTGCTGGAAGCGGTACATATCTCTTAAAAGAAAATGACCCTTTCCGTCATGCGTCGGCGTGGCGGAAGGGGTCATTTTTCATGTTGTGGAGGTGGGCCGGATGCTGACCTCGCCGTGCTGCAGGGCAATCTGCCTGCCGCCCTCGCGCTCCACCACCAGACGGCCCGCATCGTCAATGGAAAGGGCCTTTGCGGCATAGGTCTCGGCCCCGGTGCAGACGGTGACCCAGTGGCCCGGCACAAAACAGCGGGCCCGGTACTCGTCCAGACAGTCGAAGGCCGGGCAGAGGGAGAGCAGCTCCCGGGCAATGGCCCCGGCCAGCACCGTCCGGCTCACGGGTGCGGGGCCGCCGGGGTAAAGGCTGCCTGCCGTGCGGGCCAGCTCCTCGGGCCAGTCGGCAGGGGAGGTGGTCAGGTTGAGACCGATGCCCACCACCAGCCATTCCAGCTGGCCGCTCTCCATGTCGGTCCCGGCTTCGGTCAGGATGCCGCAGACCTTGCGGCCCTGATAGTAAAGGTCGTTCACCCATTTGATGCCCAGTTCCAGCCCGCACAGGGCCTTGACAGCCCGGGCCACGGCCACCGCCGCACTGATGGTCGCGCTCTGGGCATCGGCAGCAGAAAGTGTGGGCCGCAGGATGAGGGAGAGGTAGACCCCCTTCCCGGCGGGGCTTTCAAACCGCCGCCCCAGCCGCCCGCGCCCCGCCTTCTGGTGGGCCGTGAGCACCAGCGTGCCGTGGGGCGCACCGCCCAGCGCCAGCTGCTTGGCCGTCAGGTTGGAGCTTTGCAGTGTGTCGTAGATGTGAATGGGGGCGGGGTAGGGGCCCACCGCCTCGGCGCAGAAGGGGTCACCGCCTGCCAGCCGGTAGCCCCGGCGCGG
The DNA here is from genome assembly GCF_010509575.1 of Faecalibacterium duncaniae. Lineage (NCBI taxonomy): Bacteria > Bacillati > Bacillota > Clostridia > Eubacteriales > Oscillospiraceae > Faecalibacterium > Faecalibacterium duncaniae. The sequence continues at coordinate 2,498,425 of NZ_CP048437.1, read as the reverse complement.
GGCGGAATCCAGCGCGTATCCCTGGGCCGAAAGCGCCTGTGCTGCCTTGTGGACAGCCGCGCGGCTCACGCCCAGCGCTTCGGCCAGCTGCTGGCCTGAGATATAGGCTCCCTTTGCCGCCGAAAGCGCCTGCAGCAGGGCTTGTTTGGTGCTTCTCCCCATGGAAACCGCCTCCTTCTTGTGCTATAGTAGTAATAGTATAGCATAACTTGAGGCATTGCAAAAGAGACTTGCCCATTATGCCAAGGGCTCCCCCTTCGGGGGAGCTGGCAAAGCCGAAAGGCTTTGACTGAGAGGGTTGGCCTCAAAAGTTTTGCTTTTCATGCAGGAAAACCGCGCTCTGTTTCGTATTCAATTACAGAGCGGCAGGAAAGGAGGGATGCGGACCGTTGACAACACTGGAATTCAATGCGCTGGTGCGGCAGTATCAGGGGCTGGTCTACACGGTCTGCCACCAGCTGGTGCCGGACGAGGGCGATGCCCAGGATCTGGCACAGGAGACTTTTCTGGCCGCATGGCGGGCCATTGACCGCTGCCCGCCCGGGTACGAAAAGCAGTGGCTGGCGCGTATCGCTTCCAACAAAGCCAAGGACTACCTGCGCAGTGCGTGGGTGCGCCGGGTGAACACCCCGGGAGATGATATCCTTGCACTGGAAGGCGCGCCGCCCGGCTCCGACCCGGAGCAGCAGGTGCTGGATGCCATGAGCGAGGAGACCCTGACCGGGAAGATCCTGGGAATGCGGGAGCCGTACCGCACCCCCTGCCGCCTGATGCTGCTGGAGGGCCGCACCGCCGCCGAGGCGGCAGCCCTCTGCGGCAGGCCCCAAAAGACGGTGGAGGCGCAGATCTACCGGGCAAAGAAAATGCTGGCGGAGCAGATCCGTCAGGAAAGGAGGAGCGAAGATGGAATTGTTTCGTGAAGATGGCTGCATGACCGACGCGGGCTTCCGGGCCATGATGAACGGCCAGCTGGATGAGCTGGGCAGGCTGGAAGCCGCCGAACACCTCTCCTATTGTGACCAGTGCATGGACCGCTACACGGCCCTTTTGACCGCCGATGCACTGGAAACACCGCCAAAGAGTGTGCAGGGCGCGGTGATGGGCACGATCTGGGCCCGCCTGATGCAGAATACCTATGGCAGGGCTGCCGTGGCCGGTGTGGCCGCTGTGCTGGCCCTGACCCTGTGGCGGAGCGGGGCGCTGCAGCAGATCATCCAGTATGGTGCCGGGCGGGAGACCGTGCTGGAAACCGACCAGAGCCAGCTCTGGGAACCCGGCCAGAACGACCCGGCTCCGGAGAACACCCTGCAATACCGCCCCATTGAGGACGACCGACCGCAGGCCGCGCCGGAACAGCTGGGGAGACCCGTGGAGACAAAACAGGACCGCCGCTATGCCGGCGAAAGCTCCTCTTTGCTCCACAAGCTGCTCACGGATGTGACCGATAAGATCGCGGGCAACACCCCGAATACAGAGAAATGAGGGAACGATTATGAAGAAAAATGGCATCCTGACCCTGCTGTTCGCCTTTATCCCGGGCGCGGGCCAGATGTATCAGGGATATATGAAGCGCGGCCTTTCGCTGGTGCTGATGGCGGCTGCCATCAGCATGGCAGCCATGCTGATCCCGCCCATCGCGTTTGCGCTGCTGGTGGTGTTCATGTACAGCTTTTTCGACACCTTCAACCTGCGTGCCCAGATCAGCATGGGCACCGCCCCGGAGGACGATTATCTGGTCCACTTCGATCCGCAGGACAAGCGCCTTGCACGGATGATGATGGACAGCCACAAGCTGGTGGGCTGGTGCCTGATCGCCATCGGTGCGCTGATCGCCTACGAGCAGATCATTATGAACACGCTGGGCGATATCCTGTGGCGCTGGGGTCAGAAGGCTCCGGTGTGGCGGGCCATCTATCTGGTGATGGATCAACTGCCCGAGGTGGTGCTCTGCGTGGCGCTGATCCTGTGCGGTATCTGGCTGGTGCGGGGCCCCAGAGCAAAGAAAGCTGCCCCGGAAGCCGCCGCCCCGGAGGAGACCGATTTTCAGGAGTATCAGCCCGAAAAGAAGATGCCCAGCCTGCTGGACCGCTTTGCCCGCAAGGCAGAGCCGGATACGACCGGTGAGGTGACCCTTGACCCGGAGGATGAGGACGATGGACGAGAAGAATAACACAACAGAGCGCCCGGCCCCCAAAGCCCCGGAGAGTGCCCCGGTGCGCCGGGTGGGCACCCTGACACTGGGAGTCTGCCTGATCGCCTGCGGCGTGCTGTTCCTCTGCTATTTCTTTGTGCCGCATTTCAACTGGGAGCTTGCGCTGAAGATCGCCCCGGCGGCAGGGCTGATCCTGCTGGGGTGCGAGGTGCTGTATTTTGCCGCAAGGCCTCAGCGCTGGAAGTACGATTTCCTCTCGGTGCTCCTCTGCATCGTGCTGATGGTCAGCGCCTTTGGCGGGGCCTGCCTGATGGCAGCCTTTGATTTTGCCCTGCACCGGGAGGAGTTCTGGATCGAATACGATGCCCGGCAGGAACGGGACTTGGATGATGCGGAAAGCGACCGCCTGCGCCTTGATCTGGACGAGGGCACCGGCCCTGACCTCGATGAGGAAAATGAAGACAGCAGCGCGGCCTCCCACACGGAAGTGTGAGCCATACAAAAAACATATCACAGCAATACAAAAGATACCTTTTACAGGGGGCACCTGTCCGGGTATACTGAATGTGCACCCGGACGATGGGTGCTCGAAGAAAAAAGTGTAAAAGCGAACCGCCATGGCATCTGTCACCATGGCGGTTCGCTTTTTTGCTGTGTCGTGTATTACTTGCGGGCGATCATCTCGGTGTAGGCCAGCACCAGGGGGCCTACGCCCTTGGCATCGTTGCAGACCACAGGCTCACTGAAGTAGTAGGCCAGGGAGCCGTCGCGGTGGTCCTTGCCGCCCAGACCTGCCACCAGGCAGATGCCATCCAGCTGCAGGCTGCCGTCCGGGTTCTTGGAGAGGTACCTGTCACAGGTGCCGTAGAAGGCTTTCTCAGCCCAGGCAGCCATCCGCTTGGGCAGGTAGCCCAGGCGCACGCCCTTGAGCACCGCATAGGCGAACAGGGCAGTGCCGCTGGTCTCAAGGTAGTTGCCCTCCACGCCGGGGTGATCCATCACCTGCCAGAACATGCCGGTCTCCTCGTCCTGGAACTTGTGCACATCCTCAATGGTCTGGCGGAGCTGTGCCATGATGCCGCGGTACTCGTTGTACAGCTGCTCGTCCATCCGCTCCAGCACATCCACCATGGCCACCATGAACCAGCCCATGGCCCGCAGCCAGAAGTTGGGGCTGCAGCCGGTCACGGGGTCAGCCCAGTACATCTGGCGGCTCTCGTCGTAGCCGTGGTAGTACAGGCCGGTCTTTTCGTCCCGCATGTGTTTTTTGATGTTCATAAACTGCTTGTAGCTGTCAATACAGCCCTGCATCTTGTTGTAGCGGGTCTCGTACTCCATGTAGAAGGGCTGGGCCATGTAGGTGCCGTCCAGCCAGACCTGCCAGGGGTAGATATCCTTGTGCCAGAAGTTGCCCTCCTTGGTGCGGGGCTGGGTGAGCAGCTGGCTGCGGATGGTGTCAATGGCCCGGCGGTACTTCTCATCTCCGAAGATGTCGTACAGGGTGAACAGGTTCTTGCCCTGGTTCACGTTGTCCAGGTTATACTCCTTGGGGTCATAGGTCTTGATGGAGCCATCCTCCTGCACAAAGAAGTCGATGAAGTCCTTGGAGAAGCTCAGGTACTTCTCGTCCCCGGTGGTTTTGTAAAGGCTCAGGCAGGCCGTGATCATGCAGCCGTCGATGTAGTTCCACTTGTTGGGCTTGCCGCTGCGCACCTTTTCAATGTTCCACATGGGGGCTTCGGCGCTGGAATTGGCGATCAGGTAGTCCACATAGTCGCCCAGCAGGGTGAGAATTTCTTCATGGGTCATGGGTCAGTCCTCCTCGAAATGGCCGACATTGGCAAAGCGCAGGCGCTCGCCCTCGTAGCCGGTGATCTTGACGTTGTGCAGGTCAATCTCCTTGACGTTCTCCGCGTAGATGGCCAGCTTTTTCACGTTGGGGCGGTTGTCCGCCATGGCGGCCTGACCGGCTTCGGCGTTGGGGTCAAAGGTGATGGTGACATTCTTCATGGAGATGCGCTCGATGGGCTGCTCCGGCAGGCCGTCGAAGTAGCAGCCCGCGAACTGTGCGTCGGTAGCCACGATATCCTCCATGGTCAGGCTGCCCAGCTTGGGGGTGTACTCATCCACCGGCATAGCATCGCGGCACTGGACATAGGGGCTGTGGCCGTCCGGGTCACAGAAATAGAACATATTGATGACAAAGGGAGTCTTGACGCCCCGCATCTCCACATTGCGGAACACCAGCCCGTCGATGACGGCGGTGTTGCCGCGGCCGCGCCGGGTCTTGACCCGCAGGCCGCGGTCGGTGTGGTCCATCAGGCACTGGGTCACCACCATATCCTTCACGCCGCCGCTCATCTCGCTGCCGATGACGATGCCGCCATGGCCCTTGTCCAGCAGGCAGTTCCGGATCACAGTGTGCTCACAGCTCTTTTTCAGCTTCATGCCCAGGAACACCTTGCTGGCTTTCATGGCAATGCAGTCGTCACCCACATGGATGTTCGCACCGATGATGCGGATGTACTCGCAGCTCTCGGGGTCGATGCCGTCGGTGTTGGGGGCGTTGTAGGGGTTGTTGATGTTGAAGTTCAGCAGATCCAGATGCTTGACAAAGATGGGGTGGATGGTCCAGGAGTAGCTGTTCTGCACCGTGATGCCGTGCAGGCAGACATTCTCACTGTCCACCGCGGCCACCGCGCGGGGCCGCCATGCGATCCGCTTGACCTTCTGGTTGATCCACCAGTCGCCGTTCTGGGCATCGCAGTCCAGCGTGCCCTCGCCGGTCACCACCACGTCGTGCACCTGAGTGATGTTCAGCAGACCGGCAAAGCTGTCCAGCGGGTTGCCCTCCCAGCCGGTCAGGTAGTATTCATCCACCTCGTTCTCACTGGGGATGACACCGGGCAGGATGGGGTAGTGGGTGCGGTCATTGTCGCCCAGCAGCACAGCACCCTTTTCCAGGTAGAGGGTGGTGCAGCTCTTCATAAACAGGCTGGAGGTGCGGTAGCGCCCGGCGGGCACATACACCGTGCCGCCTTTGGGGCAGGTGGAAAGGGCAGCCTGCAGCTTGCCGGTGTTGTCGGTGGTGCCGTCGGCCACCAGGCCGTAGCGGGATGCGTCCACAAAGAAGGTCTCAGCCTCAGTGGTGAAATCGAGGGTCAGGGTCTCGCCCTCAGCCTGCACGGCAACCGTGTAGGGGGTGCCGGGCAGCAGGCTGAACAGGGAGAACACGTTGGTCTCGCAGGCAGTGTAAACGGTCTCGCCGTTCAGCTGAATGGTGAAGGGATGCGCCGGACGATAGCACAGGCCGTTTTCCAGCTCGAACACGGCACTGCGGGTCATGGAACGGATCAGGGAAAGCTTCATAAACAGGATGCCTCCTTGGATGTTGAAAGATTTATGGGTTGCCCACAGGTGACGGGCATGTTTTACACTTGACCATGTAAAGTGTGTTTGAGTAGGGGGTTGCCCACAGGTGGCAGGCATGGTACACTGAGAAAAAGAAACTGTTGAATGGGGTGTGCGGATGAAAGCGGAACGGGAAAAATGGAGCGGCCGGGTAACGGCAAAGGCGCTGCGGTTCCAGACCGGCCAGTATGAGCTGGCCGAGGAGGAGGAGATCTGCCGGATCATTCTGGTGTCCGGCGGCAGCTTTACGCTGGTGCGGGGCGGCGAGAGCCTGCTGGTGAACCCGGGCTGTGTGCTGCTGCTGGGCCCCGGCGGAGGCCTGCTGCAGCAGGCGGGCCACATTGCCCCCGAGCTCCTCGGCTGCCGGTTCCCGGCGGGCGTTCTCCCGGTGCTCAAAAACCTGATGCAGCGGGATTTCATGCCGCTGTTCGAGCCGGGAGCACAAACGGCCCTGTACGGCCCGGTGCAGTGGTCAGGCCGCCTGCGCACCCTGTTGGGCATGATGCAGAGCGCCGAGAGCGAGCCGGAAAGCCCCGGCATGATCTATCTTACCCTCATCCTGCACTATGTGGAGCAGGAGTGCCGCAGTGAAAAACAGGATATCCGCCCCCGCAACGAGACGGTGGAACAGATCTGCGCTTACCTTGCAGCCAACTACCAGCAGAAATTTTCCCTGACAGATGTGGCTGCGCGGTTCTACCTGTCACCCTATTACCTGAGCCGACTGTTCCGGCGGGTCACGGGCCAGTCCATTGTGGATTACATCAATGGCCGCCGCATCGAGGCTGCCCAGCGTCTGCTGGAGAGCACCGACCTGAACATCAGCGCGGTGGCCGAGCAGACCGGCTTTGCCTCCGCCGCCCATTTCCGCCGCGTGTTCCGCGAGACGATGGGAACGGGGCCGCTGCAATACCGCAAGAGCCACCGCGGATAAGAACAACGCCCCCTGTGCTGTGCACAGGGGGCGTTGCTTATTCATCGAAAGTCAATGGTTCTGTCCGCAGAGGGGGTGCTTAGCCCTTGACAGCACCGGCGGAGATACCTTCGACGAACTGATCCTGTGCACAGAAGAAAACGATCAGCTGCGGCAGGATGGAGATCAGGGACAGGGCCAGGATACGGTTCCAGGCAAAGCCGGTATCACCGTCCATGGACAGCTTGACGAACAGGGACATGGGGTACTTTGCAGGGGTCTGCACGTAAAGCAGGGGGCCCATGAAGTCGTTGCAGCTCCACATGAACTGGAACAGTGCGCAGGACACCAGAGCGGGCATCAGCATGGGGACAATGACCTTGTACAGGGTCTGGAAGGAGTTGCAGCCATCAATGGCGGCAGCCTCGTCCAGATCGCGCGGGACATTGCGCATGAACTGCACCAGCTGGTAAACAAAGTAGGTCTCAGTTGCAAATGCAGTGTGGACCCAGATGGCCAGATAGAACGGGCTGTTGACCCAGCCGAACTTGGTGTATAGCAGGAACTGAGGAACGTTCAGAACGACCTGAGGCAGGAACAGGGTGGCCAGCATGATGCTGAACAGGATCTTCCGGCCCGGGAAGTCGAAACGGCCAAAGCCGTAGGCTGCAATGCAGGAGGAGACCACCGTGCAGATGACCTTGGGCAGAACATAAGAATAAGTGTTCAGCATGGCCTGCAGGATGTTGATGGAACCGCCGAAGTTGTTCAGCGCGTTCTTGTAGCCCTCCAGGGTGGGGTTCTTGATCCACAGGCCGATGCCTGCAAAGATCTCGCTGTTGTCCTTAAAGGTAGCGCTGACCATCCACAGCAGGGGATAGATCATGATCAGGCCCACCAGGATCAGGACAAGATACTTAAAAAACGTCGCAATGGCGTTGGATGCTTTCATTCCCATACTGTCACACCTTACCTTTCATCCGAGTAGTAGACCCACTTCTTCTGGCTGGTGAAGGCGATGATCGTGAGGATGCAGACGATCACGAACATGATCCAGGCCAGAGCGGAAGCCATGCCCATCTGGTTGGACTTGAAGGCGTAGTTGTAAACCAGAATGGAGATCAGGGTGGTGGAGTTGCGCGGGCCGCCGTTGGTGATGATGAAGGGGCCGTTGAACTCCTGGAAAGCCTGGCAGATCTGAGTGACCAGGTTGTAGAAGATGATGGGGGTGATCATGGGAACAGTGATGGAGAAGAACTGCTTCCACTTACCGGCACCATCGATGGTGGCAGCCTCGTACAGGTCTGCAGGCACGCCCTTCAGGGCGGCCAGGAACAGCACCATGGCGGAGCCGAACTGCCAGATGCGCAGGAAGCAGATGATCCACAGCGCATAGTTGGGGTCGCTCAGCCAGGAGGGGCCCTGTGCGTGGCCGAAGGTGATGGCGCGGATGATGGTGTTGACCAGACCATCATCACGGAAAACAGCCTTCCACAGCACGGCGATGGCAACGGAGCCACCCAGAATGGACGGGATGTAGTAAACGGTACGGAACAGGTTCACGCAGGCGATCTTGAAGTTCAGGATGTATGCGATGAACAGAGCAAAGATCAGCTTCAGGGGCACGGTGATGAAGGCGTACTTGAAGGTGGTGACCAGAGCCTTGGTGACCTTGGCATCAGAGAAGGCGGTGACGTAGTTCATCACGCCGTACTGGTGGATGCCATTGAAGAAGTTCATGTCGGTGAAACTGTAATACAGCGACTGACCGAAGGGGATGGCCTTGAACACGATAAAGCCGATGATCCAGGGGATCAGGTAGATCAGACCCTGCCACTTATCCAGGAACTTCTGTGCGGGGGTACGCCCGAGAGAGGGCGCTTTGCTTTCTTTCATCCGGGGATCCTCCTTTGGTGAAAATCAGTGCAACAAACCTTATGTCACACTTTGGCAACAGATTTGTCAGAAAATTGTAACCTGTGCCTGAGAAAAAAGGGGCATCGGGCCTACGGGTGGACGATGCCCCTGATATGTAATTTGACTCAGGTCAGCAAAGAAGATCAGACAGTGTAGCCAACAGCAGACATGCCGTCCAGCAGAACGTCAACAACATCTGCGCCGCTCTTGTTGTCGTAGTCAACGGTATCGAACACTTCCTGATAGGTGCCGGTGCCGGTAGCCTTCAAATCGGAAGACTCGAACAGGGGATCCAGCTGGCAGGAAACAAAGCTCATGACCTTGCCGTTTGCCTCAGCGACCAGCTCGTTGATCTTACCGGCAGCCTGAGCGGTAGCCAGACCAGCCTTGGAAGCGGGGATGCCGCACTCGGAACCCATGATGGCAGCGCCGTCGCCGTTCCACAGGTACTCGATCAGGGTAGCAGCCTCAGCGGGGTTCTTGCAGGTCTTGGTGATGGCCATGCCCATGGAGACCTTGGAGAAGCCGCCGTTGTAATCGCCGAACTTGATCTCCTCACCAACGGTGAAGCCGGGCTTGTTCTCCTCGTCCAGAGCGTCCTGGTACTTGGAAGCAGCGGAATCCCACTCGAAGATGCCGGCGATCTTGCCGGTGATCCACTCGTTGGACTGGTGGGTAGCACCGTCGCCGTTTGCACCGTAGTAGGTGGGCAGCGGCATGATGACGTGGCCGTCGACCAGGCTCTTGATGAAGTCGATGCCCTCGGCGATCTCGTCAGCGGTGTAGTTCAGGGTAGAGGTGGTGGGATCTGCCCAGTCCTTGCCGTACTTGGACTCGAGGTAGAACACCATCAGGATCATACGGTCGTATGCGCCCAGGTGCAGGGGATAGTAATCATCGCCCAACTTCTCCTGGAAAGCCTTGCCTGCTGCAAACAGGTCATCCTCAGTGGCGGGAACCTCGGTGATGCCAGCCTTGTTAAAGGTGGTCATGTTCCAGTAGAAGATACGGCCGGTCATGGAGATGGGCACGCACTGCTGTGCATTTGCAACGTTGCAGGCACCCAGCTTTGCGTCGTCCCACTGGGACATATCCAGGTAATCGGTGACGCTGTTCAGATCCAGGAAGGTCTGGCCGTTGCCGGAGTAGTTGTACAGCCAGTTCCAGTTGATCTGGCAGACATCCTCAGCCACGCCGCCTGCAAACTTGGTGGACATGGTGTCCTCCCAGCCGGACCATGCAGCGAAGGTGGGGTTGACGGTGATGGTGGTGTGCTCAGCAGAGAAAGCCTTCAGGGCCTCCTGATAAGCGTTGTGGCGGGACTCGCCGCCCCACCAGCTCATGGTCAGGGTAACGGGATCGCTGCTCAGGCCAGCCACAGAAGCAGCCTCGGCTGCGGAAGAAGCGGTGCTGGAAGCAGCGCCGCCATTGCCGCCGCAGGCAGCCAGCAGACCAGCTGCACCAACAGCACCGGTGACCTTCAGGAAATCACGACGGGAAATTGCCTTGCTCATTGTTGTTCTCCTCCTAATAAATCAAAAAACATCGAGCGGGCCTTTCTGCACAAGGCTCGTTGTATACAAATATGATAACAAAAGGGATGGGAAAAAGAAAGATGTAAATTGAAGTGATACGGACAAAAAACGAACAAATATTGCTCTCGTGATTTGCAGCGATTTGACGGCATTGCCGAAATGAATAAACTTGGAGCGAAAAAATATGCAATCTGCATAATTGGATAGATTGCATAGAAACGGGCCGAGAGAGTGTAGCAGAACCTCTAAAATTGCAATAGTATTGTAACTTGTTGCGAAATTGACGGTATAATGTTGTATACAACGTGTGAAAAAAGTGACGATATCGCTATTTTATAAACTGATATATCAATTGCGCAAAAAACGTTCGCAGTGGGATACAACTGATATATCACTTCAAAAGAGGACGAGCAAAAAAGAGCGCTGCCCGGCTGGGCAGCGCTCTGAAAACTGTAAAAATCTTTTGGGAGATCTGGGATCTCACGCAGGAGAGGGCTCCTGTGCCTGCCGGAGATCGACACTTACTGTGCGTTCCGTTTGGCGTAAAACGCCCGCCGTGCCTTGAAATAGCACTGGGGGCACATGCTGACGTACTGCACATCGTTTTCCAGATCGATGGCGACCTGCTCGCCCTCAAAGACGAACTCCCCATTGACCCTGCGGCAGTTGCAGGTGGCCTTGCGCCCGCAGGTGCAGATGGTCTTCATCTCCTCAATGGTGTGGGCCAGCTCCAGCAGACGGGTGGAGCCGGGGAAGCCCTTGAGGGAGAAGTCTGACCGCAGGCCGTAGCAGATGACCGGGATGTTCAGGTCTACCGTGACCATGAACAGCTGCTCGGCCTGTGCCGGGGTAAAGAACTGGCTCTCGTCGCAGAGAACACAGGCCAGCGGCTGTTCCCCGGCAGAAGCGGCGCGCACGGCCTCGAACACATCCACCTCGGGCGGGATGAGCAGGTCGGCCCTGCGGCGCACGCCCAGGCGGCTGACCAGCTCGCCGCCGCCCTTGGTGTCCACCTGGGGCTTCAGGATCAGCACCCGCATCCCCTGCTCTTCGTAGTTGTGGGCCACCTGCATCAGCGCGGTGCTTTTGCCGCTGTTCATGGCACCGTATCGGAAGTATAGCTTCGCCATAGTTGCTCTCCTCATAAAAAGGCAACCCTCTCTGCTCGTTCGGGGGGAGAGGGCTGCCTGTTTTCTGTGATATGTTATGAATAGATGTTAGATCAGTCCTGATTGCGCAGGCGGTAACCCAGGCTCATCAGGCTGTCGCCCAGGTGGACGTTCTCCACCACCACTTCGGGGTAGGGCACCGACAGGTCATAGTGGGAGAAGTTCCAGAAGCCTTTGATGCCCAGCTCGACCAGCCGGCCGCTGAGCTCCTCCGCACCGCTGCGGGGCACACAGAACACAGCCACCTCAGGCTTATGCTCTGCGCAGAAGGCCTCCAGCTCGTCAACGTGTAAGATCTGGATGCCGTTGATCTCTTTGCCCACCTCGCTGGGGGAATTGTCAAAGGCGGCGATCAGCTTGTAGCCGTTGGTGTCGGTGGTGATGAAGCGGCTGACTGCCTTGCCCAACCGGCCGCAGCCGATGAGGATGGTGGGCAGCAGGTCACCGTTGCCGAACAGCAGATGCTCCAGGATGGAAAGCAGGTTCTCCACCGAGTAGCCGATGCCCTGGCGGCCGTTCACGTCGCCGATGCAGTTGAAATCCTGCCGCACCTGAGAGGCCGTGGTGCCCATCTGGGCGGCCAGCTCGCGGGAGGAGATGCTGGTGATGCCGTCGTTCTTCAGCGTCCGCAGGTAGCGGTAGTACTTGGGCAGGCGCTTGATCACCGGAAGGGAAGCTTTGCCGGGATTGTTCATGGAAATGGTTCTCCTTTCATCCAAAGGGAATGCCGGTCTCTTTGCACCCTGCAAGGTGCACCGGCGATTAAGACAGTTTCTGAACAATAATGATATATACTTGTCAATCTTATTCTTAGTATAAAGTATACTGCAATGAGACAGAATGTCAAATCCTCTGGGCCAATTTTTTTCAAAGTAAAGAAATCTTAGCCGCCGCATATTGCTTCGATCCCCGGGAACACTGAAAAAAACACCCTGAGGAGGAGCCAACATGCCGGAATATGAAAAGGAAACCACCGAACAGCAGCGGCTGGAGAAAGAGCAGCTGGAAGATCTGGGCACGGTGTGGCGCACCCGCGGCCCCCATGCCATCCACTGCCTGACCGTGATCGGCCAGATCGAGGGCCATGTGGAGGCCCCGCAGGGCCAGAAGACCACCAAGTATGAGCATGTGATCCCGCAGCTGGTGGCAGTGCAGGAGGACCCCGCTGTGGAGGGCCTGCTGGTGCTCATCAATACCGTGGGCGGGGACGTGGAGGCCGGGCTGGCGCTGGCAGAACTCATTGCCAGCATCTCGAAGCCCAGTGCCACGGTCGTGCTGGGCGGGGGCCACTCCATCGGCATCCCGCTGGCAGTCAGCGCCCGGCGCAGCTTTATCGTGCCCACGGCGACCATGACGGTGCACCCGGTCCGCCACTCCGGCATGATTTTGGGCGTGCCCCAGACCATGCGATGGTTCGAGCAGATGCAGGAGCGCATCACCGGCTTTGTGGCGGGCCACAGCGGCATTACGGCAGCGCGCTACTCGGAGCTGATGCTCCGCACCGGTGAGCTGGTGATGGACGTGGGCACCATGCTGGACGGCAAAAAGGCCGTAAAGGAGAAGCTCATCGATCAGCTGGGCGGCATCTCTGATGCACTGGAATGGCTGTACCGGGAGATCGAGCGGGCAGAGTGAGAGCACGGGTCTGCCCGGGGCGGTGTCAGGCTTACAGCTCGCCCTTCCGCAGATACTTCACCATCATGGGGGCTTCATAGACCAGCATGAGGATCCAGCCCACAACATAGCTGTACGGCAGGGCCTCGATATCCATCTTCATCAGCAGCACAAAGACGGCAGCGGCCGCCACACGGCCTGCCATGTTGAGCGTGCTGCTGTTCAGGGTGATCTTAAGGTCGCCCAGGCCGCGGAAGCCGCCCTGGATGCCATTGGTCAGCGAGGGCATCAGATAGAACAGGGAGACCAGCTTCAAAAAGCGCACTCCCAGATGCACCACGGCGGCATCGGTGACGAAGAGCCGGATGATGGGCTCGGCAAAGAAGAAGCAGACAGCGGTGATAAAAATGGCGTAGAGGAACTCCAACTTCAGGCCGCAGAAGAAGCTGGCGCGGACACGCTCTTTTTTACTTGCACCGCGGTTCTGGGCCATCAGGGTGGTGGTGGCATGGCCGATGTTCTGCTGGGGCACATAGGCAAAGTCATCGATGCGGCCTGCGGCGGCAAAGGCTGCCATGGCGCTGACACCCATGGTGTTCACGATGGCCTGAATGGCGATCTTGCCCAGCTGAACGGTGGCCTGCTGCATGGCGCTGGTCCAGCCGTAGCTGATGGTCTTTTTCAGCAGCGAGGAGTCAAAAATGAACCAGCGCCTGCCCAGCTGCAACACAGGGACCTTCCAGCGGATATAGATCAGGCAGAACACGCAGCAGAGCGCTTCGCTCAGCACGGTGGAAAGGGCACAGCCCTCGGAGCCCCAGTCCAGCACCTCAACAAAGAACAGGTCACCGCCGATGTTCAGCACCGAACTGATCATCAGAAAGTACAGCGCGCTTTTGCTGTCGCCCAGCGCGCGCATGGTGGCGGCGAGGAAATTATAGAAGAAGGTGAACAGCAGCCCGCCGAACACGATACGCAGGTAGTTCACAGCGATGGGAAGGATCTCTTCCGGTACCTGCAGCAGACGGAGCAGCGGGTTTGCCAAAATCACACAGGTCAGCGAGAACACCAGGGAAAAGACGGAGCCTGCAATGGCGGTGGTGGAGACCTGACGCTCCACCAGCTCGGTGTTGCCTGCGCCGAACGCCAGGCTGACAAGGATGCCTGCACCCAGGCAGACACCGTTGATGAACAGGATCGCCAGCGTCATCAGCGGGTTGGAGGTGCCCACGGCGGCAAGGGCATCCTCGCCCACGAATTTGCCGACAATGATGCTGTCCACGGCGTTATAGGTCAGCTGGAACAGGTTGCCCAGCACAAGGGGAATGGTGAAATTGACCAGCAGCGGTGTGATCGGGCCGGTCGTCATATCCTTGGTCATTTGGAACTCTCTTTTCTTTATAGATTAAATGCCTGCCGTCCGCTGAAGATGGCCAGCGCCGAGCGGCTGGTGCCGGTGGCAATCAGCTGTGCAGCGGCGTGGAGGGCTGCACCGGCGGCAGGGGAGGCGGGAATGGCATCGGTGGCAAGGACCCGCTGTGCAGCGCGGTTGGCATCGGTGCTGGTAACGGCGGCTACATTATCCACAACATAGGCGTTGTAATTGCCCGGCACGATGCCGTAGCCGATATCCGGGATGCCGTGCCCGCCGGTGAAGCCGCCGCCCAGAGCCTGATTCTCAAAGGGTTCCACGGCCACGATGCGGACATCGTTGGTCCAGGCCTTGATGGTCTCGCCTACGCCGGTGATGGTGCCCGCACTGCCCACGCCGACGGTGATGGTGTCCACGAGACTGCGGCCCTCCCGGGAGATGGCCTGCACGATGGCGGGGCCGGTCACCCGGCGATGGTATTCGGGGTTATCGTCGTTGGCAAGCCAGTTCATATAGTACCAGCCCTTTTCGGCGGCGGTGGTCTCTGCCAGCGCCCGGGCCCCCGCAAGGCCCCGCTGGGCGGGGGAATGCAGGATCTGTGCCCCCAGCCGGAGCAGGTATTCCTGCCGCAGGGCCGGGGCATCCTCCGGCATGGTCAGCACCACGGGGTGGCCCGCCGTCCGCCCGGCAAGGGCCAGCGCCATGGCAAAGGAGCCGGAGGCCGCTTCAATGATGGGCTGGCCAGGGAGCAGCTTGTGCTTTTCCGCCGCAAGGGCCAGCATCCCCTCGGCCACCGAATCGCGGGACGTGCCGGTGGGCCCATTATAATCAAGGTAAGCATACAGCCGCCCTTTGAGCCCGCAGGCGGCAAGATAGCCCCGCAGCTCCACGATCGGACAGGGGACCAGGGTCTGGTAGATGTTTGGATAGATTGCCACGAAATTCCTCCCTTACGCAAACCTGAGCAGTCAGCACAGAACTGTCTGCCATGCCAAGGGCTCCCCTGTTAGGGGAGCTGGCAAAGCCATCAGGCCTAGACTGAGAGGTTTAATACCTATAAGGTAGCGCATCCTGTGCCCAGCGTCAAGCCGCAATTGGACAAAATGGAGAAAAATCTGCTGAAAAATCAGCAGAGTGATGGAAAAAAGCCTTGACAAGGAAAAGAATGTCTGCTATACTCCGTATGTAAAGCAAATAAACTTTACAACAAATGGAGGTCAGGGCAGAACGCATCATGGCAAAAGACTTTGAAATGGGCTATCTGCTCGATTTTTATGGCGAGGTGCTCACGCCCAAGCAGCGCGAGATGCTGAACCAGTATTACAACGACGACCTCTCCCTCAGTGAGATCGGGGAAAACTTCGGGATCACCCGTCAGGGCGCACGGGATGCCATCAAGCATGGCGAGACCACCCTGAAAGAGCTGGAAGCCAAGGTTGGCTTTGCAGGCCGCTACCGCCGGGTGCAGGAAAAGCTGGAGGAGCTGGAACAGCTGGTCATTGACGCGCGGTTCGAGTGCACCGGCCCCTATGCCAGGCTCACCACCACTGAGTATGCAGCAACGCTGAACAAGATGCTGGGGCTGATCCGCTCCATCGACGAAGTCAACGAGAGCTGACACCATTACTATTTTGAGAGGAGCACCGAACATGGCATTTGAATCTTTGACCGACCGCCTTGCCGGTGTGTTCAAAAAGCTGCGCGGCCACGGCAAGCTGACCGAGGCCGATATCAAAGCCGCCATGCGCGAGGTGCGGATGGCTCTGCTGGAAGCCGATGTCAACTACAAGGTTGCCAAGGATTTCTGTGCCAAGGTCTCCGAGCGTGCCATGGGTCAGGAGGTCATGGAGAGCCTGACCCCCGCCCAGCAGGTGGTCAAGATCGTCAACGAGGAGCTCGTTGCCCTGATGGGCGGCGAGGAAGCCCCCCGCCTGATCGTCAAGAACAAGGGTCAGACCATCATCATGCTCTGCGGCCTGCAGGGCAACGGTAAAACGACCCACGCAGCCAAGCTTGCCAAATACTTCATCAAGCAGGGCCGCCGCCCCATGCTGGTGGCCTGCGATATCTACCGCCCCGCCGCCATCGACCAGCTGCAGGTGGTGGGCGGGCAGGCAGGTGCACCCGTGTTCACGCTGCCGGGTGCCAAGCCCCCGGAGATCGCCCGCAAGGCGTTGGCCCACGCCAGGGATTACGGCAACGACATCGTGATCCTGGATACCGCCGGCCGTCTGCAGATCGACGAGGTCCTGATGCAGGAGCTCGTGCAGATCAAGGAAGCTGTCCCCGTGGACGAGACGCTGCTGGTGGTGGATGCCATGGCA